>JAPPOR010000616.1 GCA_028817905.1 Myxococcales bacterium
TAGGTGATCACCTATGAAGTCGTACTAAGCGGCGCCCCGCTCCTTGAGCAGGTCGCCTAGGGGTGCGTAGGGGGCCCCCGCCCGGGTTAGCACGTTGTCCTCTACGGCGCTGATGCACTCGACGCCCTGTTGTCGCAGGCAATCGACGTACGCGCCGAAGGTCGCCTGATGGTCGCACTCGTCGAATGCGTTGGGCAGCTGAGAAAGGGCGCTTTCGGGTTTGCTCATGAAGCGCACGATATCGACCGCGCGTTCATAGGGATGGTCGATGCCGAGGTAGGGCGACGTGGAGACCTGACGGTAGGCGTTTGCGACCCGTTGTCGCTGCTCCGGATCGGTCGCGTAGAAGTGCAGCATGTTGTCCATCTCGAGACCGATCACCACGATGCGGGCGGCACCAAGGACGAGTGCTAGATGCAGGGCGCCCAGCAGGACGTTGTTCCGGGTGTAGAGCGTGGGTGGGTCGCCGAGCCCCGCGGGAAGCTCGCCCTCGAAGGGCATCCGACGTACCGAGAGCGTACCCGGCAACAGCGGCAGCGCGCAGTAGGGGCGCATGTGCAGGATGGTTGCAGAATCTCCCAGGTTTCGCTGCGCCACAAGCACGCGCGACACGTACGCGCTGACGTGGTAACGCGGTCGTACGACGAAATGGCAGTCATTCACACCCACTGTGGTGTGGTTCGCCAGAGCTTGTACCTCGGCGGGGGACAGCCTTCCTAGCTGGGGTCCAGTACCCAGTACGAAGATCGTTTCCCCCTTGTGTCGCTGCACCAGGTCCTGGCAGCGTGAACCGTGGGCGGCGAAGGCGGCTACTCGCGCGGGGCCCGAAAGGCCGTTCCAGTGCTCACCCAGCGCCCGAAACAGGGAACGATCGGTGCCCATCAAACGGATCACTTCCACGCCGCCCCGCAACAGGCCTTCCAGCAGGGAAACGTGGCATGCCGCCTGGAGGACCTTGGTGTAGGCGTCCCGCAGTTGCGGGGCCGACTGTCCTCCCGCCCCGAGGGCCACGACGAGCTTGTCGCGCTTTTCCTTGAGCGCGTCGCGCTGGGCCCATAGCGCTTGGGTCTTGCGTATGCGCTCAAGCAGCTCCCGTCGGCTGAACGGCAGGCCGTGTCGCTCGACCGTTGCGACCAAGGTGGTGGCCACTAGGGCTTGCTGTTTCATGAATTGGTGTACCCCGGTGGGGGCGCGATAGGTCACCGGTGCGTCGACGTAGTGCGGCGGGCCCCATTGGGCCGCGCTCACAAGCGCACTTTCGACAAACGCATGCGGTCTCCGGCCCGTTTCCTGGAAGGTGCCGAGGGACCTCAAGACCTCGGTGGGGATCGAGGCGTTGTCCGGGAACGGATGGGGCAGGGGCAGGCAGAGCCCCAACTTGGCGTGATCCAGCAGCGGGGCGTCGCTGTCCCTCAAAGGGGAGCCCGCTACGTTTCCCAGGATCCAGCCGGATGCACGCCCCAGCTGGTGCGCCTTTCGATGCGTCTCGAACGTGGTCGCTGTGGGAACCGCATCGGTGGTCGAGAAGAACAGAAGGTCCTGCTCGGTTCGTTCGAGTACCCGCGCTACGGCTGCTTCGGGGTCATCGCCCGTCGCTTCAAGCTCGAGGGCAAACGGTAGATCGCCGCCATGCCGCACTGGCTCCAGCGCAAGCGTGTTCGGACTCAGCACCGTCACATGCTCGAGCGTGGCCGCGCCGCAGCCAAGCCGGGCTGCGGTCAGCCAGTCCGAAAGCGCTGCTACGTCCCCAGGGCAGTAGAGCACCGCTGCCATCGTGGGTACATGTTGATCTGGCGCAGCATGATTGGGCGCATCATCGGGGCCGGTAGCTGTTGCGCTGGACTGTGAGCGCGGTAGCGCGCGCAGGGCGTGATGGGTCTTGACCACGTCCTCGGCCTCGCCGTCGAGCGCCTCGTGGCTGAGCGCCCGAAGCACCTCCGGGAGTGAATCCGCTCCCGGCAAAGCGGCCTCCATTTCGGCTCCCAACAGCAGGCCCTTCAGGTCCGGAAACCACTCGTGTATCTGGTCCTGGACACCGTCTGTTCTGTGCTCGCCGCCGAAGCTCTGCTTGGGCTCCTGGCCCCACAGGATGCTGAGCGCACCGGCCGCGCGACGGCTCAGCTCAAGCACACGGGACGCATATTGCCGATACCTTCGTATCCCATCGGCGAGCGGGACCCCCTCACGACGCTGCAGGGCCCTTGCATAGTCCGATGGCTCGACCATGGCGACCACGATGCGCGGACACGCCGTCGCTCCGGCGGCGGCCCAGGTGGCCAGCAGGCCGGGTAGGGACAAGACCAGACTCGGGTCTGCCGCGACCGAGGGCGCCTGTTCGATGAGTCGCGTCAGCACCGCTGTGCCATGCTGCCAGAACCCCTGGGGTAGACCGGCGCTTCCGATACGAAGCTCGGGGAACATGCCCCTGTCGAGCGGCTTGCTTGGCGGGAGGCCGGCAGCCGCGGCGGTCGCTTCGTGGCACCAAGCGACCAGCTCCGATGCCACCGACGTCCGGTCCGTGTGTGGGGCCCGTTGCCGGTCTTGGTGTGCCTCGATTGCCTCGCTGACCGCGCGCACGGCGGTCGGGGACGGGCCGGTGACTAACCAGCTTTCCGGGGTACAAACCCAATGCGCGACCGACGTCGGCAGCTCCGCGGGCGCGGAATGCGATCTCAGATCGTGGTCTACGACGGCATTGTCGGTGCTCCGGGCGCCCGTAAAGAGCCCCAGAAGATTGCCCGCACCGTCGGTTCGGAGTCGCTTTGCAGTACGCCACACCCGCTGCGCATAGTACGTGGCATACTCGCGCGGGGCATCACCCAGGCGAAACGAGAACGATGCGGAGCCCAGCCTGGCCAGTCGATGGCGGAGGCTTGCTAGGGTCCCCGGATCCGGCACTGCACCGGGTGGCAGGTAAAGGGACCACTCGTGCGCACACAGCTGAGCCAGTTGTTGGTGTGTGACCGCCTCCTGTCCTTTTGATCCCCACTCTCCTTGGCTGGTTGCCAAGACCGATAGCCGGGGCTCCTTCGGGAGCCCATCAGGAATCTCCGTACCCACGAAGGCGACGATCACCTGCTCGACCTGGTTGACGACCGCTCGCACCAGTGTGACCGCGTCCCGCGCGTCCACGTGGTCGAAGGCAGCTGTCATCAGCGAGATCCCTGGCCGAAAGTACTCCGGATGACGCACCCCGCCGGGCCCGCTCATGGCGCTCCTCTCAAGGGAGGGCTCAACGTGGTGGTCGAGAGCATTCCTCTGCAGAACGGATCCGTCGCTTGAGACTAAAGGCTGCCCCGTGTCGCACTGCGTGGTTATGCGAGCACCCTTCCGGGGTGAAGGCTGACGCTAGCGTCAAGAAAGTGACACTTGCTGCATCGGTTCCCACGCTGGCCCACGTCCTGAGCGGGTTTGCTGCCGGGCACCCGACCCATGGATGGCACCCATCTTGCTCTGCTACTGGGTCGTGCCCAACGCACCCTCTGCCTGCCGCCCCTCCGGCGTCTTCGTGATTGCGGAGGCGGGCGTTAACCATGGGGGCGACCCCGCATTGGCAGAACGGCTCGTGGAGGCGGCCGCCGAGGCGGGCGCCGATGCCGTTAAGTTCCAGACGTTTGCCGCGGAGCGCCTCGTGACTGGACAGGCCGAAAAGGCGCCATATCAATGTGCGACGACCGGACCCGGGGGGCAGCTGGACATGCTGCGCGCGCTCGAACTCCCCCCCGAGTGCCACGCGCACCTGCGCAGCCGTGCACACGGCCTAGGGCTCGAGTTTCTCTCCACGCCCTTTGATATCGCGAGCTTGGACTTCCTGATCTCCCAGGTAGGTGTGCCTCGCATCAAGCTTGGGTCGGGGGAGATCACCCACGGGGCGCTGCTGCTGGCTGCGGCATGCACCGATCGACCGATCATCCTGTCCACGGGCATGTCCACACTCGAAGAAGTGGCCGATGCCCTTGCGGTGATCTCCTACGGTGTCGTGCAGGGGGGTCCGCCTCCATCCTTGGGTGCCTGCCGTGAGCTGGCCGCTACACCCGAGGCGCGGTCCGCCCTCGCGCGGCGTGTAACCCTGCTCCATTGCACCAGTCAGTACCCGGCGCCACTGGACGACGTGCACCTGCGGGCCATGGGGACCCTGCGGGAGCGCTTCGGTTTGCCGGTGGGGTATTCCGACCACACGGAGGGCATCGCAACCCCCACCGCGGCGGTTGCCCTGGGTGCATGTATGATCGAGAAGCATTTCACGCTTTGCCGTGCGCTTCCGGGCCCTGACCACAGGGCATCGTTGGAGCCGGCCGATTTTGCCGCGATGGTGTCTGCGGTACGGGCGACCGAGCGCGCCCTGGGAACGGCGGCTAAGATGCTCACGAGGGGTGAGCAGCCCGTTCAAAGCGTAGCCAGGCGCAGCCTGGTCGCGGCCCGACCGATTCGACGAGGAGAGACTCTCGCGCCGGATGCGATGATCGCCAAGCGACCCGCGGGGGGGTGCTCGCCTCTTCGCATCTGGGACCTCTGTGGGCGTCCCGCGTCACGGGACTACGAACCCGACGAACCGATCGCCGAGCAGGTCGCCTTACAGCGGGTTGCTGGGGGGGGCGTGGGATAAATGCCAGCTGCGGCGCTGCCCCATCTCTGTTTGGGTCCGGAGGCATCCACCCGAAAGGCCGTCGCGATCCTCGATGCCAACCATGAGCAGATCGCGCTCGTTGTCGATCGCGGTGGCGTTTTGCTCGGCACCATCACCGACGCGGACGTGCGGCGCGCAATGCTGGCAGGGGTCGCGCCGGAAGATCCCGTGGCTGGGGTGATGAACAAGAGCCCCACGGTCGCTTCAGCGGCCCTAGACAGGCGCGCAGCGCTGGCGATCTTGCGTCGCAGCCGTCATCGGCACCTCCCGCTGGTCGATGATGCGGGGCGGTTGTGCGACATCGTCTGTACGGTCGAGCGAATACCGGAGCCCCATGGGAGCTCCGCTCTCATCATGGCCGGAGGGCTGGGCCGTCGGCTGCGTCCGCTGACCGACGACGTGCCAAAGCCCCTGCTTCGGGTCGGCCACAAGCCGCTTCTCGAGCGGATCATCGAGGGCTTCGTGGAAGCCGGCTTCAGGCGCGTGTTCCTTGCGGTGAACTACCGTGCTGAGATGGTCCAGGAGTACTTCGGGGATGGTTCCTCGCTTGGCGTCCGGATCGACTACTTGCACGAGGACCGGCCGTTGGGTACCGCCGGTGCCCTGGCCCTGCTTCCCCGCAGCCTGTGCGATCCACTGGTCGTAATGAATGGGGATCTGCTGACGAAGCTAGACTTCAGGCAGCTACTGGACTTTCACCGGCAGCACGGCGCGCCGGCAACGATGTGCGTGCGCGAGCACGACGTTCAGATTCCCTATGGGGTCGTGTGCATCGACGGTCATCGGCTCGAGGGCATCGATGAAAAGCCCGTGCACCGGATGTTCGTCAACGCTGGGATCTACGTACTTTCCCCCGCGGCGGTCGCGAGCGTCTCCCCCGGAGAGGCGTGCAGCATGCCCGCCCTATTCGACAAGCTGCTGGCCGATGGCGAGCGACCCGGGGTGTTCCCGATTCACGAATACTGGATCGATATTGGCCATGCCACGGACTACGAGCGTGCCAACAGCGACTGCGAGCGGTTGTTTCCGCGGGCTGTGGGCGAATGAGCCCGCTGAGCCTGCTGGGCAAGGCCGGTCATCCAGACCCGCCGCTCGCCGCTGACTACGCTCGGGCGCCGGGATGTAAGTCCGGCTCGTTTCTGTCGACCGGGGGCGGCCCCCGCCCCTGGTTCCGTCGGAACTCCAGGCGTCGGTGCTTGGTTTCGTACCCTTGTCCATGGATCGTCCCTGCCCGCTTGCTCGAGGCGTCAGCGCTCTCGCTCGACTTCCACCCTGGACCAGCCGAGTATCCCGAGATCGAGTCAGGCTAGCGGCCTTGCATACGTGATCACTTGGGCAGGAGGCCGCGCAAGGCTCAGCACCCTGGGGAGACTTCGCTCAAGCCGGCACCTTCTGCGTGGCATCGTCCGGGTTGCCGTTTTGCTTGTTGTAGTTGCGGTGGGCTGCGTCGCGAAGGCTGCAGCTTGCGCACACGGAAATCTCATGGGAACGGCCGCCGCGGTGAGCGTGGCGGACGCGCTGCAGGGTTTCTCCGGACCAGATCTCCTCGATCGTTGCACGCGCCTGCACCAGGTTGTCGTACTCGTCTCGGACACCCACAAGGCTCAGCTCGTCGTGACTGTCGAGCCTTCCGACGAGTTTGCGAACCTCTCGCATGCGAGTCGCGGGGGTCACCTCCAATAGACCGTCTCGCGTCTCTGCCGCCCCGCGCGTGCGAGCGTGCGCAAGCTGGGCGGTGAGCTCCTCTTGCTCGTCTGGCATGAACAGTTGGCCAAGTGGCAGGCGGTGGTAGTGGTCGCCGCAGCACATCGTAACCTTGCCATTCCACAGCACGAAGAGGCGCTGCCACGGTTGTTCACACTGGAACTCCGGATAGATCGCCCGGTCGGCTTCCGCCCGACTGAGCGAGAGGCTGACGAACTCTCCAAAGTAGTCCAGCTTCTCCTCGATGGCGACGGCGTCGGCTCCGTTCTGCATCCAGAAGTCGGTGTACTCCTGCACGTAGGCGTGGTTCTCGGGCATGTCCACCATTTGCACCCGAATGAGCGGGTGCGCGCTGCCCAGTTCCTCCCGCAGCCGACGCAATCCCTGGATGTTGCGGAGCACCAAGTCGAAGTCGCCGGGCCGCTTCGGGAAGACGCGAATTGGGTTGTAGACCTCAGGTGTGTGGCCGTCCACAGAGCAGATGATCTTGTCTAGGCCCGCGTCGATCAACGCCCGTGCGCGCTTGCTGTCGAGCAGTGTGGCGTTGGTGTTGAACATGACCTCGATGACGCCCTTTTGCTTGGCATAGGCCACCATTTCTTCGAGGTTGTCGGAGAGCAGCGGCTCGCCCCGATACTGCAGCTTGATAGAGGCCAGGCCCTTTTCGGAGCCCTCGTCGATCAAACGGGTGAACAGGTCCCAGCGCATGAAGCCATAGTCGGGCCGAGTATCGGCCTGGGCCTGGAAGCACATCGGACAGCGCAGGTTGCACGCGCTGGTGGTCTCGATGTCCAGGTGAACGGGGAACCGCTCCACGACGTTGTTGGCCGGGTTCTTGTGCCACCGCGCGCGGTAGGCCTTGTAGGCGGGATCGTCCCGCTCGTGGCACCCGGCCTGAAGGTGAAAAGACGGGTTGATCATTACGGTCGTTTCGTCGTTGGGCATACTCAGCTCGCCTCGTTTTGCGGCTCGTAGGAGCCGCCGCAGGTTGGGTTTGAGTCGGCTCGCATCAGGTGGCGAGCGACGGACTCGGCCAGGAGGAAGTCGATTTCTTCGTCGATGTCGACGGAGTGCAGGCGGTCCATCACGTGGACGCCGGTGGTGTTCGATACCAGCAAGCCGTCCTCCCACAGCAGGCGCCGCCGGGTCGCATAGGCGCCGCCATTGGGGTGGACCAGGGGCCGAAGCTGTTGACTGATCCCTGCGGCACCGCGGGTCGCCTGGCCCTGCAGCTTGCGGCCGCTCAGCTCTCCTTCCATCGAGTACATCCACTCGGGTCGCTGGTGGACGTGCGTCGCGGTGATCGCGGACTCCAGTGGCGGGTTTCGCTCGAGGATCGCGAGGCACGCGTCGATGTCACATCCCCGTAGGAAGGGAGTCGTCGGTTGCAGGGTGATCGCGACATCGACCGTCCGGCCGTGGTGAAGCTCCCAGAACTCCGTTGCGTGTCTGGTCACAAGCTCGGAGGCCACATCCTTTGCCAGGTCCGCCGGTCGGAAGAAGGGAACATCCGCGCCAGCGGCCCGTGCAACCGATGCGATCTGCTCGCAGTCCGTCGAAACCATCACTCGATCGCAACGGCTTGACAGGGCGGCCTCGAGAATCCATGCGATCAGAGGCCGACCTCCCAGGGGACGCAGATTCTTGCCTGGCACCCGCACCGAGCCACCGCGGGCATGGACGACTCCCAAAACGTACCCCAAGTTGCTCATGCAACGCGCTCCTGCACAGCTGCGATGCCGTCGAGAATGGTTTCGGATAGCAGCGCGTGGGGGCCGTCAGTGGGCGCCGGGGCTTCCTTTGCCAGTTGTTGGTAGGCGGTTTCCCAGAGACGAACGAAGGTGGACTCGCCGGTGTCGCTGGCGTAGAGCAGCTCGGTGGGCCCCTCAACCCGGTAGCCCACATATTCGTCCGAAGAGATCAACGGGGTGTATTCGAGACGCCCGCCGTTGCCGCGAGCGCGTAGACGTCCGTACTCACCGATCGCGTCGACCTCGAACAACAACAGATGCTTTGGCCCGCAGACCTGTACGCGACCGACCAGGCCGTCGGCGAAGTTGCAGTGCAGG
The DNA here is from genome assembly GCA_028817905.1 of Myxococcales bacterium. Taxonomy (GTDB): domain Bacteria; phylum Myxococcota_A; class Polyangia; order Polyangiales; family JAFGIB01; genus JAPPOR01. The sequence goes on from JAPPOR010000616.1 coordinate 8,401, forward strand.
TCCCAGGCTTGCTCGCCGTCCTCATGCAGCGAGGGTAGTGCGAAGGCCTGGTGGTGGAGCAACGGGCGGTTCGCCAGGTACAGCAGCAAATGCACGGCATGTGAACCGATCGACCACACTCGGTTGGGGCACAATACGCTCAGCGTGTAGAGCCTTCCCAGTCGCTCCGCGAGCTCCGAGCGCATGCGCCGGTAGATGCCCTGCAGTGGCCTGTTGTAGTGCACGAGCAGTCGAACACCCTGCGCTTCACAGGCCCGTACGATCTGGCTGCGGTCGGACTCCGCCAGCGCCAGGGGCTTTTCCGCCACGATGACGCGTGGCCGATAGGTCCCGAGCACCCTGTTGATGGCGCTCAGGCGGATCGTCGGTGGCGCAGCGAGGCATACAATGTCGGGTCGTTCGCACGCCAACATGGCGTCGAGGGTCGGATAGCAGCGGGCGGAAGGGACGCGGTCTTCGAAGCGCCGCCGCGCTTCGGGGTCCGGGTCCACACCTGCGAGGAGCTCGATGCGATCACGCAGATGCAGGCACGCTCCCGTGTGGGACCAGATCGCGGGGCGCGGCTCCTCGTCGAAGCGCGAGCCAGCCTGACCCAGGCCAACGATGGCCGCCGTGGCGAGCGAGGGCGTCATCGATCGATGTGGCTCTCCCCGCCGTCCAGGCCGGTGGCCCGCAGCCGGTCGCGCGCTTGCCATACCCGTTCGAAGGCCCGCGCGATGTCATCCATGTCTCGCTCGGCCAGCGGTGGATAGATTTGGAAGACCCACAGGGCATTGGCGAGGAAGCGCTCCGCCTCGGGGCAGGACCCCTTGCGGTAGTCGGTCGTGCCCCCGTAGAGCGGACAACGAAACGGGCAGCCGGCGTCGCCGTAGGCCAGCCCGGACTGAAACATCGGGTGCATGTATAGCGGGCGTGGATACCCGCCCCCCACGGGAATGCCCTCGGCGCGCAATGCGTCGAGCAAGAGGCTCTTGGGAACGCCCGCAGCCTTTGCATCGTAGTGCAGCGCTAGCACGTGAGGCACGGCCCCGGCGTAGCTCGGAAGCGTCGGCTGGCTCAGCCCCGGCAATTCACGCACACGCGCCCACAGGGTAGCGGCGTTGCGACTGCGAGCCGCATTGCTGTCGCCGAGCTTTTGCCACTGGGCGCGGGCCAGTGCGGCAGTGAGCTCGTTCATCCGGTAGTTGGAACCGAACGTGTTGGCAACCTCGGAGCCTTCAAGCCCATCTTCGACGATCGCTTCACCGTGGTTGCGAGCCAGGCGCAGGCGCCTGGCGTCCTCGGGGCATTTCGCGACGACCAGTCCTCCTTCGCCCGCCATCACGTTCTTGGTCTGCTGCAGCGAGTAGACCCCGAAGCGTCCGAAGCTCCCGACAGGTCGGTCGCGATAGGTGGCCCCCGGGGCTTGGGCGCAGTCCTCGATCAGGGCGAGGTTGTGGTCGGCTGCCAGCTGGCAAAATGCGTCCAGGTTCGCGGGTCGACCCAACAGGTGCACCAGCAGGATAGCCCGTGTCCGCGGAGAGATGCGCGCAGCGACAGCCGCCGGGTCGAGGTTGCCGGTCGCTTCGTCGATGTCGGCGAAGATCGGCACTGCGTTGGCGAGCACGATGCTGGTGGCGGTTGCGGTAAAGGTGACGGGAGTGGTGATGACCTCGTCACCGGGGCCAACGCCGGCCGCCTGCAGCGCTGCCACGAGCCCGGTCGTCGCTGAGTTGACCGCGACGGCAAACGGCACCTGCGTCGACCTTGCCACGTTGCGCTCGAGCTGTCGGACCTGCATGCCGCCGAGCACGTTCCAGTAGGGCAGGGGGAAGTCCACGGCCTGATCGCTGGTAAGCCGCAGGTGGGTCTCCACACCGGGGACCGGTCCTCCCGCATAGCGGGAGAACTCATGGCGGTCAAAGGCCTCGAGCACGGCTGCACGCTCCGCGCTGTCCAGCCAGACCGAAGGGGCAAACGGCTCGCTTCGGATCGGACGGCCCCCGAGTAGCGCGGGAAGCGCGTCTTGATCCGAATCCTTTGTGCGGGTGGAGACCTTGGCGACCGGCGCCGAGCTGCGCGCCCGAGCCTGTTGACCGGCAGCCGAGATCGCTGCCACCACGCGTGAGAGATCCTGTTGGCCCTGCGGCAAGCTCGCCGGTAGGCAGAGCACACGGGGGTGCAGGCGGTCCGCAACGTCGGTCGACAGGGCGAGGCCGGCACCAAGCGAGGGTGACCGGTGGAGGGGCTGGTACAGAAGCCGTGACGCGATGTCTTGCGCGGCCAGTGCCTCGCGCAACCCATGTGCGTCGCAGCCGAAGATCTCTGGCTCGATGCGTACCGTCGGGAGCCAGCAGTTGCTGATGATGCCGGGCGCTTCTCCAAGGACCGCCAAGCCCGGCTCGTCCGCGAGTTGCTCCGCATACATCCCTGCGATGGCACGGCGGTGATCGATGCGTTCGGGAAGCGCCTCCAGCTGGGCGCATCCGAGGGCCGCGTGCAGGCTGGTGAGGCGGTAGTTGTACCCGACTTCATCGTGCGTCGGCGCGGGGCCCGGCACCGTCGCCTGGGTGCTCAAGTGACGGGCGCGGCGGGCCAGAGCCTGATCGTCCGTTACGAGCACGCCGCCGCCTGCGGCCGTCACGATCTTGTTGCCGTTGAAGCTGAAACAGCCGCACCGGCCGAGGCCACCGACAGGCCGCTCCCGATAGCGACTTCCGAGTGCCTGTGCCGCATCCTCGACCACCTCTAGCCCATACTCCGTCGTGACTTCCAGGAGTTCGGTCATGGCGACGGGGTGACCCAGGAGGTGGACGGGCATGACGGCCTTGACGCGGCGACCCGTGACTCGGTTGACGAGTTCGCCCGATGGCAAGCGGGTGCAACGGTTGGCCAGGAAGGTTGAGAGCTTGGAGACATCCAGCTGCAGGTGGTCGGGCTCGATGTCGATGACGATGGGGTGGGCGCCGCAGTGGCGGACCGCATTGGCCGAGGCGACGAATGTGATCGCCGGGAGCACGACCTCGTCCCCGGGAACGACCCCGACACAAAGCAGCGCCATGTGCAGCGCCGCACTGCCGTTTACGAGTGCGATGCCGTGCTCGCACTCCGCAAGCCGAGCAACTGCTTGTTCGAAGCGGTCCACGTAGGGGCCCGCCGATGAGACCCAGCCGCTGTCCAGACAATCCTTGACCAGCTCCCACTCACGGCCCGAGAGGTTTGGCTCGCTCAGCGTGATCGGGGGCAGGGAACCAAGGGCTCCGGTGGCCTTGCTAGGCGGCATCATAGAACCCCTTGGAAAGCCAGCGCGGGCAGGGCGACACGTCTTTCAGGTGGCCTACGATCTGGGGCGCGGCGCGTCCTACACCGTAGGGGTTTTCGAGCCCGGCGAGGCCCGTTCGAAAGTCTGTGGAAGTCGCGCGGAGGATCGCGCGGGTGATCGCGTCCGAGTTCCCCTCGACGTCGATCACATTGGCCGCGCGGACGCGACCCGATTGGCGGCTTCCTACATTGACGACGGGGAGCTCGAAGCTCGCTGCTTCGATGATTCCAGAGGAGGAATTCCCCACCATCGCGTCCACCGTTTCCAGCAGCGTGCGATAGCCCGCCGTTCCCAGGTTCCGCACCACTTCGACGTTGGGGAAGTCCCGTGCGAACGCCTCGAGCATCTCGATCAGCTTCCGCCCTCCAGCATCGGCATTGGGGTATGTGAAGAGCAGCGGCCGGCGCACTTCCTCAAGGGCCGTCAGCAGTGCCTGAAAGTCGCGGATCGACGCGCCGGGGTCACGGGTCGTTGGGTGAAAGGTGACAAGCAGCGTGCCCGGTGCGAGCTGCGTGCCCGTTCGAGCGCGGAATTCGTCGCCGGTCCACCTTCGGGCCGCAAGCAGGGCGTCGAGGCCGGGTGCGCCGGTACAATGCACCCGCTCCGGATGCTCCCCCATTCGAACCAGCCGCGCTGCGTAGGCCCGGGTACTCGTGAAGTGCAGGTGGCTCATCTTGCTGATGCTGTGGCGAATCGCCTCGTCTATGGCTCCCTGGGTGACCTCGCCGCCATGTACGTGGGCGATAGGGATGTTGAAGGGCAGCGAAGCGACGGCCGCACTCAGGATCTCGAAGCGGTCGCCGGCTAACAGGAGCACGTCGGGGGCGGCGGAGGTCCACAGCTCGGAGAACGAAAGCACCCCCAGGCCGACCGACTTGGCGGTTCCGTTGGGTGTGTCCGAGGACAGCAGCGTTTCCAGCCGGTGGTCGATCCGGAAGCCGTCGCCCTCGATGGCGTCCACCGTATGCCCGAACTCGTGCGACAGGTGCATGCCAGTCACGATCAGTTGCAGGGCCAGATCGGGATCGTCATCGATTTGGCGCAGAATCGGCTGCACGATGCCGTAGTCCGCCCGGCTGCCCGATACAACGGCAATTGTTCGTGTGTTTACGTGGGTGTTCACCCTGTCCGCCCGCTCGCAAGGCCTATTGAGGCCCTAGACAGCAACTCGCGTGCCAGTCGTGTGCCGGTCCCACGGCGCGAGCACTGGCGGCTCAGAGGGGTGGCCATGGAAGCGGGGGCCGAGGAACCGAGAACAGCACATGGGATCACATCTTTTCGTCGAGGCTATGCCCGACCGACCGATGTGACAGTGTCGGCACCGCTTGCGCCAACAGCGCAGCGATTCGGTCCACGCTCCATAGGCGTTCGTTCATCGACGCCCCGAGTCTCGACAGGGCGAGATCGACGGTTGCGTGGGGCGCGCCGACGGCGTTGACGGCAATGGCGTCCGCAAACCGGTCCTCCCGCCTCGTCTCCATGGGATGTACGAGCTCTTCGTAGGGCTTTTCACCGCTGGTGCTGGACGGTGCGAAGTAGCAGGGCCACTCGACCGCGTGGGGTGTGCGCTCAGCGGCCCACGCCCTGGCTTGCTCTTCGGAATCTGCCAGGCGCGGGGACAGCCCCCGGGCTTGGAGCATGGCCACGGCGATGTCGGACAGGCATACCAGGTGCTCGGACGCCTCGAGTTTGGGCACCAGAATGTTCCCTGGCTCTGCGACGAAGCACGCTAGCAGGCACAGGTGCGCCGCTTCGTCATGGGTGATGAAGTAGCGGCGTATGTCGCTCGGAGCCGACAACGGCTGACCCTTTCGAAGGCGGTGTTCAAATCCATCCAGCAGGCTGCCGTGGGAGAAGGCCACGTTGGCGAAGCGAGCACTGCTTGTTGGCAGCCGCTCGAGATGGCGCCACAACAGTGCTTCCATCAGTGCCTTGCTTGCCCCCATCAGGTTGTGGGGATTGACGGCCTTGTCGGACGACACCGAGAAGACGTGGGTGCTTCCCGGCTGGGACGAAAGCAGGGCGAGGACGCGCGCCAGTGCCAGGACGTTGGTGTCCAACATGCGCATCAGGGTGAACGGGTCGCGCTCGGCGCGAACGTGTTTCAGCGCGGCAAAATTCAGCAGGTAGTCGAATGGCGGAACACTGTGGAGGTACTGTTTGAAGCCGGTGCTGCCCAACTCAATCGAAAGGGACTGGAGCTCACCGGGTATCGGCCCGGGGCAGGAACGCAGGTCCCGGACCAGCTCCACCAAGGTATTCTCGCTGGTGTCGACTAGCACCAGCGCGGCGGGCCGGAAGCGTGCAATGCTTCGGCTTACAGCGGCGCCGATCGAGCCGGCGGCACCCGTGACGAGAATCCTGGCGTTGCCGATACGTTCGGCCAGGGCAGCCTCATGAAGCGCTACGTCTTCGAGCAATAGCTCCCGCTGCCTGCCCAGCACGACGCTCATCGCCCGACGACGCAGCTCGGCGTCGTCTACGTCGTGGGATCGCCCTTGTGCCGCGCTGGATTGTGGGACCATCACTGACAGGCCATCCTTGTAACCCGACTCCCCGACGCAAGGGGCATGCCAGGCGGGTCCCGCAGCCACCAGAACTACTAACAACGTCCCTCGGGTGGTCGCTGGGACCGATCTGGGAGAGGTCCCGTAGGCTATTCGGCCTACAGGGAGCGGTCCGCTGTCCGGCGCGGGCCGCTCCATCGCGTGTCATGGGTTTGACGGCATCGGCCGTCGCTGCCATGCCCATGACGGGCCCGGTTACGGCAGCTCGCCGCAGGTATTGAAGGTCCAATCCCAAAGGCACCCGGCGCTCTCGCACGCGACATCGTCGCTATGCTGCGAACAATCCCCGCTGGGGGGCGACACCCACGAGCATTCCATCGTCTGGCTGTCGTAGGCGCACT
>JAPPOR010000495.1 GCA_028817905.1 Myxococcales bacterium
GCCCTGCGGAGTCGAGCAGTTGTGCGAGGGCACGTGATTTGGTGATGGATGCGGGCTAGGCTCATGCTGTTGGTTGGGAGGCCGCCGATGCCCTGCAGGAACCTTCGAGTCGTCGTCGCCATCGTTTGCTTCGTGTGGGGCACGCTTTCGACAGCGCCGGTGGCCTTGGCCGACCAGGCGGAGGCGCACTACCGGATCGGCTTGGCTCACAAGCGCAGTGGCCGCATGGCGCCCGCGATTGCGGAACTGAAGCGCGCGATCGAGTTGCGGCCCAAGCATGCGGCGGCCCATCAGACGCTGGCGGGCCTGTTGCGCAAGAGCGGTGACCTGGCGGGGGCGCTGCGCTCGTACAACCGCGTGATCGCCCTGTCACCGAAGCACGCGCAAGCCTACGCGCTTGCCGGCGCTATCCTACTGCGACTCAAGCGCAACGAGGAGGCTGCGGAGCGGTTGGAGGAAGCGATCAAGCTGGACCCTTCGGATGACATCAGCGCAGCCAACCTCGGCATTGCGTACCGCAGGCTCGGGCGCAACGAAGATGCGATCAGGATTATGGAGCACATGGCCAGAAGGCGTGCCAGCGATGCCGATCTGCTCAACAACCTGGGCGTCGCGCTGCGCAAAGAGCGTCGCTACGAAGAGGCCACCAAATACCTGGTGCAGGCCGTTAGGCAACGTCCCGACGACGTCAAGATCCGCCGCAACCTGGCCATTACGCTGCGGGGCATGGAGCGCTTTGAGCAGGCCATCCCACACTATGAAAAGGTGGTCGCTACCCGTGCAAGCGACGGGGGGGCACTGTACGACTTGGCCAACTGCTACGAGAAGATGGGTCGAGCCGATCAGGCCGTGAAGGCCTATCGCCGCTACATCAACGCCGTGAAGGCGCGCGATCCAAGAGCCGCCGAGCGCGGGGAGGATCGCATCCAGGCGATCCGGGACGGGGAACTCGACTAGTCCGGATTGTTCACGAACTCTGCGTCGGATCGCGCATGGATTCGGCTTCACACGGTTTTCGGCGACCGAAGGGAATACTCCCCGTATTTTCAAGGGCGGCGAGAGCCTTGTGAAGTCGAAGGTCAAGCGAGGCGATGCGGAGTTCGTGAATAACCCGGGCTAGGTAGCTGCGGCACTTTGCCGCGGCAAGACTGCACCCTGGCACGATCCGGGGGAAGTATTGACGTTTGATTCCAGCCACATCGCGGTTCGGCACAGCATGTGCTTCTGGCGCCCAGCAAGCGCCAGCCTAGGAGGCCCTGATGGGAAGCACCACGACCCGCACGCACTACGATCGATATCGCCGGCAAGTGGCCGGGTTCGAATCCCTCGAGCCAGCGCAGGAAGGTGATCTGGCCAGGCGCTGGCGAGCGGGGGAGCGGGAAGCTGGCAAGCAGTTGATCGAGGCCAACCTTGCATTCGTCATCACGATTGCCCGGGAATACCGGCGCTGGGGGATTCCCATGGATGACCTCGTGCAACAGGGCAATATTGGCTTGCTGAAAGCGGCAGAGCGGTACGACCCGGCGCACGACAACCGGCTGCGCTCCTACGCGAGCTATTGGATCCGGGCGGAAATCCGGGACTACGTGGTCCGCGGGTATCGGATCGTTCGGCTAGGTACGACACGTACAGAAAGGCGGGCGATGCGCGCATTTCGGGCGAAGAACGTGGAGACGGTAGAACAGCTCATCGAAATCAGCGGGATGCCCGAAGCGCGCTGCCGACAACTATGGCCTCTGCTGTCTCAGAACGACAGCTCCCTGGATGGGCCGCATGGATCGGCGTGGATGAACCACGTGGTGGAACGGGAGGAGACGCCGGAGCGAGTTTCCATCCGCCGCCAACAACAGGCTCGTGAGCGGGCGGAAGTGGCGGCAGCGCTGTCATCACTCACCGATCGAGAGCAAAAGATCGTGAGAGCGCGGCTCATGAGCGACACACCCCCAACCCTGGAAGCGCTGAGCAAAAAGATGGGGGTGAGCCGAGAACGTGTCCGCCAACTGGAACAGCGCGCCAAAGAAAAACTGGAGGGTGTGCTGGCCCCGCTGGTCGCATAGCCCGCCTCACGGAGACGTCTTTGTTGCTCCGTCGCAAGGGCATCTTCAGGGCTTGCGGACGGGGCCGGGGCAGGCCCGCGTTCCGGACGGTCAGGGTAGCCACCGAAGCGCACAAATCCCGTATAACCGAATAGTTACAGGACATCGCGTCGACGAGGTTCCGCTACACCGAGCATCCGGAGAGAACCTCTGCGTCACCTCTGTCCGGCCTCAGATTCACGCTTCATGGCGGCGACTTTCCACCCCTCAACTCGGGAAAATGTGGTGTGCCGGTCGCCGGCTTCCGTGGTAATAACGGGGGGCGCGAGCAGCGCATCAGCACATCAGAGACTGCCGGACCCAAAGCGATCGATTGGCCCCTCCGACAGACCCTGTAAGAATCGGAGAAAACATGGGAAATCGATTGTTTGTGGGCGGCCTCAGCTGGGGTACGGACGACCAGAGTCTGCGTGACGCATTTGCGCAATTCGGTGCCGTAGATGACGCCAAGGTGATTACGGACCGCGACACTGGACGCTCACGCGGTTTCGGCTTTGTGACATTCGTCGAAGAGAGCGACGCCAAGAACGCGATCGGACAGATGAACGGTGCAGAGTTGGACGGTCTGACACTGACGGTCAATGAAGCACGCGAGCGCGCGCCA
>JAPPOR010000819.1:0-3466 GCA_028817905.1 Myxococcales bacterium
GGGGTACCCGCGCGATAGCGCCCCAGGAGCTTGCGCGAGCGCTCGGCCAGTAGACGGCGCAGCTCGCGGCGCATGCCCTTCACGCGCGGGACTGACATGCTGTCGTACTCGGTCGTCTGGTGTCGGAGCCAGGCGATGGTCGCGGCCTCGGCTCGACGGGGAAGCGGGATGCGCTGGGTTCGGGCGACCGTGCCGCTGTTGACCGGCACGGCGTGGTCGGTGATGGCCTCGGCAAGCGCCAGCGCCAGCGCCGCGTGAGCGGGCGCAAACCCCAGGAAGTCTACTACTGCCGAGCGAAAGGCTTTCACATACTCGGCCTGTGCGCGCTGTCGGCGCTTCTGGTCCGCTTCGCGCTTGCGTGCGTACGCCGGGTCCGCACGCTCCACAGCGAGCGCCTGGCGGATCCCTTCGACCGTCTCGGCGTCCGCCCAGACACCGCGGGAGAACGTTCGGCGCCCGCGTTTGTCTTGCACCTGCCAGGCGGGGCCGGCCTGCTTGATACGGCGGGTGAGTGCGGAGTCCCCCGGCGGCACCAACACCCACCGTTCTGGCACTTCCAGCAAGGAGCCGTCCTCGGCGCGTACGCGGCCCGGCGACGGCCCAGGTGCGACCACCCGATGTTCCTTCGACATGGCGCTCCATGTACACGGCCAAGCCGCAGGGTGCTACCTCTTCGAACCGTGGCTCGCCGACCCTATCTCAGTCTGACGGCGGGCTGTCTTTCAGCGCGGCGTCAAAGGTTACCCAAACCCGCAATCACTGTTAGCGCGAACGCCTGCTCCGACTCGAGTTGAGTCGCAAGGCGCAATTGCACCTTGCGCTTCTCGTCCACGTCGCCCAACCTATCTTGTTGACCGATCCCGAAGCAACCGAGCTCGTGAGCTCACCTCGTTGCTAGAAGCGTACGCGCGTCGGCGTGGGCTGGGCGGGCTGTACGAGGCCATCCCCCAGGGCTCCGCCGGCCCGGCTGCCCCAACAGAATACCTCGCCCTCTTCCGTGAGGGCGCAGGTGTGCGCGTTGGAAGGCGCGATCTGGGCCACGCGCCCCTCCAGCGCCGACACCCTAGACCACCCCTCGACTTCGTCGCGCGTGCCGTTGCCCAGCTGACCGTCCCGATTGTTCCCGCGGCAGGCGGCGTCACCGTCTTCGTTGATCACGCACAGCTGGCCGCCGCTCGCGGCGACCGAGCGGACGCCCGACGCCATGCCTTCCATGGGGACCGGCTCGGTGCTGTCGGTGATCTGTCCCCAGCACCACAGTGCCCCGGCGGCTCCGGGGTCTCCCACGATCGCGCAGCTGAAGCCGTTGCCTACCGCGATCGCACTGACCCCGGAGTCCAGCCCAGCGACATCGACCGGCGAGGTCGCAAGGCTAGCGCGTTCGCCGTTGCCCAGCTGGCCATGCGGATTCTCGCCCCAGCAGCGCACGCCACCCGTTGCCATCAGCGCACAGCCATGCCGCTCACCGCTGTTGTGATTGCCCGCAGCCACCACGACCACACCCGAGCTGAGCCCAACGACGTCCACAGGCGCCCCACGGCGCTCCATCGTGCCGTCGCCCAGTTGACCCCGGTCGTTGTATCCCCAGCACCTGGCAGCCCCGGCAGCGGTCACTGCGCAGGTATGAAGCCAGCCCCCTGCAATGCTCGGCGCCGTCGTGCTGAGCTCGATCGGGACCTGGACGGGGGTCACACTGTGACTGTCTTTGTCGACGCCGAGCTGACCTGAGTTGTTGAAGCCCCAGCAGTGCATCTCTCCGCTGGCTAGGGCCGCGCAGCTGTGCTGCTCTCCGCCGCTCAGCATCCGCACCTCCGAGTCGAAGGCCGGCCCGGCCACAGGGCGGGTTTCGGCTGTCGACAGCGCGGTCCCCACCTGCCCCCACACGTTTTCCCCGAAGCAGTGCACTGCGGCGTTTGCCAGGGCGACGCAGGAGAAGCGCTGCCCCACCGCAAGCTGCTGTGCAACCGGGCAGCAACCCGGATCGTCGCACGCGCGCGCGCTGTCCTGGCAGCGGCAGGTGGCGACGCCGGAGGCTTCGATGCAGCGGCCGAAGCTGCCGCATCCATTGGGGTAGGCCGTGGCGCAGTCGGGCTCACAGGTGCCGTCCGAGTCGGCATCCTGGTAGCCTGCTGCACAGCGCCGACACGCCGGTCCATCATGTCCCGCGTTGCAGCGGCACCTAGGCGGCCCCAGTGCATCGGTGCAGCGGCCATGGTCGCCACAGTCGAGCTCAGCGGCCTCACAGGTAGGGTCACAGCGACCGTCGCCATTCCGATCCTGCATGTCCCGCTGGCATTTCTCACATCGGCCGTCGCGGCCCACCTCTGCGCAGCCGCAGTCTTGCGCACCGCCATCCGAGCAGGCCACCGTGGCTCGTTCCACGCAACGCCGATCGCCGTCGTCGGCTTCGGAGTCGGCCTGGAAGCCGGTCGCACACGCGTCGCATCGGCTGCCCGCGTAGCCCCGGTCGCACCTGCAGTGGGGGCCGTCCGGGGATTCGCTCTCGTCCACGCATCGCCCATGGTCACCACAGTCGTCGGCCTGCCTACACGAAGCAGCGCAGTCACCGGCGTCCTGGGTGCAGCGGTCCGCGTCCCCTGCGTCCGCCTTACCCTGCCCGACCGCCGCGTCCGCGCCCACGGGTTCGCCCTCGGGCCCATTGCATGCGCCCAAGAGCATCGCTGCAAGGCCTACGCGCCGTCCCCACACCTGCGCCACGGTCGCCCCCATGCCCATTCACCCAAGTGACGTGTGTACTGTTTGCATCAGAATAAGCGCCGGCCGCATGGCTGTCGACCCGGTCCGACTCGATCCCCCGCTTGTCTCCCGTTTCCGGAGCGTCCGCGGCGCTCGATCCCCCACTACGCAGCAGCCCGATGGTACCAAGTGAGCGAGCTACCGGGCGGCTTCCAAGCCTCGGTCAACCCACTACCGCTCGAACCTGCCGCAGCGCTCTTCGCCTTTCTCTAGAGCGGGTCCGGTGCGGTAGTCCTGCACGCCCGCGCGCGGGCGCGGCCCAAGCCGGATACGCTAAGCCTCGTTCCCGCCGCTACCCATCGCCCCTGCCAGCAGCCCGTCCTGATAGAGCGTCTTGGTCTTCTGCCGTTGCAGCTTGCCACTGGTCGTCTTTGGCAACGCGCCCAGCTTGGCAATCACGATGTCGCTTGGCGTCACGCCGACCGCGCGCCTCACCGCTTCCCCGATCGACCCTGTGAGGGTATCGGAATCCCGGACCGAGCCCTCTGCGACAACGATCAGCGTCTCGTTCCCCGCTTCTGGCACACTGAAGACCGCCACGTTCCCGCGTCGAATGCCCGGCAGCCTGGCGACCGCCCGCTCGATGTCCTGCGGATGAAAGTTGGCTCCTCGAATAATGATCAGGTCCTTCAACCTGCCACATACGTACAGATCACCCTCCGCCATGTATCCGAGATCCCCCGTGTGAAGCGTGCCATCCCTGAACGTT
>JAPPOR010000819.1:3867-14524 GCA_028817905.1 Myxococcales bacterium
TAGGTCGATTCCTTCAAGATCCCTGTCTCGGATCTGTTTGGTAGCGAAGTCATAGGCAAAGTTCGGCGCGAAGGTAATCGTCCCGCGATAGCGAGAAAGCGCTTCGAGCCAGACACTCGGCCGACGGGCAAACGCCTCCGTAGACAGAAGCACCACGGGCACATCGCAGATGATTGGGCCAAGCACGAAACCTATGAGGCCCATGTCGTGAAAGAGAGGCAGCCATGCAACCGCCACATCCTTGTCGTTTCGCTCTAGTCCCGGACATGGCCCCCAAGAAGCCCTCGCGTTGGCGATCAGGTTCGCGTGGGTCACGCACACGCCCTTCGGCTCCGAGACAGTCCCGGAGGTGAACTGCAAGAAACATAGATCACTGGGCGACGTTGTCGGGAGTTCGTCCGAGGCTGGCGCGCAGCGCTCCAGATCCTCGACGGAAAAGACCCGCTCCAGAACGCTCCCATCGCTCAAGCGCAATCCCTCGAGCGAGCCCAAGTTCGGAAGGAGGTTGTCGGTTGTTAGAAGTTTCGACGCGCTTGCAGCCTGCACGATGTGGGCGACCGACTGCCTGTAGGCCGACAGGTCCTGGAATCTCGAGCGAGGGTGGATCGGTACCGGCACGAGCCCTGCAATGCTGACGGCTAGGAAGCTCAGCACAAACTCCATGTTGTCATCGGCGACCAGTGCTACGCAGGAGCCCTCGGATGATCCCATCCCGACGAGGCGCCGCGCGCGTTGGGTCGCTTCCGCCCTCAGCGCAGCGAACGACAGATAGCGCATCGAGCCCCTTGGTCCGATGAACCGGAAACCTCTTTCTGCGTCGTCGGGTGTTGCAGCCAAGGCTTCCGGCAACGTTCGAGCTTCTCCTTCCTCCCCACGCAGCTCTCTCATGTTGGCTCCTTGCATGTACGATGTCTCAACGGGCGTGAGCTGGACGGCTAGCATCCAAGGAGTGTCTCCGCAACGCTTCTTCTTCTGGCTACGTGTGCGCCCGCAGATCCAACGCGGCAGGCTGCCGTGATCAAAAGGTAACGAGCGTTGCCGGCAACGATCGGCTAGCGTCCTGACACACAGCAAGCGTCGCGGAACGTCGAGTCGACGCCAAATCAAGATGCCTTGCTCGGCTTGGGGCTCGCACGGGAGCCCTGCGATCAATGGAAATGAGCAACATGGAGAGATGAGCAATGACAAAGTCAAAACGTTTGGGGTGGCTCGCAGTGGTAGCCGGCAGTCTTGCGGCGGTCGGGATGTACATTCAGCCGGCGATGGCCGATTGCCATAGGTTCGGCGGCTTCACTCAGACCCTCAGCTGCGTCAGCGAAGGCAGGAACGCGGTGTCGCGGGGACAAACGTCTCCCAGAAAGCTCAGCGTCTGGTGTGAGAAAGACGCTGGCGAGCCATGGTGCTCCGCACGTGTCACGGGATACGACGCAACGTGGACGGTCAGCCATTGTGCAGTCGCATCCGAAGGCACGACCAACTCCGCCCGATGCGTCCCCGAAATGGTCAATCAGCACCTACACAACAAGGGCGTCAAATAGGGTGGCTCAGGTGCTCGGCCACTCGGCACGCTGACCGAGTGGCCGAGCTACGCGCAAGAGGAGATATGGCCTATTCAACGAGCGGATCGATTCTTTGTACCATCTCGGGTAGAGGCCAGCGCGCTAGAGACCGAACGAATGGCGGGTTGGGCACGGCGATCCTTGTGGCGCTAGGATGCCTCGTCGCCTGCACTCCCGCTGAGGACCCACAGGCCTCCCCTGCTCCACCGCCGGCGAAAGCCGCAGCCTTCCGTGAACCAGGTCATCCGGCCGATGTCGGTACCTATCCCAAGGGCAGATGGCGCTTGGGCATGCATGAGGATCTTCACCGGGTGGTGCTCTGGGTTGCGCACATCGTCATTCGTCACGCAGCGAGTGAACTCGACGAAGTTCAGCGTTTTCGCTCCCTTCCATGGCAGCCCGACGGCAAGCCGCCCTCACGTTCCAAGCAGGCTGCAAAGGCTCTAGCCGTGCGCATCGCGGACACTCTCCGAGACGATCCCGATGCGTTCGTCGAGTTGGCGAAGAGGTACTCGGAGGATCGCCCGACGCGGACTCGCGGGGGCTCCCTGGGGGGCGTGCGCGCGACCCAGCTTGGACCAGCGTTCCTGGACGCGCTGCAGACCCTGCGGTTCGGAGAGACAACGGAGGTGATCGAGACCAAGTATGGCTACCACGTCCTGAAGCTTCGCTCGCCGCCTCCCAGCAAGCGCGTGTCTGGAGAGCACATCGTGATCCGCTATCACGGCTGCATCAATGAGGAGGGGTTGGGAAACGCCGGTCGCACACGCGAGCAGGCATTTGCGCTTGCAGAACGTTTGCGGACCGAACCGGAGCGTTTCCACGAACATGTCGAGCGCTACTCAGAGCACCCGGACCGTGTTCGGCGCGGCGACATGGGTGAGTGGTCCACCCGTGCACCCGACACGAACGGCCGCGAAATAGAGGTCCTGTCCGGGCTTGAGATCGGCGAAATTTCGGCGCCCTTGGATACCCGCTACGGCGTTCAGTTGATTCGGCGCGTTGCCAACCGACCGCGCACAGTCTTTGCGGTGGAGAAGCTACAGGTTCGCTACAGCCCATTGGTCGCCAGGGAGCATCCGCATTCGCGCGTACAGGCTCTGCAACATGCTTCCCGCTGGGTCGAGCTTGTCGAGCGAGATGCTTCCGCATTTGACCGGCTGCGCAACAGCCATTGCTGCGAGAAGAGCTCGCAATGGCTCGAAGGTGCCGGCCACCCTTTGCTCGAGGCGGCGCTCCGCGACTTACCCATCGGAAGGGTTGCCAAGCAGCCGATTGATGTGGGGTGGTTCCTGGTGATCCCGCGGCGCGTCCAACCAGGTCCGAGCGAATCTGCGGCACTGCAATACGAGTTGCCACAGCCGAGCGCTCCGGACGTGGACGGGATTGTCGAGGTGGCCGATGGCAAGGCGCTCGCCGCCAACGTGGCGCGAATGAGAATGGCCATCTCAGGCAGGCTCAGTTTGAGCGAGGGCAAGGCAGCTGCGCTGGATGCGGCACTGACAGAGCTTGAAACGGCGTTCACTCGGGCCCATACGGCCGAGGAACGCGTCGAGGCAAAGGACCGCTTTGTGGCCGATCTTAGAGGCCGCATCGGTGCGTCCGAAGCAATTCGTTTCCAGGCCGCGATGCGGCGTTGGGTGTCCGAACAGCTGATGCACTGACTTCGACTTGGTACAGCGGGGGCTGCCTCGATGGGTTTCTCTTTGGCCAACTCTTCTCTGCAGATAGGTCTTGAAGCGTTCGGAAGTGTGATGTTGCTCCGGACGCTGCCCTTCGCGAGCTACGCGGTATTGGGGCGCGGCCAAGCACTGCAGATGCGTATTGTGCCGGCCGCAGTCCTTCTCGGACTCGGCGTTTGGCTTGACCAGGCCGAACTGCTGGTGTGGTGTTTGTTGGGGCTGGTCTACTACACCGCAGTGGTTGCCGGCATCCATTGGCTTGCCCAAGCTGGAGGATCTCTCCGCGTTGTCGAAGCCGCGGCACTTTTCGGGCTCTCGTTTGGCATGTTCTTGGTGCTGCCAGGGTTATTGCTTCCCGGGATCGCTGCTGGAACGTTTCTTGGCTTCGGCTGGACGCTATTCTTGAAGGCGTACAGCTATGCCATGGAGCCGGCGACTCGGAATCAGGCACTGCGCGGCTGCCTGTTCTTCTTCCTAGTGGACCCAACGATTGTGTACACGCAGCGGGGAAGGCGTGATGGGGACAGTCGCGGACTTCGGTTCGCGCTCGTGCGAGGCGCCCTGGGCAGTGGTATGCTGCTCACTGGAATGGCGATTGCACTTCCTGCAAGAGTCTTCTTGCAGGAATGGTCGAACGCCATGGATGTGGTTTGGTCGGGGCCGCTCGTGGTCGCCAACGGGTTGCTGACGCTGTTGATGCAGTATGCCCAACAGTCGGGACTCGCTAGCCTACAAATCGGCCTCATGGCAGCCTTTGGGTACCGCGTTGCGGAGTGCTACCGTTACCCGTTGCTGGCGAGCAGTCCACTGGATTTCTGGCGTCGCTGGAACATCTACCTGGGCGACTGGGCGCGCCGCTATATTCACGTTCCACTGGCCATGTCGCTAGCAAGATCGCGCTCGTTTTCGACCTTCGGACCGGGCCTTGCGGCGGTCGCGGTCTTCGCCGTCATCGGGTGGCTTCACGACGCCTACGCCTGGGCTGCCTCCGGCCAGCTGACCCTGTTGATGACGCGCTTCTTTCTCTTCAATGCTCTGCTCGTGTTGCTTTGGCACCTGACAGGAAATTGTTGGGAGCGTAGGTTCGGCCGAGGTCCGGGACGGTTCACCTTCGCGTTCATCTTCGCCGCGGCGGTGGGCGCTTGGAGCCAAGTTCGTGGGTAGTGATGCGAAATACAGGTCAGTCACACTAGCGGTACTCGGCCTTGTTTTGCTTGTCGGCTGGCTCGGGTCGTCGCTCCACGGCGACGACCAACTGCAAGCGGTGAGCGCGGGTCCTGCGTCGGACGAGCGCCAGCACGCCCTATCAGCAGTCAGGGCTCGAAACTACGGTGGCCGTGCTCATGGGCGCCAGCGCGTTGCTACGGATGGGCGGGGACTCGGGCAGTTGGATGCCGCACGTCGCAAAGCGGCCCTGGATCGTTTGCGTGGCAAGTACCGGAATGGAGACGTGCTCGGGCCGAGTGATGGAGGTGTAGCCGGAGGTGGAGGGCTGGAAACGACCTACCCGGCTCCCCAAGCCGCGACCCGTTGGGCCACAGAGCAGCAGGACGCGGTGTGGTCGGACGAGACTCGAGAGCATCTCGACGGAGTGATATCGGACATGCGAGTGGGTGCCCGGCTCCAGACCGTAGATTGCCGAACCACCCTATGCATGGTCGAGGTCGCCTTCGACGGGCCCGAAGAAGCGAGACGGTTGTGGCAGCTCGCCTCCCGTCCCGACGAGGCGTTGCACGTACTGCGTCTACCCGATGGTGAGGGCGAAGCGACGGCGATTCTCTACTTGGAAAGAAGGCCCTAGGACTTAGGGATGGACGGAGGCACCCAAAAGTGGTCTACACAGAACAAGAGATCCTTCGAGTTATCTGCGACGAGATTCTGCATATCGTAGGCGAAGCGGGCTGCAAGCAGCCGCTTTCGCCGAGTACGGTGCTCCCGGATGCAGGGATCGACTCGTTGAATCTGATGAACTTGGTGGCCGCGGTCGAACAAAGGCTGCAGACAGGGCCAATGGACGTGCAGGCATGGCTAGATGAGCAAGCGGAGCTTGGCACGTGCGCGCACTCTCTCGGGTCGCTTGTAAAGAAATTCGGCGAGTGCGCCACCCACCGATAGAACTCGAGGGCCTACCGCCCCTTGTCGTCATCCGGTCCGCCCGAAGCGTGCCGACCAGCCGATGGCGGACGCCCACGGTCGATGGACGTACCGGCGAACTCGTCGTTTTGAAGGATGTAGCCTTCCGGCGTCGTCTCGATGCGCTCTCCTGCACAGCCCAGCCGCCGACGCAGTTCCAGGATCTGTCTGCGAACACTCGAACTGTCGTGCTGCTGGGTCGTCCGGAATACTCTTCGTTGGAGTTCCGCTCGCTTGATGGGCCTGCCTCTATTCCACACGAGGTAGATCAGAAGCTGTAACTGCTTCGGTTGCAGAGGAACCTCCTCACCGTGAGCGAAAACGGTACCTTCCACTACGTTAACGACAATATTGCCGGAAACGAGTTGTCCACGTTGGTCTAGCATCAGGGCTCTCGCACGTTTTGTGATTCGTGGGGTAGACAAGGGAAGGCAGGGCGAAGACGCGGGGATGTTGCCCGTGTCAGGCGCTCGATCCTTCCCTCACGCTCTCTTGGTGGCAGTCCATCGTGTTCCCCTCGTCAGGGTGCCTCGTTGAAGTCGGACGAGCCGGGCAGTTCTGTTCGCCGACTGGTGTTTTTTCACATGGAGGGTGGTGGGCTTCCCCGCTTGTTACAGGGAGTGTGGACCTTTGAGCGGATCAGGACGGCTCATGCGTCGTGTATCAAATGCGCCTTCGCGGTGCTCCGCAGCATGTGCGACGGGGGCGCGTGGTCCGGTTTCCGAGCGCTGTCTGCCTTGACCCCGCTTCGGTTTTCGTCCTACCAACGCTAGGCATAACAGTTGTGCCCGCAGGCTGGAGCGTTCTGTCCGAGCGGGCCCATCGCTGGAGGAGAGTTTCCTTGACCGACGTGTTCATCGTGAGTGCCTGCAGGACCGCCATCGGCGGCTTCGGCGGGGCAACCAAAGACGTACCCCTCGCCACCCTGGGGGCCAAGGCGGTGGCCGAGGCTCTGCAGCGTGCCGGGGTGCCCGCTTCCGAGGTGGCAGAGGTGATCCTCGGATGTGTGATTCAGGCGGGCAACGACGTGTGTCCAGCCCGCGTGTCCGCCCTGGAGGCGGGGGTACCTGAAGCCATCCCGGCTTTCACCGTTAACAAGGCGTGCGGTTCGGGAATGAAGGCGGCTGCTCTGGGCGCCCAAGCGATTCTGGTCGGGGATGCCAAGGTGATCGTCGCCGGTGGCATGGAGAGCATGAATCGCGTTCCCTACGCGCTGGACCGAGCGCGCACTGGCTATCGACTCGGCCACGGCGAGCTTCGTGACCTGCTCGTCAATGGGCTCACCTGCCCGATCACGAACCAGCACATGGGCATGACGGCCGAGAACGTCGCCGAGCGGCACGGTCTTTCGCGCGCCGACCAGGACGCGTTCGCGGCTGAGAGCTACGCGAAGGCGGTCGCCGCCCAGGCGGCACGGAAGTTTGACCAGGAGATCTTCCCGCTCGAGATTCCACAGCGCCGCGGCCCGGCCCTTACCTTTGATCGCGACGAGGACGTGCGCGATACGCCGCTAGCGTCGCTTTCCAAGTTGCGCGCCGCATTCAAGAAGGATGGCACCGTGACGGCTGGCAACGCCTCCAACATCAACGATGGCAGCGCCGGGCTCGTGCTGGCCAGCGGTGAGTACGTCAAGGCTCACGGGCTTTCGCCCCTGGCGCGCATCGTGGGGTGGTCTTCGGCGGGTCTCGAGCCCAGTCATATGGGTCTGGGACCGGTGCGCGCGATCCCCAAGTTGATGGAGAAGATCGGCTGGAGCTACGACGGTGTGGACCTCTGGGAGCTGAACGAGGCGTTCGCTGCCCAGTCCCTGGGTGTGCTCGTGGAGCTGCCGGGCGTCAAGCGCGAGTTGGTCAATGTTCACGGCGGTGCGATCGCTCTCGGTCACCCGGTCGGTGCATCGGGCGCCCGCATCCTGGCAACCCTGATCTATGCCCTGCGCGACCGCGGCCTCCAGCGAGGCGTCGGCTCCCTCTGCATCGGTACCGGCATGGGCATCGCCATGGCGATCGAGCGCGTCTAGACGCTTGATGGCCTACGGGGCAGGAAGGAGCGCTGCGGAGTCAAGGGCAAGCGATCCGCCGCGAAGCAGCGTGCCAGGTGGAACGCACGTTGGCGGACGCTATTCCCTCGACTCCTCGGACCTGTGGCAGGTTAGGGGGAACAACTGGAAGTTCAGCTGCACGACCTGATCGCCGTCTTGGACCTGTGTCGCGTAGGTCACAAGCTCCTCGCGGAAACGCTGGATTCGACGTTTGAGCATCTCCATATCGCCGGCTGCGATGCACATCGTGAGCGATGACAGATCTCGTGCGTCGCTGGGCTGCTCGCGCAGCGAGCGAATCGCCAGCTCGCCCATGGCAGCATGGTAGTTCGCCACGTGCAGGCCAGCGGTCTCGGGCGGCGTCGCCGCGACGGGCTCGCCTTGGGAAACGCTGCCTTGCGCGTCGCGGACCAAGAGGCCTAGCTCAAATAGGGTTGCGAGTGCTTGCTTCGCTTCGAGTGGTGTGATGGGGGGGACCAGTTGTTTCGCGAGCCAGGTGGGATCCGCGCGAAAGTCTTCCCGAACCGCCAGCTCTCGGATCGCGGGCACGTACCAGTTCGCGTAGTATGCCGCGTGCGCCAACTCGAGACGGTGCGCCTTTCGATAGCCCCGAAAGCCGGTGAGGCGTCCGTACAATCGCTGGCGGTGGTCGGTCTCGTCGGCTTGATTGAATCGGACCAACTCACAGAAATACTCCGCTTCGTCACCCGCAAGCCCCAGTGCGTTCGCGTAGCGGCGCGCGGTCGCGTCCGGAAGGTTGCGACTGCCGTCCATGACGCGTTTGAGATGGTTGGACGCGCTGACGCCCGCGCGCTTGGCGAACAGGCGGAAGGAGAAGCCGCGGCCTTGAGCCTTCTTCGCCGCGTAGAACTGCTTCAAGTATTCGCGATAGTTCAAGTAGTCGAATACGTGGGGGAGCTCCGCTTGAGATGTATTCATAGGACCCTGCCTGGAGAGCGGTTCCGTGTTCTTGGGGACTACACAATCTCTGGAGGCCCATCAAGATCGGTCCCCGTGGTGCCCAGCATTCCGCAAACGCCCGTCGCTTCCCAAGAACGTGGTAGTGGCCGCACGTCTCGTGCTCCTCCGGTGTGTTCCCGCAGGTCACAGAAAACCGTCTGGGATCGTGGTCGAACGTCGCCGCCAGTGTCAGGACAAGAGTACTCGAACAGCACTGCCAACCGACCTGGATCGAAACGAGGTCGCCATCCCTTTCTTGTACCTGGCTGGAGGAAACCGATATGACGACAAGAACTGCCGCCGGACATAGGCTGTTTCGCACAACGGGGACGCTTGGGTTTGCCCTCGGATTGGCCCTCTCGCACCCCGTCTTAGCTCAAGGGCCGGAGGAACGCGGCGCAAGCGTACACGAGGGCCCGATGGGTCTGTTCGATGCACAAGCGTTCCCGGTGCAAGCAAGGGTGCTTGCGAGCCGAAGAGACATCGAATTCGAGGGTCCGCAGGAGCCCATCTTTCGAGCGGACCGGGCAGAGCACGTCGCCAATGGGGTAGCGCTCCGGGACCGCACTCGCGGCTTCATTCACTCGCGCGGGGTTCCACCGGGCAGTCAGGTGATCCGCTCCTACTTGTTCTGGAACTATAGTGACGGTGTTCGGGAGGCTCCGGGAGTTGCGAGCGTGCTCTTCGACGGAAATCTCGTCGTCGGCAGCAAGACCGCCGACAATACCGACCCGTGCTGGGGCAAGGCCGGCAACCACTCGTTCGTGGCAGACGTGACGGCTTTCACGACCCAGGCGGGAGGCCCTAACCAGGACTACGAAGTGGTGGTGGTCTTTGACGGGAAGACATCAACGCTCGGCCAGAATCCCTGGGCTCCACAGCTTCTTTCGGACGTACTGCTGGAGGGTGCGACCCTCGTAGTGGTCTACCGGAATCGCGCTACGCACGGCCAGCTCTATCTGTTCGCCCCGCCGGGCGACAACATGTTCTACGGTAGCGCAATTTACATGCTGCCGAGCCCCGGGATCGGTCGGGCCCTCTTCACTGCGTTTGGTGCGGACGGCCAGCGCGGGGCGGGGCACGACAATGACCCGTTGGCGTCGAACGAGATCACGCTCGTCAATGCGAGTCAGGTGGCGGGCCCAGCCGTCGCAGCAAGCGATTGGGACGGTAGCGATGGATGGCCACTTCCTCAGCTCTGGGACACGCACACGCACGTTGTGGAGATACGCGAGCAGGTCTCGCGCGTCGAGTACAACTCTGCCGGCGGCGACTGCCTCGTACCGGTCGGGTTCGTGCTCGACCTGCAGTAGCGCGCCCTGCTGCCAGCGAAGAGCACTTAGGCTTCCCATCGACGTGGCCAGGCTACTTCCAACCTGGCCCAGAACGCGTCCAAAGGGGCACGTTTTGCAGCCTCCCGGAGCACACCAGAATGGAAGGGTGGTGCCCGCCCGTCCGTTCTCGTACAGTCCTCGGGTGTTCGCCGTGAGCCGAGTGCGCTCGAGACCGAGCGTGACCCGCGCCAACACAGCGTGAGCTGGTACTGACCGTGAGTGCAACTCGCATCATCGTGCAGCGTATCCTTCGGTGGGCTCGTGCGGCTTGCTTGTGGGCCGCACCGTTGTGGGCTCTGGTTGGGTGCGAGGATGTTCCCAAGGGCCCTACGCGCGATTCGCAAGGAGTCGATGGGCTACAAGGTTCTGGCCCGATTGGGGTTACGAATACGGGCAATCCGGTCCTGACGGGACGGCGAGTACTGGCTTGGGACGATGACTCGGTCCGGTGCGATCAGTGCACTCACCCGTCGAGCTCGACGAAGGGTGCCGGGCGCGACGACGATGCCGGCGCCGTTTTGCTCACCGAGGACCCGGAGCCAAGCGAATGCGACCCCCCAGCGCCGCAGACCTGGGATGAAGACGGGGACGGAGTGCTGGACCCGCCTCCCTATAGCGATAGGCGGCGACGACGCTGCCTAGCTACCTGTCCGGCGGGTCCGGACGAATGTGCACCCGGGCCTGCCAGGGCATGTGACGACCTCGACCGCTACGAGCTCTGCGTGGATCTGGTGGCGGGGGCATGTGCTTCGTTGGCAGATCGAGGCGCTGGGTGCGGCGACGCTTGGCGAGCCTTTGCGTGCTGCTTCATGCGCTCCAGCGAACAAGTGCTCGAGGAGGCTTGCCAACAGCTCGCCCAGGATTACGCTGATTGTGTTGCTCGCAGTACATCGTGTGTCAGGGAGGCGCAGGCGGTCTGCGCTCCCTAGCCCGCATCCATCACCAAAT
>JAPPOR010000972.1 GCA_028817905.1 Myxococcales bacterium
CCCTCCGCCCGCCCTTCTCCGCAAGTACCGCGATCCCCGCAGGCAAGCTCCTGCCGGCGTTGTTCATTGCGCAGGTGGGCCCAAGTCAGCCCGCATCCATCACCGAATCACGCGCCCTCGCACAACTGCTCGGCTCCGCGGATGCGGGTTAGCGCGGATTCATTCACGAATCCGAATCCCTTGCGTAACCACTACACCTGTCGTATACGATCAAACCACAACAGCTGTAGTGAATGGAGGTCCCCGTGCGTGAACTCGTGTATTTCGTCGCGGTATCCCTAGATGGGTACATCGCTGGTCCTGGCGGGGCCGTCGACGCCTTTGCGCAAGTGGGTGACCACATCGATGGGTTGCTTCGCGACTACCCAGAAACCCTCCCGGAGCCCTTTCTCAAGGCGGTCGGGGTTGTGCCCAAGTGCGAGCACTTCGATACCGTCGTGATGGGCTACAACACCTACAAGCTCGGACTGGATGCTGGCCTGGCGAGCCCCTACCCTCATCTGCGACAATTCGTGTGTTCACGCCAGCACGCGAGCCCCAGCGCCGAAATTGCCGTCACGCCAGAAGCCCCCGAGTCGCTCGTCCGGCGCTTGAAGTCGGAGCCCGGCAAGGACATATGGCTATGCGGCGGCGGACAACTCGCCGCAAGCCTGTGGGGGGAGGTGGACCGGCTGTTTCTGAAAGTAAACCCGCTGCTACTGCATGGCGGCGTCCCGATGCTTGCATCCGGGGCGGGCACGGCGGAGGCCTTTCGCCTGATCCATAGTCGCGTGTTCGATTCGGGCGTCGTGTTCAACGAATACCGACGCGCCGACCCCACGTGACCCGCGGCTAGCCAGTACGACTTGGTCACTATCGTCGTGATGGATCGCGTAGGGCCCGGTTTTCACAGGGTCCGCGGCCGATGAAGGAAGGGTGGATCCCTTTCGAAGAGGCCGCGGATGCTGCGGAAACCGGGAACAAGCGAGGCGCGCGTCGGACGTGATCAAGTCGCAACTAGCCCTGATCGAACTTGGCGCCCGGTTTGGCGAGGCGGGCAAGCAACGGGGATGGCTCCCACTGCTTGCCTTGCTGATCCCGGAACTCGCAGACCTTGGCGTACACCTGGTCCAGGCCCACGGTCTCGCCATAGAACATCGGACCCCCGCGGTAGATGGGGAACCCGTAGCCGTTGATCCACACGACGTCGATGTCGCTGGCGCGCAATGCGATGCCCTCGTCGAGGATCTTGGCGCCCTCGTTGATCATCGGATAGATGCAGCGCTCGAGGATCTCCTCGTCGCTGATCTCACGCCGCTCGATGCCCAACTCCTTGCTGATCGCCTCGATCATGTCGGCCACCTCGGGATCGGGCTTGGGTACCCGACTCCCCTCTTCGTAGATGTAGTAGCCGCGGCCGGTCTTCTGCCCAAAGCGTCCCATCTCGCACAGGCGATCGGCAAGCGTACCCGAGTAGCGTTCGTCCGTTGGCTTGCCCTGGGCCTGTCGCACACGCCAGCCCACGTCGAGACCCGCCAGGTCGCCCATGGCAAACGGCCCCATCGGAAGTCCGAAGTCCGTGATCACGCGATCGACCTGCTGGGGCGTCGCACCCTCCTCGACCAGAAACGAGGCCTCACGCCGGTAGGGGTACAGAATGCGGTTGCCCACGAAACCGTGACAAACGCCGACAAGGACGCCGATCTTGCTAAGCTGCTTGGCGAGCTTCATCGAGGTCGCAATCACGGACTTACTGGTCTTGTCTCCGCGCACGATCTCGAGGAGCTTCATCAGGTGGGCCGGGCTGAAGAAGTGCAGACCGATGACCATCTCTGGACGGGACGTTGCGCTGGCGATCTCGTTGACATCTAGGGTCGACGTATTGGTCGCCAAGATCGCCTTGGGCGAGCAGACCTGGTCCAACTTGGCGAAGACCTCCTTCTTGATGCCCATTTCCTCGAAGACCGCCTCCACCACGAGGTCTACGTCGGCGAGGTCGTCGTAGGAGGTCGTGCCCGTAATCCGGGCCACACACGCATCCTTGTCGGCCTCGCTCAGCTTGCCTCGCTTGACCGACGACGCGTAGTTCTTCTCGATCGTGGCAAGGCCCTTGTCGACAAAACCCTGTTCGCGATCGAGCAGCTTGACGCCCATCCCCGCACTGGCGAAGCACATGGCGATACCCGCACCCATGGTGCCGGCACCGAGCACCGCCACCTTCTTCACGGGCAACGTCTCGGTGCTCTTGGGCACGTCGGGAATCTTGGCCACTTCGCGTTCGGCGAAGAACACGTGGCGTTGGGCTCCCGACTGGGTCGATGACACCAGCCCCTGGAAGATCTCCCGCTCCTTGGCCAGGCCCTGCGCGTAGGGAAGCTCCACAGCCGCGCGCACCGCATCGATGCAGGCGAAGGGGGCTTCGAAGCCACGCTTCTTCTTGCGGATCTTATCCGCGTAGGCATCGAAAACCACCGCATCGGTGTTGCCAGGCACCGACGCCTCACTCAGCTTTCGAAGGGGCCGCTGCTCAGCGACGACCCGCTTGGCATAGGCCACGGCGCCGGCCCGCACATCGCCCTCCACAAGTTCGTCCACCAGACCAGCCGAGAGGGCCTGTTTGGCCCCGATCGGATCGCCTCCAACGATCATGTCCAAGCTCGCCTCGACACCGATCACACGCGGCAGACGCTGGGTCCCTCCCGCGCCGGGCAGAATCCCGAGCTTGACCTCCGGCAACCCCAGCTTTGCGTCCGCCTTGGCCACCCTGAAGTGGCACCCGAGGGCAACCTCGAGACCACCGCCCAGCGCGGTCCCAAAGAGGGCCGCCACCGTGGGCTTGTCGGTCTGCTCGAGCGCTGCGATGACCTCGGGCAAAGGTGGGGGCTGGTGGGGCTTGCCGAACTCCTTGATGTCGGCCCCCGCAATGAACGTCCGGCCTTCGCAGGTGACCACGATCGCCTTGACCTCCGGGTCCGCGTTGGCCTGCTCGACCCCCTGCTTGATTCCCTGCCGCACCGCTTGCGCCAGCGCATTGACGGGAGGGTTGTCGACGATGATGAGGAACACCCCATCCTGCTTCTCGTATCGGACCACGTCTGCCATCATTTCCCTCGTCACAGCGCCCGGCGCCGTTTGATGTCCAAGTAGCGGTTCACGCTCGCGATCGCAAGCTCACCTGCAGGCGCTTCTAGCAGGCCGATGCCAGCCTTGCCCAGCCGGACCTTGATCGCCTCCCGTTCGACCAACAAATCGGCCGCAGCCGCCCGCGCAAACGCCTCTTTCTCGCTGCCCGGGGCGACCCGCGAGAGCTCCCTGGGTACCGGGTCTTCCATGGTCACGCACACCGGCAGGTGCCGCCTGCGAAGGCGGCCCACCTCCCGGCCGATCGGGCCGGCCTGGGATTCATCCAACAGGTCGCTAAAGATCACGATCAGGCAGCGACGGCTCATGCGGCCCAGTACGAACTCGGAAAAGCGTCGAAAATCGACGTACGTCGGACTGGCCTCCACGTCGTGAAGCGCGGCCAGCACCCGACGGTACTGGCTCGGGCCGCGCATGGGCGGAACGTAGGCCCGGACGTCGTCGGCAAACAGGACGAGCCCCACCCGATCACCGGCGCGTAGGGCCACATGCGTGAGCAGCAAGCTGGCCTGCAGCGCGTGATCGAGCTTGGTGAGATCGGTCAGGGCGGTGGCCATCATGCGCCCCACGTCAACCGCCACAAGCACGGTCTGGCTGCGCTCCTCCCCGTGTACGCGCAACACAGGGCGCAGGCGCTTGGCGGTGGCCTTCCAATCGATGTCGCGGTACGGGTCGCCCGTGACGTATTCCCGCAGGTGTTCGAACTCGCCCCCCGCACCTGGACGACGCTGCGAGTAGATCCCCAACGACCGCAGATGACCCAGTTGAACTGCTAGCGAATAGCGGCGATTGGTCCGCGTATTGGGATAGACATGCACGTCGTCCACAAACGGATACGTGAACAGACCCTCACACAGCCCAAACCGGCGTCGCAGGGTCACATGCAGCTCTCCAAACCGATGGCGCCCGCGGCGCCCGGGCCGGATCTCGTAGGTGACGCGCGCGCGCCCGCCCGCCGGCACCGCTGCCGAAAGCTCCTGCTTGTCCGCCGAGAGCGCGGGCGGCAGGTCGTCGCGAACCCGCAGCCAGACGGGAAACGCGGCTGCGTTGTCGAGGGTGATGGCGACCGACTCCGGTTCGCCGAGGGAAAGACGTGCGGGCAGGCTGCGCGCACAGCCGGGCCGCGCGGCGAGCAGGGTCCGACGCTCAACCATCCACGCCAGAAAGAGCAGCGCGAGCCACGACCAGGCGTAGCTTCCAAACAGCACGTGCAACGGCAGAACCAGCGCGACGAGCGGCGCCAGCCAGGGGCTCGGAAACACCCGCGAACCGCCGCTCGCCGGCACGGTCACTGGCGCACGCCCGGCCGGCGCCTCCACCTGCGCTCTCGTCCCCGACCGAAGGGAGCGCCGGGACCCGCGACATGGCCGCAGGTGCCTTGGCCGTGTGGGCCGACGAGCCGACTGCCGTGCCGCTTGCCCGGCGAAGGCAGCCGCCGGCTCATCTTGGGACCTCCACTGTGGCGCCGATGCGATCGACCACCTCCTCGGCCGACACCCCATCGAGCTCGACATCCGGCGACAGGACCAGGCGGTGGCAGACGACTGCGTGGAGCATGCGCTGAACGTCGTCGGGGGTCACGAAGCCTCGGCCCGACAGAAGCGCAGCCCAGCGAGCCGCGACCATCAGGTGCACCCCCGCGCGGGGCCCAGCCCCCAACAGGACCATGGGCGAACTACGGGTCGCGCGCATGAGGTCGCGCACGTAGCGACGCACCCGGTCATCGACGACCACGTCCGCCGCGATGGCCCTCGCCTCACCGAGTTGCTCGCGGGAAACGACCTGTTCGAGCCGAGAAAGGGCACGATCCGCAGCCCCTGCGTCAGCCAACACCAGAGCCAGGATTCGATCTTCCTCCTCCGCGGTCGGATAGTCGACCTTGATCTTGAGCAGGAAACGATCGAGTTGGGCCTCCGGCAGTGGATACGTACCTTCCTGCTCCACCGGGTTTTGGGTAGCGAACACGGTGAAGTACTCACCCAATGCGTGGGGTTCGCCGTCGATGGAGACCTGGCGCTCCTGCATCGCCTCGAGCAACGCGCTCTGGGTCTTGGCGGGCGCTCGATTGATCTCGTCAGCCAACAGGAGCTGCGTGAAGATCGGTCCCTTGGAAAGCCGGAACGTTCCCCCCTTTAGATCGAATACGTGGGTCCCGATAATATCGCTGGGCATCAGGTCAGGTGTGAACTGGATGCGCCCGAACTCCAGCCCCAGACACGCAGCCACACTGCGAACCATCAAGGTCTTGGCCGTGCCCGGAACGCCCTCGATCAAGGCATGCCCTTGAGCAAACAGTGCGATCGCCAGTGCTTCCAGCGCCTCCCGTTGCCCAACCACCACCTCGCCCACCTGCGCAAGCAGGGACTCGTGCAGTTCAGCTAGACGCGACAGCCTGGCGGGTTGTACCGACACGCGAGCCCGTTCCTACCCCAGCTCCGCCGCGCGCGCGAGCCGCGTGGATGGCACACCATTGGTTAATCGGCGGCGAAGCTTGTCCATGCGCAACTCCTCCCGATGGCCCGCGATGCCCTCCCGGTCCACGGTCGGAGCCAGGCGCGGCCATGCCTGAAGGGCACGGAGATCGTTGCACCACCCTTCGACCAGCAGGACTCGCATGACCGCTTACTACACGACCTTGCCCCCAGACTGAAGCGCATCTCAACGACAGGCCCGCTTGACCGCAGCATCGATGTCGAGACAAGCCCGCTGCAACGAGCCGGGCTCTGAGACCGCCCGCTCGATGCCCTCGATCTCCTGCACGGCCTCGACCGCCTGGTGATGCCCCCCGTGGGAGAGCTGCCGCATTAACCCAGTCGCCGAGGTGGCGCCAAGGTGATAGTGGTCTGCTATGCGCCGCCGCGCAGCCTGGGCCAGGATCGCAGCCGCGGCGGGGCGGTCGCGCGTACGCGCGAACAGGCTACCTAGCGCGGACACGAAGGACGAAGTGCCTGGTGGTGGCGTCGGAACGGGGCGCAAGCGCGCACCAAACGGCACCCCGGCCCGCAACAACAGCACGAGGGCTACCAGTAGGATCTGCGCCACGACCGGCAGCGCCCCGCGCTCGCGTAGATACCTCATCGCAGAACGGCGCTGGCCGACACCCAAATGGTACTCGTCGAACAACACGGGCCCTTCGGGAGCGATGCTCCGAAACAGGCGCGCGAACACAACGCCACCGTCGGAATGCTCCAGGTACCGATTCTGGAACAGGCTGGCCGATGCAAGCACGGTCAAGGAGCCGCGCCCGTGCGGCACGCGCACCGCGACCGGTCCCGTGACCGGCGACGGGAGTGCGTCCAGCGCGTCGAACGCGTCGGGCCCCTCGGCAACGCTCGCGAGCACGTCGTGTTCCAGGCCAGCCTCGAGAACGAGATCACCAGGATGGGCCAGGACCAGCTCCTCGAGCCCAGCGAGCGGCCCGGACGGCGCTGGCGACGCCAACACCCAGGACACGCCCGGCTCCGACTCCGCGCCTTTAGCCTCCTGGTCGTCAGATGAAGCAGGCGCCGCGCCCCCTGTGCCGAAGCCGGATTCCGCGACCACTGCCCCCACCGAACCCTCGCCTCCCTGTTCCGCCCCAAGGCCCGCGTCGGCCGGATCGCGTCGATCACCCGCGACCCGGGTGCCTGCATCGTCGACCCGGGTGCCGCGGTGCCCTGGATCACCCCCATCTTCGGTTTGGAACCAATCCGACACGGCATCGACGCAGTCGTCCTCGGGGGCGAAGGAAACGCCGAACGTCTCCGGCAGATACTGGCGAGCGCCTGCCACAAGCAGGTGGCCCCCGTGGGCGACCCAGCGGGACAGCTCAGCCTGCTCGTAGCGCGAAAGCGGCCGGGCCTGGGCCGCGTCGCAGCCGCCCAGGGCCACCAGCAGGCCGCGGGCCGGCAAGCCCGCCAGGTCTTGCACCCAGCGCCGGGGTGCAGCCCCGAGCGCGTCGGCCAGCATGAACACGCCGCGGCCGCCCTCGGGGCCGGCTCCATAGGTCGAGTAGGCGGACGCGAAGCGACCACGCTCCGTGGCACGCATCAAGGAAAGCCCCAGCAGCCCGACTCCAAGCACCAACGCCGCAGCGCCGAGCAGCCACCTCATCGGCCCGCTGCTCCGACGGGCAGCGTCAGCCCTCCCGGATCGACGGGACCCCGCAGGCGCGCAGCCACTTCGTCGGCGAAAGCCCGACAGCGCCGGTAGTCCTCGGCACGCGCCACCTCGCGTCCGTACCACTTGCGGTCGAACGCAAGCGTGAACTCGCGAAACACCTCACGGACCTCCCCCTTCGGTAACTGCCGGAGGTACTGCCAATTGGTCGCAGATGGGTCGTATTCGATCAGCCGGGCCGCATCCAGACGCGCCAGCGTCGCGAGGTACAATGCGCGCAACGCAAGCCGATGCTCACCACGGGCAGATAGCGCCTCGGCGTCGTCCATTCGCTTCGTGGGTACGCTCGGCATCCCCACCGTGGGCACCTCGCTCACCTGGCGCGCGACCGTCGGCTTCCGCAGTAGCCACGTGGTAACGGCCAGCAGCGCAACCGAAAGGGTCACGAGCAGCCATATGGGCGGCGCGGGCAGCTCGACCAGCGTAGGGTCCGCGTCCATCTCGGTGCCCTCGCCCAGGCTCGCTAGCCACTCACTCAAGCGTCGGAGCTGCTCGCCAAGGAAGCGTGCAAAGGGCCGCTCCCTGTCGTCGGCAAACTCGCGAAAGGCCGGTGCGGCGAGAATGCGCCGGACATCGTCCCGCACAGTCTCATCCATGGGCTCCCGGACCGGACCACGACGCGACCGATCGGCAACGATGCCCCCCTCATCTCCACCCACATGCGCGGGCTGCCCGGTGGCCTCGACGCCCCCCGCGAGCTCGCGATGCTGATCGGCAGCCGCCGCAGCTGGCGTAAGGGAGTAGAGCACCCCGAGGAGCAGGGGCGGCAGCACAACCATCAGATAGTGGGGTGGCGCCGCAGGTGCGATCGCTGCATCCACCGCCGCCTCGAGGTCAGCCCCGTCGCGGCGCGTTCGGGCATCGACGAAAGCCAGCGCCGAAAGAGCCGCGCGCAGGGGCTCGAGCAGCATGCAGGTGAGCGCCAGCAGCAAGAGCAACAGCAACGGGTTATCCGGGTCCATGAACGCCGACAAGAGCGCCACCTCCAGGCCAAACATGGAGTGCGCGATGGCCAACGCGAGGCTGATCAGACCCGCCAGGTTGACCAAGAGCCCCGCCAGGCCGAACAGCGTCAACAGCTCGAGGGTGTACATCTCCGCCCGAATTCCGCGCGCATCGTCGAGCGCCTGCCCGAACGCCCGCCAGCCCTGCTCCCGCGTGCAACCCACGCGGGCCGACCATGCGGGCGCGACCGCTCCTCGAATGGCGAAGACCGGGATCAGCACCGCCAGCGCATAGGGCGAAATGCGAGCTGCGATCCAAGCCAAGCAGCCCCAAAAGACCAGGCCCGACCCCTGGAGGCTCACACTCGCCACGCGCCAGGCCCAGCGCGATGTCCCATCATCGGCTACGAGTTCGGGACGCAGGAGCTCGACGAAGCCGCGACTGACGGCGCCCAGGCGCAGCCCGCGGAACACAAGCGCACATGCGAGCCCTACTGCGAACGCGGGACGCAGCTCGCGCACCCCCTCGATAGACTCCATGTAGTAGATAAGCAGGATCATCCACGCGAGGGGTGCGCCGCCGGTCCATGCGCGAACGAGCTGGCGCGCGTCCGCCGCGCGCAGCATAGAGGCGGCACGGTCGAGCCACTCGAGAGGGTTTGCAGGTCGCAACGCCATGCCATCTGAGGCCCCCCCTGCCGATGATCCGTCTCGGGGCTCCATCAGCGGGAAGCCCCCGGGAGCATGACCTCCAGCAACACATAGAGCAGCGACATCAAGAGAGCGAGATGAAACCCCGCCGATAGAACGCCTCTCCCCGCACGACGCCCGCCGCTGGCGCCGTGCCCGTCTTGGCCAGCGGCTGCCAGCTCCGCAAGGCACGCAACGCAGTAGTTGATTCCCTCCACCTTGGTCGTGCACTCAGAGCAGACACGCGTGCGGCAACGGACACAGATGCCGACCGCCTCGCGGGCGGGATGGTTTGTACACGCAGCGGCTGTCACGAAGCCCGTCATGCGACTAGGAAAGCCGACCGTCGGGCGCGGATCCAGAGGCACTTGGCCGCGAAACTCGACTTGGGGTAAGAACGGATCGATTTCGATGCGGGTGCTTCTAGTCAAAACAGGTACGACCGTGCCCCACGTGCGCGAACGCCGGGGCGACTTTGAGGCGTGGTTCGCGGCAGGTATGGACCTGCCCCAATCGGCCATGGAGGTCCTAGCGGTCTACCAAGGCACGCAATTACCGGAATCCTACAAGGTGGATGCTATTGTGGTCACCGGATCGGCCTCAATGATCACAGACCACGCACCGTGGAGCGAAGCCACGGCCGCATGGCTCCGAGGTGTGATTGCGGGTGGAACCCCCCTACTCGGTGTCTGCTACGGCCATCAGTTGATCGCACATGCAATGGGCGGCGAGATCGGGGATAACCCGAACGGGCGCCAGATCGGCACTATAGATGTGACACTCACCCAGGCCGGTATGGGTGATCCCTTATTTCGACATTTCCCTGAAACGCTGCACGTCCCAGCCTCGCATGTGCAGTCAGTACTCAAGCTCCCACCGGACGCGCGCATTTTAGGGACTAGTGCGCGTGACCCACATCACGCATTCGCGATAGGGGATCGGGTGTGGGCGGTGCAGTTTCATCCAGAATTCGACGCTGAGATCGTTCGCGGTTATGTCGAAGCCCGATGGGACGTCATCGCAGAAGAGGGGTTGGACCCGCGCGCGCTTTTCGACGGCGCGATCGACACGGCGGATGGAGCGCGCCTGTTGCGTCGGTTTGCCCACATGGTTCGTGCGGGTTTGTAACTTTTCGTTCACATACTTTGTGTCGTGTACATCCGTTCGTGTTGCTGCACGTACGCGCCCAATGCTAAAGCGGAATAACAATGGACGACGCCACTTCGCGAGATAAGAAAAGCGTACGCGGCCGCGTTGGCAGACCGCGCGCAAACCCGCGGCCAGTCGAGCATCCGCCGGAAGAGGAAATCCTTTCTGTAGCGGGTCGTCTATTCGCGCAAAAGGGGTTTGCCGGGACTTCCACGCGCGAAATCGCCGAAGGCGCAGGCCTTCGCCAGCCGTCACTGTTTCACTACTACCCGCGCAAGGAACGCATCCTCGAGGCCCTGCTGGAACGCATGGGGAAGCAGGGGTTGAAGGTGACAGCGGCACTGCAGGCTCTGCCCGCGCCGGCCGCCGCAAAGCTCTATCGGCTCGTGCACCAGGATGTGTTGTCGATCTGTGAAGCACCCGATCCGGTGGCGGCCATCATGTTCCTGCCCGAGGTTCAGCCTCCGAACTTCCCCGACTTTTGGAACGCGAACCGACAGCTGCAGGACTTCACCCGCACACTTGTCTCGCGCGGGGTCCAGGAGGGCGACCTCGCCTGCGAAGACGTGGAGCTCGCCGCCCACGCACTGCAAGGCATGATCAACGGGGTGCTCACCTGGCAGCCTCAGACCGACGAGGGAGATGCTGGAAAAATCCCCAGAACGGTTGCCGACCTAGTGCTGCGCGCCCTACTCGCGGATGCATCCAAACTCGAGACGATCCGCGAGCTGGGTCTCTCACTGCCTCTCATCATCCCGTCCGGCAGCGCCTAACTCGAACGCGCCCGCACCCGACCCGGCGTCCACCCGCCGGGCCTTTTCCTGCCATCTTCTAGCTGCCCGACGAGCAGCTCCACCTTGTCGGCTGGCCAGATCGGGCTGTCACCCTTTGGGGTGACGATAGGGTTCGGGCAACGCGAGCGCGGCTCGTGCTCGAAGCGTCACCAAACCGGGCGGACCAAGTTGCAGTCCCTCGTCGGTGGAGTGCCGACATGGGGACCACCGTACGGCGATGTCGTGGCGTCTCCCGAAGCGGATTGGGCATAAAGCTGAAGGGCCTTCGAGCCGTTGTCTTCCTACGGGCGAATACGTCCGCGGACGGGACAACCACGGGGCATACTGAGAATGGTATTCGTAGCTCAGGCGCTTGCGCGCCTCCATGCGGGAAAGCTAGGGGAAGCGGAGCAGATCTGCCGCGACGTCATTGACGACTCCGAACAGCGCCCTGACGCGCTTCACATTCTCGGACTGGTAGCCCATCGACGCGGCAACCAGACCGAAGCCCTGGCGTTCATGAAGGACGCCGTGAACGCGGATCCGAGGAACGGCGACCGGCGACTGGAACTCGGTTTGCTGGCCTATGAGATCGGATCGGACTATGACGCGGTCGCCCATCTTGAGGCACTTCTGGCAGGGTGCGGCGAAGTGCCGCAGGCCCTCAATTGTCTGGGCAATGCCCTGTTGCGCCTCGGGCACCCGAATGCGGCGATCGATCGCCTTGAGCGGTCCGTGTCGGCCGCGCCCCGCTGGGCGAAAGCGTGGACCGATCTGGCAAAAGCCTACCGCTCCGCAAAGCGTCCAATGGCGGCGGCTCGTGCACTGGAAGGCGCATACCGGCAAGCCCCAAACACGGAAACCCTGCTCGCGCTCGGTGAGACTCTGATGGAGGCGGGCAATCTGGCGCGTGCGAACGCGTACTTCAAGCACCTGGTCAAGCAGGATCCGAGTCATGTTCGGGGCTGGCTTCAATACGGCAACGCGCTGCGAGACCTGGGGCACACTCGACGAGCCCTGGAAGCCCATCGTGAGGCGGCCAGGATGGCACCCGACGATGCCCTGGCCCAAGTGGAGCTGGCGCAGACGCAGATGCTCCTCGGCAAGCTTGACGACGCGTTCAAGCAACTCACCTGGCGACCCAAACTGCCGGGGCTCGAGCCCCCCGGCACACTGTGGGACGGCAAGACACCCCCGCACAATGGAGAGCTGACAGCCTACGCGGACGGCGAGCCCGGTCACACGATCGCGCTTTGCCGCCTGGTGCCGAGCCTCAGCCAGTGGGCCGAACACGTGCGACTGGCCGTCCAGCCTGCGCTCGCGCCCTTGCTGCGGGACGCCTGGCTCGATGCCGACGAAGTTGAGGTTTGCTCGCTCGCTGAAGTCAAACGAGACGCCACCGTGGTGGACATCCTGAGCCTGCCCGCGATCCTGGGGCAAGCCGGGGGACAAATCCAACTCGCGGGCCATCTCGAACCGTGGCTGCGGCTACCACGGTCGGCTCGCTCGGCCCCTGCGCCTTCCGACGAGGTTGTGCTGCGGGTCGGCGTCAACGTCAGTCCCGACAGCACCATGAACCAGGCCGACCGAAACGCTGCGGCACGCCTGCTCGACATGCCGAACGGAGCCGTCGCCTGCATGCTCGTGCACCCAGACGACGCCCAGGGCGAAGAGCTGATCGCCCTGGGCGAACAGATCGCCCAATGCGATCTGGTGATCACCAACCACCTGCTAACTACTCATATGGCCGGAGCGCTGGGCGTTCCAGCCTGGGCTCTTGTGCCCCATGGACAGGGCCCGATGTTGGGCGAGAACGGGAACGGGTTGTACCCCGGGGTACGGGTTTATCGTAGCTGCTCCCCTTCCGGATGGCGCGCCGTCTTCGACGCCGTCCACGCTGCGCTGGAAGAGGAGACACAAGTGACGGAATGCGAAGTGGC
The DNA here is from genome assembly GCA_028817905.1 of Myxococcales bacterium. GTDB lineage: Bacteria > Myxococcota_A > Polyangia > Polyangiales > JAFGIB01 > JAPPOR01. Next base: position 12,775 of record JAPPOR010000972.1, read on the forward strand.
CGCTGGGTGAGGAGAGGAACCGATGACAGAGGAATCGAATACAGGAGCCGGCTTGTCGCTCTGCATGATCGTCCGCGACGAGGCGGAGATGTTGCCGCAGTGTTTGGAACACGCGCAGGGCGTTTGGGACGAATTGATCGTCGTCGACACGGGCTCAAAGGACGACACGGTCGCGATCGCGAAGAAGGAGGGAGCCAAGATCATCGAGCGGCCTTGGGATGAGGATTTCGCGGCGGCCCGGAACGCGGCACTGGACGCGGCCAGCGGCAGCTTCATCCTCACGTTGGACGCAGACGAGCTACTGAGCGACAAGCTCAAGGACCAGATCCGCCATGCGGTCGAAGACGCGCAAGTGGGCGCCGCCACGGTCAACGTGCGAAACCTCTTGCCCCACGGCCTCGTCCGCACAGCACCTCTCCTGAGGCTGTTCCGAAACGACTCCGAGATTCGCTACCGCTACCCGATTCACGAGGAGATCACCTCAACGCTCCAACCCTACCTCGCACGCACGGGCCAGAAGGTCATTGCCCTGTCAGGCGACATCGAGCACCGGGGCTATGTCCGCGAGCGCGCAGCGGGCCGCGGCAAGAAGGAGCGCGACCTCAAGATTCTCGACAGGTGTCTGGCCGCAGACACAGGCGACCTATACTCGCACTACAAGCGACTCGAGCTAGCTCGCTACTGGGACGACTTGCCCCTTTGGGAGAAGGCAGCACGCGAGGCCCAAGAAGCTTTGGACAAGGCGGGGCCCCAGGCCCTCAGCGGGCAGCACTTTGCAGGCGACTTCCTCTGCCTGATCGCTCGCGGCCTGTACAGCAGCGAAAAGGCCCTCTCATTCGTGACGACCTACCGGGACAACGTCCCGTCCTCCGCCGAGCTGCATTACTTCTGCGGGCAGCGCCATGAAGAAGCAAAGCGCCCGGACGAGGCCAAGCGCGAGTTCGAGGCGTGCCTATCCATCGACGGAGTCCGCGACCTGCAGATGGCGACGGTCCGACCGCTGATGGGTCTTTGTCGCCTCGCGATGGCTGCGGGTGACCAGCAATCGGCACGCAAGCACGCAGACGCCGCGCTAGCCCATGGACCCCGCGACCCCGAAGTGCTGCTAGCCGGCTTCACCTTGCGCTGGGCCCAGGAACCGGAACAGGCCCGGTGCTTCGGGGAACAACAGATCGCCGAGCAGGGCGAATGTCCCGAAATCTACAATGCCTGGGGCCAGGCCGCGATGGTCTACGGAGATGGAGCAGCGGCGGTTGCCGCCTTCCGCAAACTGGCGGGTGAACCACCGAAGGGTCAGGCCGCGCTGCACCTTGCCCAGGCACTGGTCCGACAAAACCACCTGCAAGAGGCCCATGCGATTCTCAGCAGCCTCGTGCCACAGATGCCTGAAGCGGGAATTGGCGTCCTGGTCTGCGAGCTTGCCCTCGATCGAGACACCCAACTGGAGCTCGACCTAGACGAAAAGGTCGCCGAAGCGCTCCTGCGAGAGTGGCTCACGACGGCCCTGCTAGGGGCCGATGACGAGATCTTGCGAAATGTGGCCAAGCGCGTCCCCACCATCGAGCACGTGTTCCCCTGGCTCCCCGAAGCGCTAGGCCTGGCGGCCTAGCCCGGATCATTCATGACTACGACGCCGCCTCGCTTGTCCTTCGACTCCACA
>JAPPOR010000288.1 GCA_028817905.1 Myxococcales bacterium
TTCGACGCCATGTGGACGACCTTCCTGCAAAGTAGAGGTCCGTACAGCTGTGTCGCCGCGTGATCCCGATCCATACGTGGTCCAGACCCCCGGAGAGCATGCCTGCATGATGACTGTGTCGCCTCGCGGTGCATGAAGTCGTGCACGCGGGGTAGTCCGATGCCGTCAGTTACCCGAGCTCTTCGTTCGCTTGCGAGCGCGCTTGCTCGGACGAGCGGACCGGACTGCGGACAGTCGTGCGGCAACGGCCTCGAGCATGAACGTCAAGCTGGCTTGGAACTCCGTTTCCTGGTCCCGGGCGCGAAGAAAGGGCATGGCCGCGGCGAGGCCGGGAAACTCCTCTGCCGGGAGCGCGCTCGCCCGGGCACGAAACAGCTTCATGGCACCCCGGGCACCATCCGAACTTCGTTGCCAAACCACCTCTCGGCGAACGAACCCTGCGAGCCACGAGAAGAACGTGTTGTGCAGCTCAGTCGCTTGCTGGACCGACATCCCTTCCGCCTGAAACCTGCGAATTACACGGTCCAAGAGCCGCAGCGCGTTCAGCACGCTCGGCCCTTCATCCAACAAAAGGTCCGCGGTACCCGGGTATTGCAGCAGAGCCTGCCGAGTCTCGACTGCGAGTTCACGAAGCCAGGCGACCGCTTCGACATCATCCTCTGGGATCGTGATCGACCCCAGCACTATGTCCGTCAGTTCCCGGGCCAGGTCCTGCTTCGAGCCGATGTGCCGGTAGAGCGCCATCGGCGTCGCATCCACGAGTCTGCCCAGCTCGCGCATCGTAAGGTCATTCAGATGGTGCTCGCGCACATAGGCTAGCGCAGCCTTTGTCACCGTTTCCGTGGATAGACGCGCGGGCCTACCGGGACGCCTGCTTCCACCGGCATCTGGTGGGTTTCGACGCTTGGCTGCGCACATGTCGCCAGGCTACTCGTCCGCTGTAAACACGGCAACACGCACCCACGCTCCGATCGTGTCGCGAGGCTACCTTCGTTTGCGGTGCGTCACGAGGCGCTGATGCATCCCTCCAAATCGTGAGCGCCAGGAAGTGCACGCTCTCTGCTTGACACGTTTGTCTACGGTATATATTAACTCACTTGTCTGCCGGCGGACATTGCACGAACGACTCGTGCTGACTCGTGTACGACCGTGGTGCGCGTACATGTCCGCTCCCGCAAGTTGCGCCTGGCAAGCGGGGGTACGGTGATCCGCCGGGTTCCGTCTGCTGAACCGGTGAGGCAGTCACCGAAGAAGGAGAGGTCGCTATGGGTGGAATTAGTGTAGGTGGTGGGCACGGCGGAAAGAAAGCCGTGGATACGGAGGTCGCACTCATTCCTGTGATCGACCTTCTTCTCTGCTGTGTGATGTTCCTGCTCGTGACGGCAGTTTGGAATCAACTTGCGCGGATTGACGCGAATCAGCAGCAACCCGGTCAGAACGCTCCTGACCAACCGCCCCCGGAAGAAAAGATTAAACTAGTGCTGCAGGTCAGTAGCACTGGCTACGTCCTTTCAAGCACCGCCGGCGACCGTGTCGAGATTCCAAAGGTCGCTGATGCGTACGATGAGTCCGAGCTCCGAGCCAAGCTAAAGGAGCGCCATCAGATGGAACCGAACCGGAAGGACCTTGTCGTAGCTCCAGAAGACGGCGTGCTCTATGGCAGTATGATCGACGCCATGGACGTTGTTCTCGCCGAAGGCTTCTCCCAGATGTCCGTCTCGGACGGGGCCGCACTGTAGCCCCGTACGGCGCAACCGAAGTAGGAGTGAAAAGATGCCCATCCACAGGCCAGGAACTGTCCTTCTGAAGAATGTGCCCCTCCAGTTTGTTGCCAACCAGCGCAAGGGTCACGGGAGGTCCGTAAACACCGAAGTCACCCTTGTCCCATTTATCGATCTCCTGATCACGCTCGTCGTGTTCTTGCTCATGTCGTTTAGTGCTTCGGGTGAACTATTGGCGCAGAATCCGTCGATCGTCCTCCCGGACGCTTCTGTATCAACAGATATCGAGATCGCACCCGTCATTTCCATAGACGCTACGGTGATCACCCTCGACGGAAGACGAATCGCGGACGTCCCGACACTTGCTGCGGACCCAAAGGTCGCTCGCATCGAAGCGTTGATCTCCGATTTGGATACGCTCAAGCGGAACTGGGCCATCCTCCATCCACGTGACCCATTCGCTGGAACCGTCATCATCCAGGCAGACAAAAACGTTGACTATCGCGTCATCAAGAAGGTCCTCTACAGCGCAGGACAAAGCGGCTATCCGAACATTAGCTACGCAGTCAACCGTGTAGGCGACTAGGTGCACCACGAGTCCCGACGGGGACCGCGCTCACATGAGATTCGGGCTGCAGCCGCAGCCCCTACCTGAGCCCCCCACGGGGTCCGCGCCTGACCGTGCGAACGTCGAGACGCCCAAGTCGCGCGAGCGCCGGTCTTTGTCCCATCGAGTCCAAGAGCTTCACGTCTAGGGCGCGTTAACCCGAAAGCCGAGGGCATGGAGCGCTGCTCCATGCCCTCGTGCGGTTCTCGGTTCTCGGTTCTCGGTTCTCGGTTCTCGGTTCTCGGTTCTCGGTACTCGGAACGAGAGAAAGCGGCAGCGAGAGTAGAGGAGACAGCGTGGCGACAGGGCGGAGGGGAGAGGGGGAACGAAGCACGGGGAAGGGGACACGGGAA
>JAPPOR010000608.1 GCA_028817905.1 Myxococcales bacterium
CGAAGCCGAATCCCTGCGCGATCCGACGCCGAAGTCGTGAATGATCCGGGCTAGCAGCCGCTCTTCGGTTTGTGTGCGATCTGTGTGCGACCCGTGGGCACCCAATTGGGCAGGGACAGCCAACCATCTGCTTCAGGGCGCCGTCGGGGCCAGAGGACCGCTCTGCTAGCTCTCCGTTGCGGTTCCAACTTTCTGATTGGACGACGTGTTGTATTCTCGCGCGCACACTGGCTTCAAGATCCGAGCGGGAGGACGACACATGTTCGCAGCGGCAAACCATACGCGACGGCGCCAACAGGGACGGCTGCTATGCATCATCTGCATCCTCATCACCGCGTGCTCCGCCGAAGTATCCGATGACGGTCAAAAGACGCCGCTGAGCCCGGACGAGCAGGAGACCATCCTGCAGTTCGTGCGGTCACACGGCTTCGACACCTCCGGTGCGCGCTTCGACGGTAGCGACTTCATCCTGACCGGGGACATGCGAGTGGACGCGTCCACGCTGCTACAGGCAGCCAACCACACCGTCGAGAAGGGCTATTGGTTCCAGCTAGGGGGAAGTCCAGTACCGACCCCGGGTTTCCCCGCCTGGGTGGCGCCCTTCAACCTCGGTCTCGACTGGTCGTTCGCGTTCTTCTTCGGTGCCGTGGAATGGAATCTCAGGACGCCCGTGGAGTTCTTCTGGGGCCCACCGCCGACGGGCGAGGAAAATGCCGTCGTGGTCATGTACTGGCCATTCGACGTCTTCCCTTTTCCGGAGTCCCAGGTCCCCGCCAACGCGACCACAACCACCATGGCGCTTGCCACGTTCCCGGAGGGCGGCAACGTCGGGGACGCGATCTTCGTCAACACGAACTACAGCGTCCCGGAGGTTCCATGCGGGGGCGAAGACATCGAAGCGGTGCCGTGGGAGCAAAAGCTCAGGACGGCCACCCACGAACTCGGCCACGTGCTGGGGTTTTCACACCCTGCCGACGGAATGCATATCGAAGGGACCGAGAGAGTCACCGCCACGAACAAGTACCCTTCCATCATGTGGCCATCCGGAGGCTTGATCTGCCCTTCGGAGGACCCCAACGACCGCTACGAGACCACGCTTTCGGCCGACGACATCACCGCAGCCGAGATCAAATTCGGCCCATAGGCCGCCCAGCCAGCGACCCTGTCCAAGCGCATCGATTCAAGGTGACGCCATCCAAACCTGACGCAAACCTCCACGAAACGCCGACTCAAGGTCGTTAGCGGGGCTCCACCCCAGCCCAACGAGGCATGGAATCCTGCGGGTTCCGATGACGACCTCTCCACGAGTCTGCGTGAGGCAAAGCCAGCCGCCCATCGCGGCCCGGAGCACCGGAGGTGCGACTTAGAATCCTTGATACAACGCCGACAAAGAACGGCGAGCTCTCCAAACTTGACTCATTTGTAAACGAGATCGTTGGTCGAGGATTCTAGTTGAGCTCCTTGCCGTGGCGAACGGCCATGTCGCGCATCTGCTGCACAAGCCGATACCAGTCGTGGCTTGCGTGCTCGAGAAAGTGGCGATTGCGCGCGCCCCACTCGTCAACGCGTGTGGAGAGTGGACCGAGGCAACCCTGCTGGCGCCGATGCCGCTCCTCGCCCCCGAAACACACCGGCAAGAAAGCCGCATACCGCTCCCGATCGTAGGCGCGTAGCTCCTCAAAGGACATCGTCAGAGCGACCCCTGGAAGGGACGCGTCGGGCCCGGGGCGCGGTTCACTCTCGGCCCTGAAGGTGAAGTAGTCGGCGCGTGTCCGAACGCTGACAGGCCCGTTGGCCTCGGCATAGATCCGCACCCGTCCGCGCTCGGGAGAGTAGACGTCGACCCGAAAGGCTGGCGTCTCCGTGATGGTGCAGTACGCATTGACCATGAGCACGCGGTCATTCCGGAATGCGCAAGCATGCGCCCGGTTGATCCCGGGCCACCGTCCGGTGCCCAGATATTCCCATCGGCCCGACAGGGCATCACTGAGCGCCTCAGGCGCAGCATAGAGCCCGGTCGACGGCCGAGACGGGTCATCCCGGATGACCTCGACGGCCGCGCGCCCCCTTGCCATGGGCCGCGGTGGCTCCGTCCGTGGGGCGCTCGTGCAACCGACGGCGACCAGCGGCAACAGGATCGTCCATGGAACATGACGTGGCGACACCGGCATCCGAGGAGCATAGCGGTACCTAACGCCGCCGTCAGCAGTGGGTTTCGCCCGAGGCAAACACATGGTCTCGACACCTTCACCGGCCATCCAATCCAGGGGCACAACCCGTGCGCCGCGCCTCGCATGCACAGGCGCGGTCGCCCGTGGTATTGACGGGGAATCGCTGACTGTTCCTAGCCAGGGCAGCCATGGGCACCGACGAAGGCATTCAACCCACAACGATCCTCAAGCATGCGGAGGCGGTCTACCCTGCCTTCGCAATGTTGGCAGGAATGCAGCTCGACCTGTTCAGCCCACTGGCAGAGCGCCCGATGGATGAGGAGGCGCTTGCAGCGGCGCTGCGGGTTGCGCCTGGACGCCTGTCCCCTCTGTTGTACGCGCTCGTCGCGGCGGGCCTGTTGACCGTGCGTCAAGGCGTGTTCACCAACAGCCCCGAGGCGGACCGGTATCTGGTCCGCAGCTCGCCGGACTACATGGGTGGTGTCCATGGCCTGTACAACGGCTTCTGGCGCGCGGCTCTTAGCACGGCTGAGAGCATCCGCTCGAACCGCCCCGCCGCGAAGCGTGCCTGGTCCTCTTCGCACGACGAACTAATGGGCTATTTCCGTAGGCAATACCCGAGCGGCCTGCGGGGAGGACGCGCGATGGCCCGCCGCATCGATCTGTCGGGCGCCCGCAGGCTCCTGGACGCCGGAGGTGGCGCGGGTGGCGTGTCGGCCGCGATCGCTGAAGCATGGCCGCAAGTCCACTGCACCATCGCGGACCTGCCCGAGGTGACCGAGGTTTGCCAACACTTCATCAGGGAGTCCCCGGTTTCGGATCGGCTGGCCGTCTTGCCAGTCGACTTGACGCAGGCGGTGCCGCCCGGCGCATACGACGTGGCGGTCCTGCGGGCGTTGCTGCAGGTGCTCGCCCCCAATGACGCCCGCAGCGTGCTCAGGCATGTGCACGACGCCCTGTCACCGGGCGGACGTATACATATCGTGGGGACTTTTGTCCGCGACGACCGCCTGTCTCCCGCATCTGCGATCGGATTCGGTCTCGTGTTCCTCAACGTCTACGATGAAGGGCAGACCTACACAGAAGGCGACGTCCGCGCCTGGCTCCGGGAAGCTGGCTTCGGCGACGTCTCGGTCGAGTTCGACGCGATCGGCGACAGCAGCTCGTCGTGTCTGATCTCGGCTACCCGCCGAACGCCGGCCGACGCCGAGCCGCTTCCATGAGGCCCGACTGGGGGTGCTCACCATCGGCACCTCGCTGGCCCCAACGGGTAGAAGGCAATGCGCGGTATCATGGCCCGCACCTTCGGATGCGGAACTGGCCGCTGCGACCCACGTGCGTATGTCCCATGCGATGGCGAAATTCGTGCACGAGATCATGAACCCGGAGCTGTTCAGTGTTGAACCTCGGGCACCACGGCAGGACACGCTCGAGTTCCTCATGCTGCTCGGAATATCCGGCTGTCCCGTTATCGATGAGGCGGGCAAGATGGTCGGCGTGGTCACGATTCGTGATCTGATCGCGGAGGACGGTGGAAACGAAGTCATTCGCCGTATCTCGGAGCCCGTCCTCACCATCGACCTCAACGCAACGGTCGAGGAAGCGGGCAAGAAGCTAAGCGAGTATCACGCGCACCGGCTGGTCGTGACCGACGACAAGGGCCGCGCGGTAGGCCTGGTCTCAGCCGTCGATTTGGTCGCGGCCCTGGTTGGATCACCTGTCGTACATCCGAAGGGGTTTCCACACACGGACACCAGCGGCGCGGTAGCCTGGTCCGATGCTGCAGCGTTGGAACCCGAAAACAGCGAAGAGGTTCCGAACGCACCCGGCGTGCTGGTGCTCATCTATTCCGACAAGGGGCGGGTCGACCTGCCGGTCTGGGTCGAAGTCGCCGCCAACCTGCGTGCCCGAGTCGACAGCCTGGTGTCGATCCCCCAGGCCGACACGCCGAGCCTCGCTTATATCCTGGCCCGCGACCATGGACACTTGCACTTCCGCGTGGCAGCCATCGAGGACGAAGCGCTCAGAACCCAAACCGCCACCCGCATGCGGGCCGAGCTGCGCCGCCGAACCCACCTCTAGGAGGCCGCCTTCGGCCTCCTAGCGAATAGATGTTCGCTACGCTGCCCTGGAGCCCTTGCTGGGCATGATCGTGATAAGGCGCGCCCGATACAGGACCCCCAGCGCACGAGCCACGTCCTTGTCCACCAGTTGATGGCCTTTCCTACGCATCTCGGTCAGCAGCTGATGACCCGTCCTCCTGCCGTCGACGAACTTGAGCACCGCACAGGAAGCGCGCTCAACTGGCTGCATGGAACTGCCGTACGGCGTATCTACCGAAAATAGCAGGGAATCCTCTGGAAGTACCGACCCTACGACCCGTTCCAGAATGCGACGGCGACGATACTGTGTTCGCGTCGGGATCAGGTCGAGCACCGTCCTAAAGTCGGCTCGCGTGCCAAACACCGACTCTCCGACCACGCAAATATCGATATCTGTGAACGCCAAACACCACAACGCGTCGGCGGGACTCTCGACGATGGGTTCTCCCATGATGTTGAAGGATGTATTGACCAGCATCGGAACCCCGGTCGCCTTGTAGAAAGCGGCCAACAGCCTCCAAAGCCGGGGGGCATCATCCCGCCGGACGCTTTGCACGCGCCCCGTGCCATCAACATGAACAGCGGCCGGCACCAGGAAAGCCTTCCCCTTTCGGAAGCGGCAGATTCGAAGCATGTGGGGGAGCAGGTCGTCGGAGGCACCCACGTCAAACCAATCGCGCAGATGTTCCTCCATGATGACGGGTGCAAAGGGACGAAACGCCTCGCGATGCTTCACCCGTGCATTCAGAATGGCCTTGCCCTCGGGCAACCGTGGGTCGCACAGGATGCTGCGCTGGCCCAGAGCGCGCGGGCCGAACTCCGATCCGCCCTGAAACCAAGCGACGATCTGACCGTCGCGGAGGCGCTCGGCCGCAAGCGCGAGTGGATCCGGGCTGGGCAGGGCCTGCACACAGGGGAGCGCACGGGCCGCCTCGGCCACCGCGCCCTGATCGTAGGTCCGGCCCAGGGAATCCACGCGCGCGCTGCGCAGAGATGCCCCGCTCCGCAAGCGGCGAAGCCCCCAATACGCAGCTCCGATGGCCGGTCCGCTGTCCTCGGCGGCTGGCGGCACAAAGACGCGCTCGAAGCCCGAAGAGGTGACCAACAGCTCGTTGACGATGCTGTTGAGCGCCACCCCGCCCGCATAGCACAAATGGGTCATGTTGCTGGTGTCGCGAGCGTTCCGAACATAGGGCACCAGGGTCGCTTCCAACGCCCCCTGGACCGAGGCGGCCAAGTCCTCGTATTCCTCCTTGCGGAGCGGCCAGCGGTCCGCGTGGCGAAAGCGCCCACAAACCGCGTCCTTGAAGCGGAATCGCCCGTTCTCCAACGTAAGGAAATCCGTTGCGGCAGTGGTTGCGCGACCGTAGGGCGCCAAGCCCATCACCTTGCCAGCGTCTAGATAGTTCCCGAAGATCTGGTAGGCGGCGCTGGAGAACATGTGGCCGAGGCTGGCGAAAGGCGGCATGCCCTCCCATGCTCCATCCAAATAGGGCATCAGGCTCACGTGTTTCTCGAGCGCCCTGACCTCCGTAGGCGTGATCGCATACAGAGACAGATGTTCCCAGCCCTCACCCTCGGTGCCATCCGCGGCGGCCAATGCCTGTTCCTCGAGGGGCAAGTCCTTCGCCAAGGTACCCCCACCATCGGCCACGAGTACCGCCGCCTCCTGAAACCCCGACAGGGCGTAGGCACTCATGGCATGGGCAAGGTGGTGCGGAAGCCGCAACACCTCCACCCCCGACTCCCTCACTCTCAGCTGCGGATTGTGGGCAAGATCAAACATTCGCCGCATGGGCTTGGGAAGCAATCGCCCCGCATAGGCAAGCAAGGGCGCTTCGACCACCAGGTCCAGGTCGCGGTAGGTAATACCGGCCGTTTCGAGGCAGTATTGAATGGCCAGAGAATGCGTGCCAGGGCGGATTGTGTCGCGCTTGATCCGCGACAGGCGCTCTTCCTGAATTGCGACGATCAACTCGCTGCCCTTCAGAATGCAAGCCGACCCGTTGTGCATGGTCGTGCTCAGGCCGAGAATCCACGGTTCCGATCTTCCCATCGCTGATGCTCCTCGAATCCCGGCCCGCACTTGCGGGCCGCAGTCTTGGCGTTCGCGAGATACGCCTCAAAGCCTGCTTTCGATCACATCACAGGCTGTGCTCGTACCATTCTCGGCCCTGATTTCGGTGCGCTTCTCCAACACCTTCGCCCGCATCACAGAGTCCGACAGGATGCTTGCGAGCTGCTGCGACAACCGAACCGAGTCGAGGTCCTTTCGGTGCAGGGTCCTGCCAACGCCGAGTCCCGTGACACGGCGCGCGTTGTCGAACTGGTCGTGCGCGTAGGGGATCAAGAGTTGCGGCCGACCCGCACGCAGCGCCTGAGCTGTCGTTCCGATGCCGCCCGGGTGAACGACCACGGAGCACGCCTCGAAGAGCGGATAGACATTGGCCGAGCGGATCGCGAGCACGCCGTCTGGAAGCGGATGCGGCGCTGCCGCATCACCGGTCAGCAGTACCGCACGGCACCCCAAGCACCCAGCGGCACGAGCGGCCACCTCGTAGAAGTTGCCGGGCGCATGTACGGTCGAAGAACCGAGGCAGAAGACGAGCGGAGGCGGGCCCGCAGCAAGGAAGTCGCCCAATAGCTCGGCTTTGGCATCACCGAAGTCCTCGTCGTAGAATGGAAAGCCGCAAACCGTGGTGCACTTCGGCCAGTCGGGCTGCCGCTCAGCAAGCGCCGAGGAGAAAAGCGCGAGCACCCCGTGCGGAGAATGGTGCCCATCCCACAGTGGGTCCTTGTCAGCCGGAAGACCGAGCTCGCGTCGCAGATTGCGGATCGGCTCGCTCCAGCTCCACGAGACCCTTTTGACGCCGCGGCTGAGTGCCCCGACGACGCGAGGCCCCAGTGGCCGCAAGCGTGCAAACCAAGGGATGGCGGCCAGCGCCGGTGGGTCATGGGCAGAGAAGAAGACCATCGGGGCGAGCACTGTGGACAGCCAGGGGAGCCCCCTTGTCTCCGCGAGAATCGGACCCGCATACGTCAGCACGTGCGAGACCACCAGGTCGGCCCCTTCGCAGGCGATCGCCAGGTCCTGGTAGCTCTCCCGCAGCCGGGGAACGAGCCACTCGCGGACCACCACCTCGGAACCACGCTTGCGTTCCATTGCGCGGCGCGAAATCTCCGGGTCGTCGACCACGTCGGGTCTAACCGCGAAAAACACGGCTCCGGCTTTCCCTGCAGCCACTCGATACCTCTCGGGCGCTGCGATGATCGCCTCATGCCCCCGGCTGCGGAGCTGCTCAGCGATCGCGAGGTATGGGAATAGGTCCCCGTGGGAGCCAAACGTGGTCAGGACGATCTTGGCCATGCACACCCACCCTAGGCTGGTGGTCTGACGGTCTACCTTCAGGCGGAGAGGCGACCATCGCGGCCAGTGGCCCGTCGCAGGGTCCCCTGGCTTCCTCTCACATGACTATCTACGTGCCCGGCGCACTTTGGATCCGCTCATCTGATCGGCTCCCGCAAACAGATCGTGTGCCAACAGCGTCTCGGCCAGGGCCTCCGCCACGACCGCATGATCTTCAGAGCTCGACCGCGTTCACATCCACCGCAACTTCGACCCTGTGCGAGCCGCCCCCGAGCACAACGCCCTTGAGCGGGCTCACGTCCGCGAAGTCGCGGCCCCAGGCGAGCGTCGTGTGATCACATCCGACGACGGCCCCGTTGGTCGGGTCCAGGTCCACGTACCCGTAGCCAGGGCAAAACACCGCAACCCATGCGTGGCTCGCATCGGCACCGACAAGCTTCTCCTCACCGGGGGGAGGATGCGTCAACAAATACCCGCTCACGTAGCGCGCGGACAAGCCCAACGCGCGCAGGCAGGCGAGTTGAAGATGCGCGAAGTCCTGGCACACGCCGCGCCGGGCGTGGAAGACTTCAGCCACTGGGGTCGCGATCGAGGTGACTCCCGGCTCGTACACGAAGTCCTTGTGGATCCGCTCGGTGAGCTCGATGGCCCCCTCGAGAAGCGGGCGGCCGGGGGGAAACGAGGCCGCCGCATAGGCTCGGATATCCTGATCCCATACCACGTGCGGTGAAGGGTACGCATACTGCAGGGCATCGTAGAGCTCGCCTTCCTGCGGATTGAAGTCCGCCCCCCTGGCCTGCTCCCACAACACGTCGTTGGCTGTCTGCGGCACCTCAACCGCGCGCACTGTGACTTCGCTGTGTGCCGTCAAGGAGAACTCTCGATGGGGCTCCTCGAACGCGATCAGGTTCACCCAATTGCCGAAGTAGTCACGCTCGCGAACCATGAAGGTCGGGGATGGCTCGACGACGAAGCGAGTGCTGTGAGCCTCTTGCCGAGGGCCACTCCGTGGGGTTAGGCGCGCCTCGTTGTGCGCGATCGCAACCAAATCCACGTAGGCGTAGCGGGTGGTGTGACGGATCCGATAGCGGACGGACTGGCTCATCTTACGGTCTCCGGCTCGACTGGAGGCCCCCCGGGCGACTCCGCCGCAGCTGTGCCCTCTACCGCCGGTGACTCCGCAGGGCCCAGTTCGTCGGCACCGGAAACCGCCGGCGGCTCCTGCGCGCCCAGGGCTCCACGCTCACGCACCCCAAGGGATTGTTGCGGGATTGCATGGGCCAGGTAGCCCTGGGTGAGAGCGTCGGAAACCACCGGCAAGCCCTGCATCAAGGCTTGCAGGTGACCATCGAGTACCGGCCGTGTACCTTCCTTGCTCGCCTCGATCAGTCCTTCGATATCGGCCAACCGGACGTTGGTCAGCAAGCGCAGGATGATCTGCTCTTCTCGTGTGCGAAAGCGCCGCTCGAGCGACCGCGGCAAGTGCTGTACATGGTCGTGCAACATGGCCAACTGAAACGCCATCGAGCGAGGGTTTTCCTCGTCGATCAACAGAAGATCGAGCACGGGCCCGAGCTGTATGACGCCGCGGTACCGACGCCGATAGGTGATCGCGTTGTCGAGCACCCCGAGGACCGCAGTCAAGACCGCACTTTCGTCCGGGTGCACACCCACCAGGGTGCTCCACAGCAGGCGCGCGGTATTCTGGGCGCGCTCCAACCGCCGACCCATGTCCATGAAGCGATAGGCCAACGTGCGGCTCAAGCTGTCCATCTGCAGCCCGGAAAACGCCGCCAACGTCATCACCAGCCGGTTGAGCACATCCAGCGCGTCGGACGCGGACACGTGAGAACTGTCGGCCAGCGCTTCCTGGTCGTCCCGCAGCTGCCCCAGCACGCGCCAGGTGTCACTGGAGACCCGGTCCCGCACGGTAAAGGCCGCTCGGTACACGCCCGCCATGCTCGAAAGCAGCGAATGGGGACCGCTAGCGTCGCGCATGAAGGCAAGCAGATCGCTCTCGAGCTTGTCGGGGCCGCCCTCCCCGCTCGCGAAGTCGATACGCGCGTCGAGCTCGGTGTGAATGGCCAGAGCATGGCACAGGACCGGTAGTTCAGGGGTGTCGATGGCGGAAAGCTCGTCGGTCAGGCGTGCAAACAGTCCGCGCATCAGCCGCACGGTTCCTTCCACGCGCTCCAGGTACCTTCCGACCCAGAAGAAATTGTCCGCCACGCGGCTCGGTAGGTCGCCGCCCCCGCGCGACAGTTCCAGCCGGCTGCGGCCAGCACCCAGCAGCGATACCTGACCGACGGGCCCGTCTGCCAGCACGCACAGGTCCTTGCTTCCAGCGCCGTGCTGCATGGACACGCGCGGGGTATCGATATCACGTGAAACGCGCGACAGCCCGCCCGCTAGCACCCGATAGCCGTGCCCGTCGGTCACCACGTAGCTACGGACGGCCACCGCCCGTGGCTTGAGGCCATCGTCGGTCCAGCTCGGTGCGGTCGATAGGGGGACCCGCTCTTGCGCGACGTACTCCCCCGGTGATGCCCGCAGCCGCGCGATCAGGGCGTCGCGCTCCGCGGCACTCAGCTTGAACCCGAACGTGACGTCGAAGCGACCAGGCCGAGGATGGGCCGGTTTGATCACCAGCTCGCCGAGGTTGTCGATCACCCGCTCCAGAGACTCTGGATCGCCACACCACAGGGTCGTGACGCTGGGCAGCTCGAGCGGCTCGTTCAGCAGGCGGCGACAGAGAGCTGGCATGTACGGCAGCAGCGCGGGCGTCTCGACCGCGCCGCTCCCGAGCCCGTTGATGACAGCCACGTTGCCCGCGCGCACCGCCGATAGCAGCCCGGCGACTCCCAAGGCCGAATCCGAACGCAGGGACAACGGATCGCAGAAGCTGTCATCCAGACGCCGCAGGATCACGTCGACGCGCTGCAGTCCGCCCAAGGTCTTGAGGTACACGACCCGATTGCGGACGGTCAGGTCTCCCCCCTCGACCAGGGTCAAGCCGAGGTAGCGGGCGAGATAGGCGTGCTCGAAGTACGTCTCGTTGTACGGCCCCGGGGTCAGCAGGACGGCCTGGGGCCGCTCCTGCGGACGCGGAGACAGTTCCGCGATGGTGTCGAGGAGCGCGCGAAAGAACGGCGCCAACCGCTCGACACGGCTGTCTCGATAGATATTCGGGAACGCCCGTGAAAGTACGATCCGATTCTCGAGCGCGTACCCCATCCCGGAGGGCGCCTGGGTCCGATCGCCGAGCACCTGGAAGCCCCCATCGGGCGCCCGCAACAGGTCGGCCGCGTACAGATGCAGGTAGCGGCGCGGCTGCTGATTGCCCCCATGGCAAGGACGCAGGAACCCGGGGTTTTCGAACAGGAGCTGCGGCGGCAGGATGCCTTCGCGCACGAGCCTCTGTGGACCGTAGAGATCGGCGAGCACGCGTTCCAACACGGCGGCCCGTTGCGCGAGTCCTCGCTCGACACCGCGCCACTCGGCCTCGGTCAACAGCAGCGGGATCGGGTCGAGCTGCCAGGCCCGCTCGGCGCCCTGACGGTCGTCGTAAACGTTGTAAGTAACGCCGTTTTCCCGAAGCTCCCGCTGCGCGCGATCCCACCTCCGCAGCAGCTCATCGCGCTGCAAGCGAGTGACCGCCGCGCCGAAGCGAGCCACGTGGGGCCGCGGCGCTCCGTCCGCGTCGAACAGCTCGTCGAGCACCCCCGGGATGGGGGCATAGCCATCCCAAAGTGAGGACGCACCCTCGGTCGGCTGGTTCTCGGTCTTGGACGGCGCTTGTGCGGACATGAGAACTCCAACTCCAGGGTCGCTTAGAACCGCAGGCCACCGCAACTACCGCCTCGGGCGACCCCCGCGGGCGGCTGTCCGAAGCCGAGCAACGCCGTGTTCGACGGCCTTCGACAGGTCCCGACACGGGGGACGTACCTTGCCCCGCAGCCAGCTCGATTTCCAGGAGAAGTCGAAGGCCAAAACAGATCGCAACAACCCTTCCCGGTTGCGCTCGGGATCTTGCCATCCGGGCCCCGGTCAGGCACTTCCTTGGGTGGAAACGAGGTGGTCAACGACATGCTCCTGTCAGGCTATGACGCGCGCTCGACCTATGACGAAATGTGCAAGGCATCGGGCGGGCCGCGCGAGGGCAGTGAAGTTCTGTTCCGCCGTCTCGAAGCGTTGTCCAGCGGTGAGCTGCGCAGTTACCAGAACGCCGCGATGGTCACAATGCGCAACCTGGGCATCACCTTCAACGTGTATGGCCATCAGGATGGCACCGAAAAGGTCTGGCCGCTCGACATCATCCCCCGCGTCATCGCCGAATCCGAATGGAACCGGGTCGAGCGCGGGCTCGCGCAACGGGTTCGCGCGCTCAACCACTTCGTCGACGACATCTACCACGACCAGAAGATCCTCAAGGACGGGGTTGTCCCACGGGAGCTGATCGAGACGTGCGAAGGCTATCGACCCCAGTGCAAGGGCATCGACCCCCCGCGCGGCATCTGGTGTCACATCAGCGGAACCGACCTCGTGCGCGACCAGAAGGGCACGCTGTACGTACTCGAAGACAACATGCGAGTGCCCTCTGGCGTATCGTACGTACTGGAAAACCGGGCTGTCATGAAGCGCGCCTTCCCCAAGGTGTTCGACGGCCAATCGGTCAGGCCCGTCGAGGACTATCCCGAGCGCCTACTGGAGATGTTGATCCACTGCGGACCGGAAGGGGTGACCGAGCCCTGCGTCGTGGTGTGGACGCCGGGCATCTACAACTCCGCGTACTTCGAACACAGCGCGCTGGCGCGACAAATGGGGGTGAAGCTGGTCCAGGCAAGCGACCTGGTGGTTCATGACGGGTACGTGCACATGCGCACCACCCGGGGATTGCACCGCGTCGACGTCATCTATCGCCGGATCGATGACGACTTCATGGACCCCAGGGCGTTTCGCCAGGACTCCCTCCTGGGGGTCCCAGGCCTGATGGATGTGTACCGCGCAGGGCGGGTGGGACTGGCCAACGCCCCCGGGGGCGGCGTGGGGGACGACAAGGCCGTGTACGCGTACGTGCCCAAAATCATCAAGTACTACCTCGCGGAGGAGGCCGTACTCGACAACGTGCCGACCTATCTCTGCAGTGAACCGCGGGAATGCAAGTACGTCCTCGAGCATCTGGATCAACTGGTCGTCAAGCCAACCAACGCATCAGGGGGGAAGGGAATCGTCTTGGGCCCACAGGCCAGTCAGCAGGAGCTGGAGGAATGCCACAGGCGCATCCTGGCGGATCCCCGCAATTACGTGGCACAGCCCATGCTGCAACTGTCGACCGTGCCGACCCTGATCGGCGACAGCCTGGAAGGGAGGCACGTGGACTTGCGGCCCTTCGTCCTGTACGGAGACGGCATCTATGTCCTGCCCGGCGGGCTCACACGGGTCGCTCTGAAGCGAGGGTCCATGGTGGTCAACTCCTCGCAGGGTGGCGGTAGCAAGGACACATGGGTGATACGGGGCGGGTGAAACAGGACCACACGTTGGAGGTGCACCGATGATGCTGAGCCGCGTCGCAGACTCGATGTTTTGGATGTCGCGCTACGTCGAGCGTGCAGAAAATATCGCCCGCTTCGTCGAGGTGAATCTGCAACTGTCCCTGGATTTGGGGGACGCGATGCGTGAGCAGTGGGGTCCGCTGGTCGCGGTAACCGGCGACGAGGCGCTCTTTCAGGAGCGCTACGGGGAACCCCAGCGGGAATCGGTCATGCGGTTTTTGACCTTCGACAAGAGCTATCCCAACTCGATCCTGGCGTGCGTGGCGCAGGCCCGGGAGAACGCCCGCATCGTGCGCGAAAAGATTTCCACGTCCATGTGGGAGGAACTCAACAAGTTCCACCTCATGCTGCAAGATCAGGCGGCTCGCCCGAATTGGGAAACCTCGCCGCACGACCTGTACGCGCAGATCCGGCGGGCCAGCCAGCTCTTCGTCGGCGTCACCGACGGAACCATGTCGCACGACGAGGGCTGGCACTTCGCGCGCCTCGGACGCCTGATCGAGCGCGCCGACAAGACGACCCGCATTCTCGACGTGCGCTACTTCCTGCTCCTGCCGCTCGTCACGGACGTGGGCACTCCCCTCGACATCGTTCAATGGTCCGCGCTACTAAGGTCGGCCAGTGCCCTGGACATGTACCGAGCGCGCCACGGACGCCTGTCGCCAACGCGGGTCGCCGAGTTCCTGCTCCTAGACCACGTCTTCCCCCGTGCGGTGCTGTTCTGCGTCGATGAGGCTGAGCGAAGCCTGCGCGCCATCACCGGGGCGCCCCCCGGGCGTTTCACCAACCGGGCCGAAAAGCGCCTGGGCCGACTGCGTTCTGAGCTGGACTACACCTCGATCGAAGACATCTTCGACGAGGGACTCCATGAGTTCATCGACCGCGTACAGGTCCGCCTGAACGAGGTCGGCACCGCCATCGACGAAGTCTTGCTCGACCCCAGCACCCAGGCTCCCCCCTTTTCCCACTCCCAGGTGCAAGCCTAGCTAGTGCCCGTCCCAGAAGTCGGGATTTTGGGGTCAGAGGACTGGTCCGGA
>JAPPOR010000318.1 GCA_028817905.1 Myxococcales bacterium
CGGGCTAGGAGCACGACTTGATCAGCCCGTCGCGCGATGATCTCAAGGCGCAGCGGTCCTGTGGTGCGGGTGGGCAATTGGAGGAAGGGCAGCCCCCTTGCAGGGGCCACGCGTGCTACAGGACCCCTGAACGAGAGGGCGCGCAACGGGCTGATCAAGTCGTGCTTGGAAGCGGTTCCCCTTTGTCGAAAGAGGCAGAAGAAGCGGCGCGCCGCGGGAAGCGTGCGCGCCCTTCGCTGATGGCTCAGAAGAATCCGCCGAGCAAGCCAGCACCCGGAACGCACTGAAACGCATCCATCGGGTAGTATCGCGCGAAGTTGAAGCACATCTCGTCCTCGCTACTCGAGCCGAACCGGATCGCTTGCTCCGTATCGTTCTCGTATACGCATGTGATGCGGATGCGATCACCCTCCTGTACGACACCGTCGATCGGCGTCACGTGCTGGTCTTCCCAGTTGAACGGCGCGTCCTCGAGCACCTCGACGCTTCCATCGGAGCGCACGATCTCCAGCTTGGCGTGCACACCATACTGGTGCATGTGCGGCGAGCTCGTGATGAGATGCACCGGCTCGCTCGCACGTACCTGGCATTCCGCGACGTTTTCGACCTTGGAAGCGGGCGGAACACTGGCGGAGCCCGCGAACATATAGGTGGTCGCCGTATACCTGCGGGGATTTCGCGTGATGCATACCTCCAGCCCGCTGTTGTCGGGCTCGGGCTGTGAGTTTCCGACGTTGTAGTAGTGCATGTTGAGCCGGAAGGTGCCACTGGTAGGCATGTGGACGCCCACGTCCTCCGGGAAGGTCTCCATCGGTTTGCCCGGCGACCAGCTGGTGATGAAATCGGTCCCCGCGTACAGGATCCAGTGATGGACGACGCGCTTGTTGCTGGTCAGGGGCCGGATCGCCAGCGCCTGCACCGGCCCCCGACCTCCGGAAGTCCAGGGGACGGAGATAGTGAAGTTCCGATCCTCCTCCGTGTTGGCCGGAACCGTGTACGGCTGCCCGCCGCTAGCGTCCCCCACGCGGATCTCGTAGCGCTCCTCGCAATCGGAAGGCCATTCCGGCTCACGGTCCGCCTCTTTGGGCTCGACCGGCGCGGCTGCGCAGGCGCTCCGCGTGTCCGGCGCACCTGCAGACAGCCAGGTGTCGATCACCGCGATGTCTGCCTGGGACAGCGCGTCGTGGCTGAGAGGAGGCATGGGACGGGTGACGTCGTGGATGCGCGCTCCGATCAACTCGTGAACAGGCCTTCCCGGGTCCGACACGCTGCTAGCCATCACGTCCGCGTGCCTAACCAGAGACATGGGCGCGCCAGCTACGAGTTCATCCCCGTGGCAGCTCTGACAGGAAGTCCGAAAGACCGATAGCGTATCGCACCAGGGGTCGTTGCCAGCCGTTGCTATCGGAGCTTCTGGCGCCGTGTCCAGCGGTGGAGGCACCGCGCCACTACCTGCCTGCGCCACGCTGGTACCGGACACGGGTTCCGGAGCGGCGCGTTCGGGAACGCGCGCGGGCGCGTCCACCGGCGGCGCCTCCACTGGGGTTGCAACCGCGGTGGTGCCCTGCGGGGAGCCGGCGGCCGTGTTGGCATCTGCTGGTGGCTGTACCATGCCACTTCCGGGGACGGACACAGCCGGTGAGGCGTCAGAGCCACACCCAACAGTGCTCGCCAGAACGCCCGCCAGACCCCCGGCAAAGACGCTCACAAGCAACCCGGTGGTCCCACCCTTCAGTCCCGGCTCCCTTATCGATCGACCCGTCATTACGAACATCCTCCTTGACCCGGACCCGGATCCAAAACCGGACCCGGAAACCCGCCGGCTGGGTCTGCCAGTTGCGTGAGGCGGTCGCAGCAGCCCGCGCAAGCGCATGCACACGGCACCGCCTGCGCACACTTCACTTCTACTGACCATGCGCAGCACATGCTGCTCACGTAGGCATTGGCAAATCGAGCGTCAAGGCGCTCACCGCCCCCAAACGAGCCCGCAACGCCGCCAGTCGCGCTAGGTCAATTGATGCATGGTAGAAGCAGACATCTTGAACATGATTCTGACCTCGGGCGGGCGCCCTCGGGCTGGCCCGTGAACGCCGATCAGTTGCGCAATCCGCTGGGACTTTGGTGGAATACGCTGGGAGCCATGGCCAGTCTTGGACACATCGCGGTCGGCATGGCCGCCGCACGGAGTCTTCACACCCCAACCAACCCCGGCAAGCTTTTCGGATGGATGGTGGCCTGGTCCCTCCTGTCCATGCTGCCGGACGCCGATGTGATCGGATTCCGCTTTGGGGTCGCCTATGGGGATCCCTGGGGCCATCGAGGTGCAACCCACTCCCTGGCCTTCGCGGGAGCAGTGGGACTGGGGATCGGGGCGCTCGCGCGCCTGGGCAGCCTGCCAGCCTTGCGGATGGGCCTGCTCGCAACCGCCGTCGTCGCGAGCCACGGGCTGCTCGACACCCTGACCGACGGCGGTCTTGGGTGTGCTCTGTTTTGGCCCTTCGACCCAACCCGGCACTTCGCTCCGTTTCGACCGATTCCCGTCGCCCCTATCGGGCGCCACTTCATTTCGCGCGAGGGCATGCGCGTGGCGCTCACGGAGCTCGTCCTATTCGCGCCCGTGTTCGCCTTTGCCCTGTGGCCACGCCATCAGACCTCCGGGCGTGCAAGCTAGCTA
>JAPPOR010000900.1 GCA_028817905.1 Myxococcales bacterium
CGCCCCCACCGCCCCCACCGGCGCGCAGTCGAAGCAAGCGCCACCTGGCTCGTCGTCCGCCGAGACCGCGGTGCCGGCCCGGGTCGTCCCTGCCAGACCGCCACCGGCCGGCATGACCGGCGTGCCCGGAACGGGGCCGACGGGGCCGACCGAGCCGGGTACGTCGACATCTGGCTACGGTGGGAGCGCTGCCGGCGTACCCGGCGTGGCTCCGAGTCCGGCCCAAAGCACGGTGGGCATCTCCGGCAGCCCGGAAGGTATTCCCGGGATTGCCGGCCCTGCGGCGCAGCAACGTGCCAAGGAGCCAAGCGGGGGCGCGGCCCCAGCCAAGGCTTCCCGATGGTCAGCACGGGCGGCCGCGGCTGCCCTGTCCCCCGGGACCGTGCCACCAGGTGATTTGCCTGCGGTGATTCGCAGGTGGGATGGTGCTCCGCTTCCGAGCCTGCATCTGACGCGCTACGGCGACGCAACCCTAGCGCGAGCCCTGACCCGTCAGTCCGCAGTTGCCCTGGGCCTTTCCGGGGCCCTGACCCTGGGGGGGCTATCGCCGGGTGGGGACCTGCTCGTGAACTCCCTAAGGGTGGTTTCCTCTGACCTGCTACCGCTCAGGGCGGTGCCGGTCGGTGTGCTGGCCTCGCCCAACGGGTTGTGGTCTTCAGTCAGCGTGCATCGGATCTATCAGCCGTTTCTACCCGGCGAGCTTGGAGGCGGGATTGTCGCGTTGGAGACGCCTGCGGCGCCCGAGGCACCAACCCTGTGGGGGGCTGCCACGCTCGGCTTGCGGGCGGGTACCACCTTGTCGGCCTATCCGTCCCAGCCCCGCGGCGCGACCGACTTTCTGGGTTTCGATGATGGCCAACGCGCGCTGCCGTCTGCGATCGCCGCCCTTCGGGGCGAAACGCTGGTCCTCGAAGGACGAAAGGTGGGGACCAGTGCGCGGTGGCGAGTGTCGGAGCTATCCCGTTTGGCCCAGGCCTTTTCAGATGGTTGGGATCCCGAGGCGCTGACGGCATTGCCAGACTCGGCGTTGTC
This sequence comes from Myxococcales bacterium, assembly GCA_028817905.1. Taxonomy (GTDB): domain Bacteria; phylum Myxococcota_A; class Polyangia; order Polyangiales; family JAFGIB01; genus JAPPOR01. The sequence goes on from JAPPOR010000900.1 coordinate 1,033, forward strand.
GCTTCGCGCGGGGGACCGTGTCGTGTTGGGCAAGTTCGAGTTCGGCTACACCGCGGCAGCGACCCATAGGCGCAGCACTTCCTTCCGGCGGTACATCGATCGAATCTTTCGGCCATCCTTTCCGCTGGAGTCTGACGATGCTGGTAGGGGTCTTGACCGGTGGACTGAGGAGTGGGGGCAGGAAGCTACGGACCACGTTGCGCTCGGTGGCTTCCTGGCTGCAGAGGCGCACTATGCAGAAGCGCACGTGACCCGCCTGCAGTTGCTTGCCCTGCGGGACAGTGAGCAACTAGCGCGGGTTGGCGCCGGAAGAGGCGACTCCGACATGGCGGACGCGCACCGCACGGTCATGGCCTACCGCGAGCGCCAGACCCTTTCGCTTCAACTGCTCAGTGACCATCATCTCGGCCAGCGCGCGGCCCTGCGTCTGCGATACGGCTACGGCGTTGGAAGTGACACCCGGCCCGATGTGCGTCATGCCCTATTCCACCGCCGGCCCTCGAGTCGACAAGCCTGGTTTCCCGCGCTGGGAGAGTCGACCACCCGGTCCTACCACGCGGCGAGCGAGCGCACCCACGATGGCGGCCTGGACCTCGGGGGACGCTTCACGTTTGCTCCTGGCATGTTGCTTTGGCCTCGCGTCGGGTTCCAGGTCATGGCCCGCGAGGGTGACGATGGTGGCCGAACGTTTGGGTTCTCCCCGTCCGGAGGTTCGGTGGGGCCGGCGGAAGTGGGAGACTACGGGCCGCTGTTCGAGCCCTATTTCGAAGGGTCTGCCGCCGAGAGCGAGGTTGGCCGTCTGGTCGTGGCTGAGCAGCGCGGCCTTCCGCTCGCAGAGTTCTTTCGTGTTCAACTGGCGCCTTACGCCTTGCTTCACGTCACCTTTGGCGAGCTGTTTTCGGTGTCACTTGGTGCACGCCTTGAGTACGATCGGCTGCGCCTCGAGTCCGAGTGGTTTGCGCCATTGAAGCGTGCCGACGACGCGCTCATACCGTCGGCCGCGATCACGTGGGTTCCGGCGGAAAAGGCGCAGGTTCGTCTATCGGGAAGTCGCACGCGTTTGCGCCCCGGATGGCGGCTTATGAGACCACTGGCCTACCGTCGGTGGCCTGCGGGCCCGCTGATACAGGGCAACCGAGACCTGCGGCCCACATCCGCCTTGAACGCCCGCCTGGACCTCCAGTTTGGAGAGGGTCGCCGCTCGGTCACCGTGGGCGGCTATCTGCGGGAAATCGATATGCCCACTCAACCCGCCCTGGTCTCCCCATTGGAAGGGGCCGTGACCTACGTGAACGCCCACGGTGCCTCGGTCCGTGGCTTTGAGCTTGCGAGCCGCTTCGGGCCCGACGGCGCCCCAGAGCTCCGACCGCTGTTCGTGGCCTCGCAGGCCACATTGCAGGTAGCGCGCGTGACGATGCCATTGCGGGCGCGGATGGTCGAGCGAGACCTCGCAGACGCACCAGATATGCTATTCGGGCTTCAGCTAGGGTATGACGGTGTGGACGATGGCGTGGGGCTCTTTTTCGCGCTGGCCTATCGGTACCAGAGTAGCTCGTCGTTCGCGCTTGCACAGCCCGAGGAAGGCACGCCCGATCTGCGGCTCGGCCCGCTCCACGAACTCGACCTCGTCGTCACGCACCACCTGACTCCGACGTTTCGCTTGGGGTTGGTGGCTCGCAATCTGCTAGACGCACCCCGCCGTGTGACCCAGGGCCGCCACCTGGTCTACCGCGATCGCTTGGGGCGCCTGATCGAGCTCGGCGTTTCCCTTGAGTACTAGCAACTAGCTAGTTCGAGGCCCACTCGGCCGCGGGAATTACCTCGTTGATATCGACCGGCGTAAACAGTTGGTCGACGTTGGCTTCGAAGAATGCCCAGCGCTCGCGAAGCCACGTTCGCATGTATTCGATCTCCTGCCCTGGATCGGTGAAGTCCTGCCTCTCATTCCAGCGGGGAAATGTCTTATATTCTGTCTCCCAGCGGCGCCAATCACGTCGCGCCACGGGCTCGACTGCCTCCCAGTAGGCGTCGAGTCGAGCGAGGATCCCTTCGAGCTCATAGGGCCCCTGCAAAGCGGCTGTTGCGCGCTCGCGCAGTTGGGAGTGAAACGTGGGATGCGCCAGCATGCGCATCCAGATGCCGTTTCTACGCCACCGGGGGATACGTTGCTCGGCGCGGTACGTGCGCCAGTCCTGACCGAACGTCTCGTTGAAGTCCCACGGGATGAGCCTGAAAGGGGCCTCTCGATTCTCCTTGTAGTGGTAGACGTTCTTGCCGGTGCTGTCGCTGGCTCCGGTGGCCATCATGAAGATCCACCAGTGCTGGTAGTCGCGAACGTCCAAGTGCTGCTCAGCGAGCTCGAGAAACTCATCATCGCTGGACAGCACCACCAGCCGAATCACCTGTTGCAGGCTCTCATCCCAGCCCGGCTCGCCTTGGAGTGGAAGGCCTTCTTTCTTCTCCATCAGGTGGTTTTGGGTCAGAAAGTTGCCCGCGTGTTCCACCGACTTGAAGAGCTCCCCTTCGTCTGACAGGCCATTGTAGCGCATCATGTGGCGGTCGACATGGTCGGTCACCGTGTACAGCCCGCGGAATTCGTTGTCGCGATAGACCACAGCGGGATAGGTGCGCACCGGGATATGCTCGGGGTCGAGCAGTCGCCACATTGTATGGGCCAAGCGCTGACGGATGTAGCTGTTGTCGTCGAAGCTGGTGGTGAGCACCAGCTTCTTGCGGTCGATCATGCCGTCCTCGCGGTTGGGTTCCTGAAACAGATCCTCCCAGGGAAACTTGAGCGTGTAGCTGTGCTTGGGGTACACGCGGGAATTCCTACCGCGTATCTTGATCCTCATGCTGCGATAGCGGCGCCCCGCATAGGTGAGCGCCGAGGGCGTGTACTCGTCCTGTTCCGGATCCTCGAGGAAGAACACAGGCAGTCCGTACTCGTACAAATAGCGGGAAGGATCTGCGATCGGTTCGTTGTCTGGGGCGTCGAACGCGTCCGCCACACCCACCCGTAGTTCGCCCGGCTCGCCGGTCTGCTCCAACCGGAATACCAGATCGTAGGTGGCGGCCTGATCCAGTCCAGGCGTCCATCGAAATAGACCGGTGTCGGGGTCATAGCTGGCTCCATCGGGAAGCGCTTGGAAGCGGACGTCCGAACCCGGAACCTCGTCGCCATTTTCGCAGGCGAATTCCAAGGACACCTCCAGCGTATCCCCCTCTTCAAGCCAGCGAGGCGGGCCCGCGGATGGACGGCAGTCCTTCATCGGAGTTGGGGGAGCTGGGCAGTCAAAAGCGACCGGCTCACACTCGGCAGCCCAGTTCTCCGGTCTCAGACAGGATGGGTCGGGAGCGCGGCAGCGCTGCAGAAAGTCCATGTCCAACGCACAACGTGTGGGCGCCTCGGACGGATCGTCGGCGTGTTCGAAGTAGACGACCGGACCCGGTCCCTCGGTCTGATTGAACACCATCCACAGACGGCCCCTATCTCGGATTTGGAGAAGGCCCGGGCGACCCATACGCAAGGCATCCATGTGGCATTGTGCGTCGCTGGAGAAGACCCCGGAGACAAGATGGTCGCCGCCCGCTAGGTCAAGGGGCTCGCATACGTCATCGTAGTCGCAGGTTGTGCCCGCCAGGAACGGCGCCTCGCCAGTCCGTCGTGGCTCCGTTCTGGTAGGCTTGGAGGTTCCGTCCTCGCCTCCCGTCGCGGCGTCGTTTTCGTCGGTCCTGGCTTCGTCTTCGTCAGTCGTGCCCCCGTCGACCGAATCCCCGCCCATGATTTCGGCGGATCCAGGGGACCCGAAGCATCCCCCGATGAGACTGAGTAACAAAAGGCAGCGCGTGGGCAACGGTCCAGCCTCCAACGTGGGACCTGTACGAGCGAAGGGTCACAAACAAGGTTCTAGCCTACCTAGCTTGACGGTGAGCCCCGTGCAAGGTTACTAGGGTCAAACTGGGGTACCGTCCGAGCTGCGCCGTGCAGTTCGAGGCGAGCGGTGGTCTTGTGTCTTGACCTGGCCGCTCGAACCTGGTCACACGGGTTGCGCTTTGCCAACTGCCCGTGTCCTCTGGTGCTTTCGCCTACCGTTAACTTCACCGCGGACCCCCGCCAGCAGTCGCTCGGATCATTGCCCAACCCACGCGCCTTGGCACAATCGCTCGACTCCGCAGAGCTTTCGCTTCAGTCGAAAGCTACACTTGCACGGGGTTCACGCGCTTTGGTGAAGTGATCCTGGCAAGTCGCAACCACCGTGCTCCGGGGGGTGCCAGGCGGCTGGGTATGCCTCACGCAGCAGTGTCGCGAAGTCGGGCGGAGCGCCGCCAAGATTGGCCTCTTCGGCGCGAGCCTGGAACGAACGTCGCTGACCTCGGTGTGCGGGGACGTCGGCGTGCCCTGGGGAACGGCGAGCCGGACGGTCAACCCCAAGTGTCCGTATGGTATGTCAGGCCACCGGGGGAGCATACCGCCCATGGCGCCACCATATCGGACCGCTGATACCGCGCGCTTTCCAGCGCTTGTGTTCGTTCGCTCGCTACGACAGTCCCGAGATCGCTTTGCGGCGACCATCGCCCTGCTGATGTGCGGCTACGGCCTGTTGATGCTCAGCATCGCGGTGTTGCCCGGGACGTCAGCGTGGTGGATGCGTCGGTTCCACTTGAGGAGCGATAGTTTCGTGCTCTGGGCCATCACCCAGCCGGCTCCCTGGATGTACAACTTCGAGAACCACGTGCTCGTCAGCGAACGCCCGCTCTCGGCACCGGAGCTCGACAGGCCGCCCACGCCGCTCGCTTGGGTCGCTGTAAACCACCAGTCGGCACACGAAATCACCTTCACGACGCGACGGGCCAAGCACTTGCGAGACCCGGGAGACAAGTACTTCTATCTCAAGAGCCGCTACAGGGACGTGCGGGTGCGCAGTGCCTATAGGGTCGTCGTGCTCGACGAAGTCTCTCCAATGGCGCGCCCTGCCGAGGTCATCTCGCTGGAGCTGCCGTGATGGATGCGCGTACGCGTCTATTGATGCTTCGGGGCTTGCTCTGGGGCCTCTTGATCGCGTGGGGATGGAAGTGGAACTACCTGTTGCCCGCATACAACATCTATGACCTTCGCCCGCTCGATGTGCCGTTCTTTCCTGCATGGCTCGAGTGCGCTGAGGTCTATGGCATTCTCTATGTTGCGCCGGTCTTGGTCTCCCTCGTCGGATTCCTTCGGAACCGCCCTGGTGCCTATGGTGCTGCCCTGGGCGCCTTCGCCGTATGCGCCTCGCTGATGCTACTTCACCAGGGTACCTACAACGACGCGACATACGTCACAGCCTTTTGGGTGGCCCTGATTGGCCTATGGGCCTACCGCGCCAGTGCCCACCCGGCCCATGACTTCAGGCAGCGCTTGGGGTTCCTAAGCCAACTGCTGATAGGACTGCTTTTCCTTGGCGGGATCGTCGGAAAACTGACGCCTGGGTATTTCGACGGAACGGTCCTGTATGAGATCTACTTCAAGGAGCGCCAGTACTTCACGTTCCGGCTGGTGCGGGCCCTGGTCGAGCCCGAACAGCTCGCTACGGCCGCCAAGCTCTATTCGTGGATGGTTCTTGCGGTCGAGGCATCCCTTGCGAGCTTGCCCATGTGGCCGACTCGTCCTGCGTTGGTGGTGGCCATCTTCGCTCTTGGAGGTCTTGTCGTGTTCAACAACACGAGCCTCGCGAGTGTGGTCGTCTCCGTGATGGGGCTTGCGGCCGTATCACTGTGGTTGGAGCGTGTCCCCGCCGAGTCTACCGACGTGCATGCTCCAGCCCGCATCCATCGACAAGGCACGTGATGCTGGTGCCAGTGAATCGCTTCACAGGGCCTTTCGGCTAGGGAGCCAGATCCAGGCGCTGATGAGTAAGGCGCGCGAGCCAATCGCGCGCTTCCCAGCGGTGCGCAGGGCTGCCCTCCTCTTCGAGAAGTCGGAACAAGGATTCGGCCTGGGAGAAATGTTCGGCCCCGTACGCGGAAATCGCGCGTACCCGTAGTGCTTCAAGGGACAGGGTTTCGCTGGGTAGCTTCCTGTCGAGGGCTTCCCCGAACAGGCGTTCAGCCCGTGCGAAGCGCTGGCGGTGCAACAGTTGGCGACCTTCCAGGTAGCTTGCTAGGCCGTCCCTTCGCAACGCCTTCAGCTCTCGCAAGAGGTGCACAGCCGTTGCCCCATCGGTTGCGGTCCGATCCTCGCCAATCAGGAATGCGAAGATGAGATCCGCCTGAGTCCGGGATGCGTCGAGAGCGATGGCCTTCACCTCCACCAAGCGACGCGTGTCTTGCGAAAGCGGAGATCGCAGCAGGGCTCGATAGTGTTCCAGTGCCTCCTCTCGCCGTCCGGCTCGGAAGGCCTCATCCGCGAGCTGGTGCTTGGCGCGCGCCAGCAGCGCCGCTGCGGCCCGCGGGGGCCCTTCGAGCGTCTGGTATTCCCTCTTGGCACCCTCGACGTCACCCTGACGGAACAGGATGCCCATCAGGTCCACCCGGGTCGCCACTTGGGCCGGGTCTGCCTCCAGAATCGCTCGACATGTGTGTTCTGCCGCCGCGTCATCTCGGGCAGCCAGGTCCGCCGATAGGTTGGCCTTCAACTCGGCGACGCGGTGGGGGCATACGTTGGAGAAGACGCTGCCGCCGGAAAACCGTAGGCGTGCAAGCTCTACGGCTTCGTTCGTCAGCTCCACGTTGCTGAGCCATTCCCGCCAGGCTCCTTGGAGCTGTCCAAGCGGTTCCCCAAGTGCTCGCTCGAGGTCTCCGGTTCGGTAGATCGCTTGCAGGGCCTTGCTTCCACGTGTCTCGTGCACGTAGCGCAGAATGGAGCCCGCCAGGGTGTAGGCGAGCCGTGAAGATTGTCCCAAGAAGCCCGGACCGAAGATCTCCCGCAGTGGTGGCACCATGTCGAGCTCGATCATCGCTCGGGCCCACTGGTGTGGAGTCAACCCTTGGCTTGGGTGAAAGTCCGCCGCAACCGCCATGCCCTCGATGATTCCCGGGTTGGGCCACATGCCTCCCAGCGCAGCAGCGACTCGGAAGGGGCCGACGCCCGCTTGACCGGCGACGACGTGCGCGAGCTCGTGGGCCATCACGGGGTGCGGAAACCGGGATTGCTGCAGGTAGATCTCGCGTCGCCACGGTTTGGCGATGTTGGTCTGGGCGGCACCCATCAGGCGCCGCTTCTCCTTGGCGTTGCGGAATACATATACCCGTACCGGTCGTTGCCCGGGCAAATCAAAGAAGCGCTCCATCTGTGAGACCCGGAAGTCGCAGTCGTCGCCAAAGCGTGCCTTGTGTTCCATTTCGCGGGGTACGAAGAGCTCACATCGCTCGCTCGTGAGATGGCCACCGAGAGTCTGCTGGATGTGCGCGTCGGAGGTTCGAATGCCCAACGCTTCGCCGTAGCCGGTGATGAGCGCACCGGCACCGAGGCTGCCGAACGCAGCGAAGGCAAGCCACGGTACCCGCGGAATCACCTTCAGGCGCAGTGTGCCGGGATGCAAACAGGCAAGTAGGAGCCACACCGCAAACAGGAAGTAACTCAGCGAGCCCGCTCTCAGGGACACAAGCGCCCACGGAATGTGTATCTGCTCATCGTAGATGCTGCCGGGGAAGTAGCCGAAAAAGTGCCCGTACGCGAACACGGCGGGCGACGTGTAGAACTCGAACGCCCACTGTCCCAGACCCAGCAGCGGAGGGGTGACCGCCAAAGTGGTCGAAAGCCATGCGCGCCTTGAGCAGGCTGCCAGCGCGGTGCCGAGCATCGCCGAAAGCAGGCAGCCGCATAGCGGGCCGAGCAACATGAACAGCAGTCCGGTCCAGGGAGCGCACTGCTTGATCCGGTAGGCGTTGAATCCCAGCAAGGCCGTCGGTACTGCCCAGAGTGTCGCAGCGGTGGCGCAGGTATTGCGCAACAGCCGGCCGATGTCGGCTGCTCCTAGGTTTTGGTGGGTCCGCGCGTGCACCAGCATGCGAGCAGCGACCCACCCGCAAGCGGGAGGCAGTACGATTCCGAGCGCGAGGGCGCTTTCAACGCCGTGGACACCGAGCAAGCGAGTCGCGGACAAACCGCTGCCAAGGACGACGGACAGCGCCAGGAATACGCGATAGGATGTTAGGCAAAGCGGCGGCGCCACCGGTCGCAACGTGTTACCTCCGGCTGCGGTGCAGCGCGTCTTGCTGGCTGGTGCCGCCGTGCATGGTGCCCCTCACGTGCGCGCTCGTCGTACTCACGCCTGGGCGGGGGGAGGGGCGGACGAAAGCGCGAGCTGAAGCGCCTCGTCGACGCGCGATACGAGATGGATATTGAGTTCGTCGCGCACGGGTTTGGGAACTTCAACGAGCTCGTACTCATTGGCGCGGGGCGCGATCACGTGGGCGATTCCGGCGTGGTGCGCTGCAAGGCATTTCTGCTTGAGACCCTCGACGCGGAGTACCTTGCCCCGCAGTGTGATCTCTCCGGTTACTGCTACGTCCGGGCGAACCTCGACGCCTCGGAGGTTCGACAAGAGTGACACCAGAATCGAGAGTCCAAGAGCCGGGGTGTCCTTGGGCATGCCACCTTTTGGCAGGTGCACGTGCATGTCGCGAGTCTCCAGGAAGTCTTCGGGCAGACCGAGCTGGCCGGCTCGCGAGCGGATGTACGTCATGGCTGCGGTAGCGCTCTCCTTGACGAGGTCGCCCATCTGCCCTGTCAGGTGAACCGAGCCTTTGCCCGGCATCTGGGTAGTTTCAACCTGCAGCAATTCGCCGCCCGCGGGCGTCCATGTCAATGTGGGTGCCACGCCCGGGCGGGCCTGCTTTTCGATTCGTAGGGCCTCGCGCTTGGGAGGGCCGAGGACCTCCTGGACGAACTCGCCGCCCGCATCGATCCTTACGGTTTCGCCGTTGGCGACACGTACGGCCACCGCGCGGCACAGCCCTGCGACTTCCTGAGTGAGCTGCCGGACGCCCGCTTCGTGGGTGTACTCGTTGACCAACCGTTCGATGGCCGCCTGGGTGATTTCGATGTGTTCCGGCGTTAGCCCGTGCTCGGACAACTGGCGTGGTACGATGAAGTCGCGCGCGATGGCGATCTTGTCGTCGCGTGTGTAGCCGGAGATATCGATCACCTCCATGCGATCGAGCAGCGCCGTTGGGATCGTGTCCTTGCGGTTGGCGGTCGCAATGAACATGACGCGGGACAGATCGACTGGCACGTTCAAGTAGTGGTCCACAAAGGCCTCGTTTTGGGCCGGGTCGAGCGCTTCCAGCAGGGCTGAGGCGGGATCGCCGCTCACATCCAAGCCCATCTTGTCGATCTCGTCCAACACGAACACGGGGTTGGCGACGCCCGCGCGCTTTAGCCCCGCGATCAGCCTCCCGGGAAGCGCTCCGACATAGGTGCGTCGGTGACCGCGGATTTCCGCCTCGTCCTGCACGCCGCCAAGGGAAATGCGTACGAACTCACGACCGGTTGCACGCGCGATCGACCTGCCGAGGGACGTCTTCCCCACCCCGGGGGGGCCGACGAAGCACAGGATGGGAGCTTTCTGGTCCTGGCGCAGTTGGCTGACCGCGATGTGCTCGAGAATGCGGCGTTTGGGTTTTTCGAGGCCGTGATGGTCCTCGTCAAGGACGCGCCGGACCTCTGCTACGTTTGTGCGTGCGTTCGACAGCCGCGACCAGGGCGTATCTGCGATCCATTCAACGTAGTTGAACGCAACTTGGTACTCCGCGCTGGCCGGATTCATATTACTCATTCGCGACAGCTCACGCTTCGCTGCCTTTTCGGCCTCTGGCGTCGGCTCGGCTTTGGCCAGGCGCTCGCGCAGCGCGTCCAGTTCCTCGTCTTCGTCGCCCGATTCTCCGAGCTCTCGGCGGATCGCGCGCAACTGCTGGCGCAACAGCAACTCCCTCTGGGACTTGCTCATTTCTTCTTGCACGAGCGAGGCTACCTCGCGCTTGACCCGATGGATCTCGGTCTGTCGGCGGAGCAGATCGAGGACCGTTCGCAGTCGCTGTCGCAGATCGATCGTCTCTACGATCGATTGCTTCTGGTCGGTTCCGATTGGGAGGTGCGAGGCGACCAGGTCTGCCAGCGCTCCCGGGTCCTGGACGTTTTCCAGTACCACGTTCACTTCGCGTGGAGGTTGCGGCAGGGTTTGCAGGAGATCGCGGGCGGTGGCCCGTAGGCCGGAGGCCAGCGCTTCGATCTCCTCGTCCCGTTGGGGTTGCTCGTGCAGTCGGACCACGCTGGCAGCCAGGCATGGCTCCCGTCGAAGGGGCTCCACGATGCGCATCCGAGCGATTCCTTGCAGCACGACGCTGTAGTGCCCACTGCTGAGCCGAATGACCTTGAGGACCCGGGCCAGCGTGCCGACTTCGTAGAGCTCATCGAAGGCAGGATCCTCCTCTTCCGGGTCTCGCTGGGCGACCACACCGATCGTGGGGCGGTCAGCACCAAACGCCTCCTCGATGAGTCGCACCGAGCGAGGACGCCCGACGTTGACCGGCACGACGGACGCCGGGAATAGCACCGAGTTCCGCAGGGCGAGGATAGGGAGCGATTCGAGGGAGCTTTCGGGAATGATCGATTCCGACATGCACCGTGGTCGCGCGCGTCAACTCACGGGCACGGTGATTCCACCGGCCCGGAAATCTGCGACTTTTGGCAGCGTATCTCGGGCCGTGCCGGGCAACAAATGCGCGCGCAAAACTGGCCATCCCTGTCGGTTTTTCGTGGTCAGCCACACCATGGCTGTTGTAGATGTTTTGACCGGACTGCGCCTCTGTACGACACTGCGTACATCGGACTACATCTGACCCATTCGAGTCATCCGCACCGGGACCCATGCACGAGCGAACCATTGGAATTGCATCGATCGGCGCTTTGGCGCTTGCTGGTTGTCAGGGCGTCCTGTGGGGAAACCTGGCCGTCTTCGCTCTTAGCGTCGGTATCTTTATGGGCACATTGTCGCTTGGTCGTCGCTGACGCGGCCGGGCTAGGTGCCGCGCCCCCCCCCGGCCTGCTGAGCTGATACACTGGCCGCCGGGCTCGATGCGATTCACGCCACTTCCAAATGATCCCCAGGCGGCGCGGTACCGCGCCATCGATCAGTTTCGGTTGAGTGACCTGGAGGCCGTCCGGCTGGTGTTGCGCGGCGGTTCCGTCATCGACTGGCATCGGCTCAACTTCGACACCCGCGAGGAAGCGGTGGAATTCATCGCCGCCCAGGAGTTCGACCTGGACAATCAGGACGAGCTTGACCGGATCGAAGCGGTCAAGGTCGAGGCGATCGATTACCTGCGCCGCAACTTCGACTTCCCGATCCCGAAGCCTGTGGCCACCTTGGATCTGGCTGGGTTGCTGATGCTCGCGTCTGGCAAGGGGCATCGCCAGGTGTGCGCCTGCGCAATTCTAAAGGCGATGCACATCATCCATCACCTGGAGTCGCGCGAGTTGCTCTTTATGCTGCCCGTTTCGAACCAGGAAGTCTTCTATATGGTGGAGGAGAAGGTCTACCGTGTGGTTGGCAGCATGCTGGCGAGTGGCTTTCCGATCCTGGAGTTCATTGGCGGCCGCAAGCACAAAGACTCGCTCTATACAAAGCTGCTGTCCAAGCCTGAGACAGTCGCTGCGAATATCTACGACAAGCTGCGCTTTCGGATTGTGACGCGCTCGCCCGACGACATCTTTCCCACGCTCAACTACATGCTCGGGCACGTCTTCCCATTCAACTATGTGATACCCGGGCAGTCCACCAACACGATGTTTCACTTTCGGTCCTATTGCGAACAGCATCCCCACCTGAGCACGTTGTTCAAGGACCTCCAGTTGGATCCGGATTTGGAAGACGACCTCATTCGGCTCGAGAACCGGTTCACCGCCGAGAGCTACTCGGTCGTGCATTTCGTTGTGGATATGCCGGTCCGGGCGCCTCGAGACATCATCCAAAGGGCGCCCAAGTCGGCCCACCACCTCGGCCCCGTAATCTTCGTGCAGGCCGAGTTCCAGATTCTCGATCGGGACACAGAACAACGCAACGAGCGCGGCGACGCCAGCCATGCAGCCTACAAAGAGCGTCAACGCAACGCGGTGCGTCATCGCCTCAAGGTCGGGATCGACACCGTGCGCCCGCCCAAGAAGGGTTAGCTGGGCTCCGCCCCGTCGCTTGCAGTTCATCCCGGGAGCGCGCTAGCGACCTTGTCCAGATCCACTCATCAAGGCGACGCGATCAAACCTGATTCAGACGCTTGCGAAAACGCTGACTCAAGGTCGCTCTTCGACGTTCTTGTCTTCCTCGGAAAGGGCGATGTCCAGGATCTTGGTTTCGCCGCCCTCGAGGGGCACGATGCGTCTGACGGTGGCGTAGCCAGCGGCTTCGATTTCAAGCGTATGGCCGCCCCGCTGCACGCCGTCGAGGCGTAGGGGCGCCTGACCGCGGTAGACGTCGTCGAGCTTGACGGATGCGCTTACCGACGGTTGTGTGCGAACTTCGATGGTCCCACGCGTCGGCGGTCGGATACCGAGCTGCTCTCCGAGCGGGGTGCGGATGATCAGGCCTGCTACGGCAAGCCCGAGCAACACGATCCCGGCGAACAGCATCCAGTTCGACAGGCGCTCGTGATTGCGCATCTGGCGTGCTCGTTGGTCCATCAAAGTGGCCGTACGTTGCCGCGGCTTGCGAGGCGCGTTGCCGAGGGTCGGGTAGCCCGACGCTTCCGCTTCTGACGCGTGAACCGAGACCGATGCTGGGTGGGAGCCCATGGGGGCGGGTCCAGACTGGTGTGCTTGGCCCGCCTCGATCGAGCTTGCGGCCGACTGGCCCAGCATGGGCCGCAACTGGTCAGCGGCCATCGGTGCTCTAGGGTCGGGTGTGGGCCGTGGTGACCGGCGTCGTCCCGGTCGTGTGGCGCCGGTGGGCTCGACGCCCGCCTGGTCGTCCAGTCCTTCGTCCTGGTTGAAGAAGATCTCTGTCGGCTCTTCCTCGAAGCCCTCTTCCTCGATCGCCACGACTTGGAGGTCGTGTTCGGTCAGAAACTCGGTTCGCTCTTCGTCCAGAGTGGGCCCCTCCGTGTCGGTGGGCTCTTCCAGTTCTTCTGGTGTACCCCCGCGGGCAGGGCCCTGTTCGTTGGAGGTGCTCGCAGGGAGGGTGGCGTGTCCAGGATTCGTCGGTAGCTGTGCTTCCTGTTC
>JAPPOR010000537.1 GCA_028817905.1 Myxococcales bacterium
GCATCGAACCACATCGCTCGATGCCCGCGTCTCGGTGACCTACGCAAGGCTCTGGGCGGTCCGTCACAGGCGCATATTGGCCGCGCTGATACCGGTTGCGGTGTTGGCGGGGACCGTCGTGAATCGGCACGGGACGATTCTCCGGTACGACCGGGAGCGCCTGGCCGCCGCCCTCAATGCCCAGCTACTCAAGCGACGAGCGCAGGCGGAGCACACGGTAAGCCGTTCGCGGGCAGAAGCACCCGAGGCAGCCGAACCAGTCGCACGAGCTCGCGAACCGGTCGTTGAGGCACAGCGAGACAACCCGCTTGCCAGACACAGATGGCAAGCCGCTCGACGCGGGCCACCCGGCACCCAGCAGCAGGCGGTCAAGGGCCCAGGCGCCTCGACAGCACCCCAATTGCAGTCACGGGAATCACGGAAAGACACGGGCAGGTACCCAGGCGAGAGGCCCTCGAGCGGGCGGACAACCGCAATGCCCAAGGTCAGGTCGCCCCATCCGACTCGCGTTGGCCTGGAGAATGCTGATGGGGAGAGGAAGACCGATCTCGACCGCGCGCTGGCGAGCTTGGGGGCCAACACGGGTGCAAACGGAGATGGGAGCCGGCGACGAGCCCCGGCAGCCCCCAACCCACCGACAAGTTCGAAGAGGACAGCCAGCCCCACGACGCGCCAGGCCAAAAACAGCCCAAGCATCCCCGTGCACCTTCGAAGACGTGTGTACGAGGTGGAAGAGCGGGCGTCGCGCCGTGGGGTCCGCGTCATCTGGGCCAACCTGCACAGCATGGGCGTGGGGCCCTAGCCGCATCCATCACCAAATCACGCGCCCTCGCACAACCGCTCGAGCCCACAGCGTTTTTGCTTCGGTCGAGAATACAGCGAGTATTCCCTTCCCTCACCGAAACCCCTGTGAACTCGATCGCTTGCACGATCATCACACGGGTTGGGGAGATATGCGGCTAGCACCACAACACCTGGTCACAACACCTGGTCACAACACCTGGCCATGCCTGGCCCGGGGCGTATGTCGGGGTGCGCGGGCTTGAGCCGCAAATGTGACACAACGAACGGGAGGCGCCGTGGCCGACGACGCCAGGGTTGTGACCATCGACGGAAATGAGGCTGCCGCTTCGGTGGCCTTTCGGGCCAGTGAGGTGATCGCGATCTATCCGATCACGCCGGCGTCTCCCATGGGCGAGCTTTCGGATGAGTGGGCCACCCACGGGCGCACGAATGTCTGGGGCACGGTCCCGAGCATCGTGGAAATGCAGTCGGAAGGGGGGGCCGCCGGCGCGGTCCACGGGGCCCTGCAGGCGGGGGCGCTGACGACCACCTTCACCGCCTCCCAGGGGCTGCTGCTCATGCTGCCCAACCTCTTCAAGATCGCGGGCGAATTGAATGCGTTTTGCATGCACGTGGCCGCGCGCACCGTGGCCACCCACGCCCTGTCCATCTTTGGCGACCACTCGGATGTGATGGCCTGTCGCACGGCGGGCTTTGCGATGCTGGCGTCCGCGTCCCCCCAGCAGGCGCACGACATGGCCTGCATCGCCCACGCGGCCACCCTGGCGGCCCGCGTGCCCTTCATGCACTTCTTCGACGGCTTTCGAACCTCCCACGAGCTTTCGCCGGTCCACCCGATCGATGACGCGACCTTGCGCGACATGCTCGACCCGGGCCACATCGACGCCCATCGCGCGCGGGCCCTGAGCCCCGACCATCCGGTGGTCCGCGGCACCGCGCAAAACCCGGATACGTTCTTTCAGGCGCGCGAAGCCTGTAACCCGTTCTATGCTGCCTGCCCCGAAATCGTCGAAACGCACATGCGGCGCTTCGCCGACCGCACCGGCCGCTCGTACAACCTGTTCGACTACTATGGTGACCCCGAGGCCGAGGATGTGATCGTCGCGATGGGGTCCGCGACGGAGACCCTTCGTGAGACGGTCACCCACCTGGCTGCCCGCGGCGAGCGCGTCGGCGGCCTCGCCGTACGGCTCTATCGGCCGTTTTCCTGCCGGCACTTCGTCGCCGCGCTGCCGGCGAGTGTGAAGCGCATGGCGGTGCTCGACCGCACCAAGGAGCCCGGCGCGCTCGGCGAGCCCCTGTATCTCGATGTGCTCGCGGCGCTCGCGGAGCAGTGGGAGGGTGCGGCGCCCCGCCTGAGCGCGGGTCGCTACGGCCTGAGCGGCAAGGAGCTCACGCCAAGGATGCTCGCCGCCGTCTTCGACGACCTCGCAAGCGGTGCGCCCAAGCGTCATTTCACGGTCGGAATCCGCGACGACGTCACCCACCTGGATCTTGCACCGAGCAGCGCTCGCAGCGACCTCGAGGTTCTTCCAGAAGACACGTTTCAGGCCCTGTTCTACGGCCTGGGCGCAGACGGCACCGTCGGGGCCAACAAGAACACGATCAAGATCGTTGCGGAGCACACCGACTTCGTCCCGCAAGGCTACTTTGTATACGACTCGCGCAAGTCCGGCGCGGTCACCGTGTCGCATCTACGCTTTGCCCACCGCAGCCTGGGCGCGCCCTATCTGATCGAGGCGGCCGACCTGGTCGCCTGCCATCAGTTCGACCTGCTGGACCGCATGGATGTGGTCGAACGCGTCAAACCGGGCGGCACGCTCCTGCTCAACGCCCCCTTTCCGGCAGACGAGGTCTTCGGACACCTGAGCGCCGAGGTCCAGCGACACATCATCGATAAGGCCCTGACCGTTCACACGGTGGATGCCCACGCGGTCGCCATGGGCGCGGGCCTGCGCGGGCGCATCAATACGGTGATGCAGGTGTGCTTTTTCGCGGTCTCGGAGCTCCTGCCGGTAGAGCGTGCCATCGAACACATCAAGCACGCCCTGGAAAGCACCTATGGCAAGAAGGGTAGCGAAGTCGTGCGGCGCAACATGCTGGCCGTCGATCGCGCCGTGGCAGGCCTTGCACAAGTCCAGGTCCCCTCCACGCCCGGCGCGGGTGCCAGGAAGCGTCCGCCGGCCGTCACAGAGGGCGCGCCCGCGCGAGTCCAGCGCGTGACCTCGATGATGCTCGCGGGCCACGGTGATCGGTTGCCGGTCAGCGCCTTCCCACCGGACGGGACCTGGCCCACAGCGACCAGCCAATGGGAAAAGCGCAACATCGCACTCGAGCTCCCCGTCTGGGACCCCGACATCTGTATCCAGTGCAACAAGTGCACCTTGCTGTGCCCGCACGCGGCCATCCGTGCCAAGGCCTATCCCGACTCGGCCCTGGCCGGCGCCCCCCAGGGCTTCTTGAGCACCGCGTTCCGGTCCACCGACCTGCCCGGCATGCGCTACAGCCTGCAGGTCGCACCCGAGGACTGCACGGGGTGTCAGCTGTGCGTCGAGGTTTGTCCCGCCAAGGACAAGGCCAATCCTCGCCACAAGGCGCTCGACATGCATCCCCAGCGTCCGCGCAGGCAGGCGGAACGGGAGCGCTACGGGTTCTTTCTGTCGCTACCGGAAACGGGCCGCGAAGCGGTGCGCGAGGACGTCAAGCACACCCAACTGCTGCAGCCGCTCTTCGAGTACTCGGGCGCCTGCGCCGGCTGCGGCGAAACCCCGTACATCAAGTTGCTCACCCAACTGTTTGGGGACCGGCTACTGATCGCCAATGCCACCGGCTGCTCGTCGATCTACGGAGGCAACCTCCCCACAACCCCCTATGCGGTCAACCGCGAGGGGCGCGGCCCGGCCTGGTCGAACTCATTGTTCGAGGACAACGCCGAGTTCGGGTTGGGCATGAAGCTCGCGGTAGACGCCTTGCGCGCCCGCGCCCAAGGGCTGGCCGCGCACCTATCGGACCGGCTCGATCGCGGCCTGATCGACGCGTTGCTGATAGAGGGTCAGGGCGACAATGGACACATGGAGGCCCAGCGGCAACGGGTCGCTGACCTCAAGCGGGCGCTGCGCGAGTTGGCGAGCAAGGGCGACCAGGAGGCCCATCGGCTTTCGCTGCTGGCGGACTACCTCACGGACAAGAGCATCTGGCTCGTGGGTGGGGACGGCTGGGCCTACGACATCGGGTTCGGTGGGCTCGACCACGTGCTTGCGTCAGGTCAGAACGTCAACATTCTCGTGCTGGACACCGAGGTCTATTCCAACACCGGTGGCCAGCAATCCAAGGCCACTCCGCTGGGAGCAGCGGCCAAGTTCGCGGCGGCTGGCAAGGCGGTTCCCAAGAAGGACCTGGGCCTGATCGCCATGGCCTACGACCACGTGTACGTGGCTCAGGTCGCGATGGGTGCGCGCGACAAGCAGACGCTCACGGCCTTCATCGAGGCCGAGCGGCATCCAGGCCCAAGCTTGATCATCGCCTACAGCCACTGCATCGCGCACGGCTACGACCTGATGCACGGCGCTCGGCAACAGAAGCTAGCGGTGGAATCGGGCATCTGGCCCCTGTACCGCTTCGACCCGGCCCGCGTCGACCGCGGTGAGCCCCCGCTCCATCTGGACGGGGGCACACCCCGGCGACACGTACGCGACTACATGCAACACGAAGCCCGCTTCCGGATGGTCGAACGCCTCGACCCCAAGCGCTTCGAAGCCCTTCAGTCCGCAGCCCAGGCCCACGCCCGGCGGCGTACCGAGCACTACCGCCAGCTGGCCGAGTTGCGCGTGGCGCCCCAAGAGGCCACGGCCAACGAGCGCCCCAAGGAGACCTAACATGGACCTGTCGACCCGCTATCTGGGGCTATCGCTGCCGCACCCGCTGATGGTTGGCGCCAGCCCGATCGTCGACGACCTGGACCTCGTCCGCCGGGCCGAGGACGCGGGGACGGCCGCCATCGTGATGCACTCCCTGTTCGAGGAACAGCTAACCGATGAGCAGCTTCACCACCATCACCACGTCGATGCCCACGGCCTGACCCACGCGGAGGCGCACAGCTTTCTTCCTGAGCCGCCCAAGCTGCAGTATGCGCTGGGGCCCGACGAATACTTGGCCCAGCTCAACCGCATCAAGGAACGCGTCTCATGCCCGGTTATCGGTTCGCTCAACGGAGCAACCGATCACGGCTGGCTCGGTTACGCCAAGCTGATCGAGCAGGCTGGCGCGGACGCGCTCGAGCTCAACATCTACTATCTTCCAACGGACCCAGCGATCGAGAGCGCCGAGGTCGAACGGCACGCCGTGGACATGGTGAAGATGGTGCGCGAGGCCGTACGAATTCCGCTGGCGGTCAAGCTGTCTCCGTTCTACTCATCGCTGCCGCACCTGGCGCATCAGCTGGTTTCGGCCGGCGCCCAGGGCCTGGTGCTGTTCAACCGCTTTTACGAGCCGGACATCGACGTGGAAGAACTCGAGCTGTCCCCGCGGCTCGAACTATCCACCTCTGCCGAGCTGAACCTGCGCCTGCGCTGGTTGGCGATCCTGAGCGGGAGCAAAGACATAAGCCTGGCGGTCACGGGCGGCGTGCACTCCCCGCTGGACGCACTCAAGGCCATCATGGCAGGCGCCGACGGTGTGCAGTTAGTGTCGGCGTTGCTAAAGCGTGGCCCGGAGTACCTCTCGACCCTGCGCCAAGAACTCGCTGACTGGCTTGATCAGCACGAGTACACGTCGCTCTCGCAGGCGCGCGGCAGCATGAACATCAAACACTGCCCGGATCCAACCCACTACGGTCGGGGCAATTACCTGCGGATCCTTCAAAGCTGGCGCGGAAGGTAAGACGGCTCGCGGGCATGCCCGCCGAAGCTTGGCCGCGAATGTCCAACCGCAAGCTTTCGTCTTGCGGCAGGTGCCGGAAGGGGGTAACGGGATGCTCAAGGCGCCGTATGAATCGTTAGGTACAGGGCACAGCCCTTCCCCGCCGGTTCCCTTCCAGTTCCCCTCTGTTCCTCCAGTTTCCCTCCGGGCGCCGCAATGAGTTCTCTGGACAGTCCCCCGTAACAATGGCGGCCGCGGCGCGGCTCCCCCGTACGCGCCGCGGCCGTCACCCCTTTTTTGTCCGCTCAGGGAGTGTCTGGACGCGCCCTTACCGGTCCCCGTACAATCCGCGCGATGGGACCTACTATGGCGGAATACGTTTGGAAGCCTGATGCGCGCTGGATTGCCGAAGCCAATGTCTCTCGCCTGATGGCCAAGGCGGGCTTCGACGTATCAGCGGATGACCCGGAAGCCACTGCCCACAGCGCCCGCGCGTTCATCGCACGCACGCAACGTGACCTGACCTGGTTTTGGGACCTCGCTGTCACGGACATGGGAATCGCATGGCAGCGACCCTATGAACGGGTACTGGATACGTCCGGCGGGCACGCATTTGCCGACTGGTTCGTCGGCGGCCAGACCAATATCGCTCTCAATTGCGTAGACCGTCATGCCCAGGGTCCGGCTGCAAACCGCGACGCCCTGATCGCAGAAACCGAGGACGGCCAGGTTCGGCGCTTCAGCTACAAGGAGCTCGCCAGCCAGGTCGACGCCCTGGCCGCCGGTCTCCGCCGCCTGGGCATCGCACCGGGCGACCGCATCGCCTGCTACATGCCGATGGTCGCCGAAGTGGTGGTCGCCATGTTGGCCACCCAAAAGATCGGCGCGATCTTCGTCCCGATCTTCTCCGGATACGCCCCCTCGGCGGTGCGTGAGCGACTCGCCGATGCCAGCGTGTCGCTGGTCTTCACCGCCGACGGGTCCTACCGCCGCGGCCAGGCACTGCCGCTGAAGACGGCGCTGGACGAGGCCATCGACGGCCTTGCCTGTGTCCAGCACGTGGTCGTCTACCGCCGAACGGGCGAGGCCGTCGGGTGTCCTATGCGTGCCGGGCGCGATCACACCTGGGAAGAGGTGGCCGCCGCAGATTCGACCTCAGTCCCTACCGCCGTCATGCCCGCGCTTGCACCCGCGCTCATCCTGTACACGAGTGGCACGACGGGCAAGCCGAAGGGAACGATCCACACCCACGCCGGCTGCCTCGCCCAGATGGGCAAGGAGCTGTGCTACAATTTCGACCTGAAGTCGGATGACGTCTTCTGGTGGTTTTCGGATATCGGCTGGATGATGGGCCCATGGGAGATCATCGGGTGCTTCATGCATGGCGCAACGCTGGTCGTGTTCGAAGGGGCACCCAACTACCCCGAACCGGACCGCATATGGCGAAGCGTCCAGCGGCACGGTGTGACCACCCTCGGCATCAGCCCCACCGCCATTCGGCTGTTGATGCGCGCAGGCGATGAATGGATCGAGCGGCACCCGCTGCCCTCGTTGCGAATGCTCGGGAGCACCGGCGAACCCTGGGACGAGGAGAGCTACCGCTGGTACTTCGAGCGTGTCGGCGCCGAGCGCTGCCCGGTGATCAACATCAGCGGCGGCACGGACATCGCCGGCTGCTTCCTGGCCCCGCTCCCGATCGTGCCCCTGAAGGCGACCAGCTTGCAGAGCCCCGGCCTGGGTATGGACGTGGACGTCTTCGATGAGGACGGCCACTCGCTCGTGGGCGAAGTCGGGTACCTGGTGTGCAAACAGCCGGCGCCCTCGATGACGCGCGGCCTGTGGAACAACCGTGACAAGTACCTGGAGACCTATTGGTCGAAGTTTCCGGAGGTCTGGAACCACGGCGACTGGGCGATCACCGACCAGGACGGAGACTGGTTCTTGCTGGGGCGCGCAGACGACACGATGAAGATCGCCGGCCGCCGGGTGGGGCCGGGCGAGATCGAGGCAGCCCTGATCGCCCACCCATCGGTCAGCGAGGCCGCAGCGGTCGGCGTCCCCGACGACCTGAAAGGCACCGACGTGGTGGGCTTCGTGGTGCTGCACGCGGGACGCGGAGAAACGGATGACCTTCGGGCAGAGCTGGTGCAGGCCGTCGTGAAGGCCCTCGGCAAGGTCGACCGCCCGCGCGCGATCCTGTTCGTGGACGACCTGCCCAAGACGCGCAGCGCCAAGATCCTGCGCCGCCTGGTCAAGCGCGCCCACCTGGGCGAAACGGAACTGGGCGACCTTGCAAGCGTCGCCAACCCGGAGGCGCTCGACGCGATCCGGGCGGCGCGATGAGGCCCCCAGTGGGGAGCTTGCGCTTGCCTCCTCGACCGGGGTCCACTACACGATCCGTATGTACACCGGAATCACCCGCGGGACGTTCCCCATCGCCGACGTGAAGCGCACGCCGGGGCTGCTCACCTACCGCGTGGTGTTGTCACCCGAGCTGGTCGAGGGTTTGGAGCCCGGAGCGAGCGTATCGATCGACGGAGTCTGCCAAACGGTCGTCAAGCTGGAGGATCAGACGGTGACCTTCGACGCGATCCAGGAGACCCTCGACCGCACCACCCTGTCGGAGCTCGCCGCCGGGGGGCGGGTCAGCGTAGAGCGCAGCTATCGGATCGGCGACGAACTCGGCGGACACGAGGTATCGGGACACGTTCACGGCACCGGCACGATCACGGAGGTGCGCGATGAGGATGGCCGATACGAAATGCGCATCGGGATCCCCAAGACGTGGCTGCGCTACGTGCTGGAAAAAGGGTTCATCGCGGTCGATGGCTCCAGTCTCACGGTCGGCAAGGTCGACGCCTCACAGCCGAAGCAGGGAGCATTCTGGCTACATCTGATTCCGGAAACCCTGCGGCTGACACGCCTTGGAAACAAGCGCGTCGGGGACCGGGTTAACATCGAGCTCGACGCGCGCACGGTGGCGATCGTGGACACGGTGGAGCGGGTCCTGGCAGCCAAGGGCCACGTCGCTTCGTCCGACTCCTGAGCGGCAAGAAACCAGGCCCAACGGGGCCAAGCAGGCCAAACACCGGACCCTATGCCCGAAGTGAGGCATGGAATTTTCCCGTTCTGGGCCCAGGGCAACGTGCGCACGGCACGCACAGGGATTCGGGTTCACAGCGGTTTTTGGCAACCGCCACGATGACTTCGGGAACCGGAGCTATCCACCACAATTTCCCACGGCGGCGCGGTCGCTGCGACAACACCCTACGGTTGTTTGCGCTATGCTTAGGCGACCGTGACGTCCACGACTCCCGACACCGCGACGCTCCTGCGGCCCCCCGCTTCGGATCAGCCTCTTCAAGAACCAGCGAAGCCCGCAGGCGCCGCCTCGCTGACGGAACTCAGCGGTTGGGGTGCCTCCCAACGCGTCCGCTGTGAGTTGCGCGAGCCGGAAACGGCCATCGAGGTCGCTCGCCTGGTCGACCGCGCCGGCTGCATCGCGCGTGGACTGGGACGGAGCTATGGCGACCCGGCCCTCAACGCCGGCGGGCGGGTACTCGGCATGCAGCGCATGGACCGCTACCTGGCGTTCGACGCCGACGCCGGAGCCCTCACATGCGAGGCCGGCGTAAGCCTCGCCCAGATCATCGCCGACTTCGGCCCTCGGGGCTTCTTTCCGATGATCACCCCCGGCACCAAGTTCGCGACCGTGGGCGGCTGCATCGCAAACGACGTCCACGGCAAGGCCCACCACGCACAGGGCCCCTTCAGTGCCTGCGTGGAGTCGATGGAGATCCTGCTGGCCAGCGGCGAGGTGGTGACCGCGAGCCGAAAGGAGCGCCCGGACCTCTTCTGGGGAACGTTCGGCGGCATGGGCCTGCTCGGCATCGTGTTGAACGCGCGGATCCTGCTACGCCGGATCGAGACGACCTATTTTCGCAAACAGGCGATCAAGGCCAATTGCCTGGAGGCGATGCTCGAGGCCCTCGAGGAGTACGATCAGAAGTACCCGTACTCGGTGGCGATTCTCGATCCAGTCGCAACCGGCAAGCGGCTGGGCAACGGCGTGCTGGCCGTTGGCGACCACGCGACCCTGTCGGACTTACCCACAGAGCTTGCCAAACAGCCGCTGAGGACCGCCCCCTCGCAGCTCCTGTCGGTACCGGTCGACCTGCCTGAGTTTCTGCTCAACCCGATCAGCATCCGGTTTCTGACGGCCGCGATGAAGTTCAAGCAGGGTTCAAGCGCGGCCTTCCAATACTATGACGGGTTCTTCTACCCCCTGGATATGTTTGGTCACTGGAACCGGGCCTACGGTCGGCGCGGCTTCACCCAGTACCAGTTCGTCATCCCGTTCGACGACGGTCCAACGCGCCTGCGCGAAATCCTGACGGCGATCGTGTCCTCCGGCAAGCTGCCGTTCCTGAACGTGCTCAAGCGCCTGGGCAAGGCCAGCCCATCGCCGCTTTCGTTCCCCACCGAGGGCTACACCTTCGCGATCGACTTCCCCATGCGCGCGGGCACCGCGGAGCTGTGCCGGCGCCTGGACAAGATGGTCCTGGACGCGGGCGGCCGCATCTACCTGGGCAAGGATGCCACCGTCGAGCCAGACATGTTCCGCGCCATGTACCCCGAGGGCGTCAAGGCCTTCATGGCCCTGCGCGACCAGTACGACCCCGAGCGCGTCTTCAGCTCGGACCTGGCCCGCCGCGTCGGCCTCACCTAGCCGGGCCCAGCAGGGCCTAGCCGGGCTATCGACTACAGCAGCGGGGCGGGCTCGTAGGCGGCCGCGTCCGGGAACCGTGCCCGCAGGGTCTCGACCTCGGCCACGAAGGCCGCCGCTTGACTGCGGGCATTGCCGACGAACTCGAGCGGGTTGTCGAGCACCGAGCGAAGCTGCGTGTCCTCTAGGGGCAGGCGCGGATCGGCGGAAAGGCGGTGGACCAGGTCGTTTGCGACCAGGCCCGCCTGGCGCATCTCGAGGGCCACCGCGACCGCATGCTCCTTGATAACCTCGTGTGCCGTTTCGCGCCCCACCCCGGCACGCACCGCCGCCATCAACACCTTGGTGGTCGCAAGGAACGGCAGGTAGCGCTCCAGCTCGCGAGTGATCACGGCCGGATAGGCACCCAGCTCCGCGAGCACGTGCAAAAACGTCTCATAGCAGCCGTCCGCTGCGAAGAATGCATCGGGCAGCGCGACGCGTCGCACCACCGAACAACTGACGTCGCCCTCGTTCCACTGGTCCCCCGCCAGACCCGCGACCATCGCGAGGTGACCCGACAGGATGACCTTGAAGCCGTTGATGCGCTCGCATGAGCGGGAGTTCATCTTGTGGGGCATGGCGGAGGAACCGACCTGCCCCGGCTTGAAGCCCTCGGTCGCCAGCTCCTGGCCCGCCATCAGTCGCAGGGTCGTGGCGAAGCTCGCGGGCCCCGCGGCCGCCTGGATCAGCGCCCCGACCACCTCGAGGTCGAGACTGCGCGGATAGACCTGGCCGACGTTGGATAGCACATGCGCGAAGCCGAGGTGACGAGCGAGGGCCGCCTCCAGGCGAACCAGCCTGTCAGTGTCGCCATCGAGCAGATCGACCTGGTCCTGCTGCGTGCCCACGGGGCCCTTGAGCCCGCGCAAAGGGTAGCGCTCGAGCAACGCCTCAAGGCGCGCAAGCGCGACCAGAATCTCCTGGCCGCTGTTGGCAAAGCGCTTTCCGAGGGTGGTCGCCTGCGCTGGAACGTTGTGGCTGCGCCCGGCGATCACGGTCGCCTCGTAGGCCGCCACCAGGTTGGCCAAACGGCTGAGCGCGGCGACCATTCGATCACGCACGATCCGGAGACCGTCGCGCACCTGCATCTGCTCCACGTTTTCGGTCAGGTCGCGTGAGGTCATCCCCTTGTGGATGTGCTCATAGCCGGCCAAGGCGCAGAATTCCTCGATGCGTGCCTTCACGTCGTGGCGCGTGACCCGCTCGCGGGCTGCGATCGAGTCGAGGTCCACCTGGTCGACGACCGCCCGGTAGGCTTCGATCACGCCGTCGGGAATCGAAATCCCCAGGTCGCGCTGGCTCGCGAGCACGGCAAGCCACAGCTCGCGCTCCAGGATGATCTTGTGCTCTGGCGAGAACAGCTGAGCCATGGCGTCGCTCGCGTAGCGGCTCGCCAACAGATTCGGGATGCGGGAAGAGGCGGCCATACGACTACAGCGCGGACCCGCCGTCGATCCGTATGATGGCGCCCGAAGCAAACCCGGACGCGGGAGAGGCCAGGTACACGACCGTGCCGACCATGTCGGAAGCCTGGCCCGGGCGCCCCATGGGAATGCCCTGACTCACGGCGCTGGTGTCGCCGTCAGGCATGAGGAACGCGGTCATCTTGCTGGGAAATAGCCCCGGTGCGATCGCGTTGACCGCGATCCCCTCCTTCACCAATTGCTTGGCCATCGTCCTCGTCAGGTGATGCACGGCAGCCTTGGCGGGGTGGTAGGCCCACGCGTTGTCGCTCGGGTGTTGGATGCCGGAGATCGACCCGATGTTGATGATGCGCGAAAGCTGATGGGGGGGCTTGGCCGTCTTGCGCAGCAGCGGCAGACAGCGCTGCGTGGTGAAGAAAAGACTCTTGACGTTCAAGTCGAAGACCTTGTCCCAACCGGACTCGGGATACTCGTCGATGCTGGCGCCCCAAGTCGCGCCGGCGTTGTTGACCAATACGTCCAGCTCCCCGCCAAAGGCGGCTTCGACGTGCCCAATGGCCTGCTCGATGCCCGGGACCGTCGACAGATCGGCGGTCTTTGCCACGACGTCGAAGCCGCGCCGCTCCTTCAGATCGGCGAGCAGATCGTCCACGGCGGCCTGCTTACGAGAACACGTGCACACGCGTGCCCCGCGCTCCGCGAGCCCCTCGACGATCATCCGCCCGATCCCCGAGGTCCCGCCGCTCACGAAGACTCGCTTTCCTGCGACCGAAAACAGCTCATCCGACATCCGCGCCATCCTTTCACGCCCGTCGCGGGGCAATGACTCGCCAGGGTCGACCTCCGCGGTCGACTGCCCGATTGACCGCCCCAAGCGGGGCCAAGCGGAGCACAGCCGCCCACCGAGGCTGACGTACCGCGCATAGCCAGTTTCGGCACAACGTTCAAGCGCCGTGTCCGCAGATTTGGGCCTACTCGAAGCCGGCGCGTGTCTTGGCGGCCTGATACCGGCGGTTGAGCCACCACAGGATGGCGGCCACCGACAGGATCCCCCCGTACTTGAGCAGCATGCTGTTCTGGTCGAGATAGGTCCGCACCAGCTCTGCTCCGAAGTACATCAGGCTGCAGCCCAGCACCGAGCCGAGGGCCACGCCCACAAAGGTCGCCGGCCGGCGAAGGCCGAGCAAGCGCCCAAAGATCGCCCCGCCGATGCTACCGGTGGCCGCCAGGGGAAACATCACGAACGCCACCAGGCCCACGAAGGTCGTCCGGCGCATCCAGGGCTGAGCCTGCATGATAAACGCGCCGTCCTTGGCCAGCGTCTGGAGCTTCTCGCCGACCAGCGGCAGGGTGAACAGGGAGTGAATGTGGAAGCTGACGAACACCGCCACGACCAGGTCCATGTACAGGATCAGTAGAAACAGGTTTTCGGAGGTCAGGGCGCTCTGGGGCTCCAGGATGGCGAACTTCCCGAACAGAAAGAAGGCCGCCACCGCCCTCAGGAGCAGATCCTGCACAAAGCCAGCGCCGTGCAACGCCGCCAGCACCGAAAGCAGCAGTCCGGTGACCGCCGGCGGGCCGAGCAGCGACGCCCACCACTTAAAGGGGTGATCGCGCCGCAGGTTCTCTGCAAACTCGGCTGCGTCCGAGGTGATTTTTCGGTGGGCCGCAGAGGCCGTCGAGAACGGTGACATACCAAAACTGCCGGCGGCCAGCGGGACTGCCGCGCCGCAAGTCAGCTTAAACTCCAGACCGGCACGCCACCGCAACCGCAATTGACGGTCTAGCACAAGCCGAGCGGCCCGTCAGGGGCCCGATGGCCAGCGGGCCCGGATCCCTCTGGCGCCGCGCGGTGCCGGCCTTGCGGTTCGACTTCCCAGGGCTTTCGGCTCCGCCCCATGCCGGCCGCGGCAGCCCTGCGCGATACGACGCGGCGTGGGTGAGCGATCCGGGCTAGGCTGTGCTGTTGTACTGGCCCGCATCCATCACCAACTCACGCGCCCTCGCACAACTGCTCGACTCCGCAGCGCTTTCGCCTCAGTCGAAAATACAGCAAGTATTCCCTCCTTCACCGAAAGCCCTGCGAAGCCGATCACTTGCACGATCATCACGTGCCTTGGCGATGGATGCGGGCTAGCCCGCATCCATCACCAAATCACGCGCGCTCGCACAACTGCTCGACTCCGCAGGGCTTTCGCCTCAGTCGAAAATACAGCGAGTATTCCCTCCTTCACCGAAAGCCCTG
>JAPPOR010000379.1 GCA_028817905.1 Myxococcales bacterium
TTGGAAGCGTTTGGACAAGGTCGCTAGGTCGCGCTGACGCGCTCCGGGGGTGAGCTGCATGCGACGGCGGTTTCCATTTGGTGCCTGGGTCACATGCCTTGTTGGGCGGGGGCGGAGCCCCGTTGGAATCCTTGACCAACGATCTCGTTGACAAATGAGTCAAGTTTGGGGAACTCACCATTCTCCGCTGGCGTTGTATCAAGGATTCTAGGTCGCACCTCCGGTGCTCCGGGCAGTGATGGGCGGCTGGCTTTGCCTCACGCAGACGGCTTGGCGCCTGATGTCGCCTACTCCGGGCCCCGGGTCGCAAGCGGATTGACCACGGGGGGAAGCGAACTGAAGCGCCGGGCGATCTCGTCGCGGCGTGCGCGGCGGGCGACCACCTCGAAGCGCATGCCTTCCGGAGCTTCGAAGAAAGTGGCGTAGTAGTCGGCGCTGTATTCCGCGTAGACGGCTGGTGCCGTGGCCGCTACCCCGAGTCCCTGCAGGCGCGTTGCCACCCGATCCACAGCTTCGCGATCGGTGACCTGCAGGCATAGGTGATGCAGACCAGGCGCGCAGGGATCGTGGGGTGCGGGGCTCCGCGCGGGCCGCAGACTCACCTGCGTCACGCGGTTGAAGTAGTGCACATGGTCATCCCCCCCGATTGGCCGCACGCCGATACGAAAGCCCAGGCAGTCCATGACGGGGTCAAAGAAACGACGCGCTCGAGCAAGATCGGACACCGTGAGATAGATGTGATTCACGGCGCCCACGACGACGGAATCATCGTCGAAGGCAAACATGCCGTCCGCCCGCGGGCGAAAGGGGCGTGCTGCGAAGACGGAGCTCGGATCGATCGGTCCGTACACGTGCGGAAATAGCTCCTCGCCCCCGACGGTGTTCTCCCAACGCATCTCGCTAGCCAGCTGCGTGCCGTCGATACTGAGCAGCCACAGGTCCGAGGCTCCTCGCATGTACCGATTGGCCGCGCCACAGAGCTGGTGGGGCAGCGAGCAATGGATGAACCCCTCTTGCTCCAGTGAAGGTGGGGCGTAGCTGCCGGTGCGCTTCCCCTGCTGCCATTCCGTCGCACGGGCCAAATGCATGAGCACAGTCATGGCGACAATATGCCCCAATTGGGTCGATTGCACGACGGCCGTGGTCAGCTCGTCGGCCGGTCACGGGGAGCTACCCGGTGGAGGGGCTGCCTGTCGTGGGCTCGATCAGGCTCGGGTCATCGTTCTTCGGCGTGTTGACCCGTGTACTGACCGGCCACATGTCCATCTTGTGCGGGTCAAAGGGTTGCAGCATGGCCTTGAGCTCGGCAGGGGTCGCCGGGACCTCGCCCAGCCAGCGGGCGTGGTCCTCGGCGC
Source organism: Myxococcales bacterium (assembly GCA_028817905.1). Classification (GTDB taxonomy): domain Bacteria; phylum Myxococcota_A; class Polyangia; order Polyangiales; family JAFGIB01; genus JAPPOR01. The sequence continues at coordinate 1,356 of JAPPOR010000379.1, forward strand.
GGACGATCGCGGGCATGCGGCCGTGCACGGGAGCGACCAGCTCATTGGCCTCCGTCGTGATCAATGCGCAGGTGCGGAGCCACTCGCCGCTGTTCGGGTCCTTCCAGTTCTCCCAGACCCCCGCGATTCCGAAGGGCTCGCGCGTCTTAAGCGCGATCGCGTAGGGCTGCTTGGTCTTGCCCTCGGAGCGCCATTCGAAAAAGCCGTCGACCGCAAATAAGCACCGTCGCTTCTCGAAGGCGGCGCGATAGCTCGGACGGGTGTCGACGGTTTCGGCCCGGGCGTTGATACACCGGTAGGCGCCGGAGGCGTCCTTCGCGAAGTGTGGGATCAAGCCCCAGCGCAGCGCGTCCAAGGAGCGGCGCGCGTGCTTTCGGTCGTGGCGCACCACGAGTACGGGCTGGCCCGGGGCCACGTTGTAGCTGGGGGATGCCACCATTTGCGCCACCGTCTCACCAAGCGTTGCACCGAACGCCTGTGCGAGTGCGTCGGGCGTGTGAACGACAAAGAACCGACCGCACATTCTTCGACCATACCGGAAAACGCACTCGCGGTGGGGGCTTCAGTTCCGACCGCACAGCAAGAGCTGGCCCGGGTCGGAGCGCACGTCTCGGCAGGTGAGCCCGTCGCTGCAGGACGCGTCGTCCTCGCAGCGAACGACGCAGACGTTGAGCTGCCGCATGCAGATGCCCCCGGCGGTGCAGTGACTGTCGATCGCGCACTGTTCTGCGCAGTATCCCAGGGGAATGAGACAGGTCAGATCGGTGCCGCAATCGCGGTCGCCTTCACATGCATCGAAGGGCTCGCCATCTCCGGGGGGCGGCGCGGTTTCCTCGGGGAGGCACCGCCAACCGTCACCGCGTACGTTGACGCACTCCATCCCTTCGGGGCAGTTGCTATCGTTGTTGCTCTCGCATTGCAGCCTGCAGACCCCGGAGCTCGGGGAGCAGGTGTAGCGCCCGCCGGGAATGGCAGCGCACGGGTCGTCGGCATCCTCTTCGGCCATCCGCCGGGGCCCCCTGTCGCCCCTGCCGCGGTTGCCACCCGGCCCGGAGCCGGGGGGGCGACACGTGACGGAGCAATACCCGCGCAAGCCACTGCCCGCGCCGTAGCAACCCAAGCCGTCGTCGCAGTCCTCGTTCGATTGACACGGAGCGAGCTGCCCCCCGTCGGCGTCATCGTCGTCGGCGTCATCATCGTCGTCGGCGTCATCGTCGTCGGAGTCCACAACGTCATCAACGTCCTGCGCGTCCGCGGCGTCATCCTCGGCGTCAGGCTCCTCGTCGACGGCATAGGGGG
>JAPPOR010000100.1 GCA_028817905.1 Myxococcales bacterium
GTCTGGGGGGGAGAGGGCCGCGTGGCTCTCTGCGGACAAAATGAACCTGGCCTGGAACTTCCCGAAGGGGAGGTTTCAGGTCAGATACCGAGCCAGATGCCGGTCGTGAAGCGAGCCGAGACCGGGTGGAGATCCAGGATGACCACGGTGTCTCGGGAACCGATGGTTATGTATTTGAAATTATTTAAGAATATTGCCATGTCCAAGGCGACAAAAAAGCCCCCGTCGGCGACCATGGGCAGCTCCATTCGGAATCCTGGGGCAAGGCCGTAGCGAACGGCCGTGTCGGCATCCTCGGGGGTTAGGTCCGCCTGTGGGGGCGTGCTGTGGTGCTGAATGTCCAGGAGCACCGCCGCGCTCACAGCCACGTAGGCGGGATCGGCCCACAATCGGTATCCGATGAACCCGGCCAGCGGGAAGCGGATGATGTTGAAGGTTGCTGCGCCCCCCACGTCCGCGGGGGGGTGTCCGGCAAACTCCGCCCCGAGCAGCAGACCTGAAGGAGCACGCCAAGCCACCATCAGCGCCAGCCCATTGTCCCAGGGAAGATCGTCGCCCACGTTTTGGCCCCGGTAGCCTAGGGCGACCCAGAGATCGATCGGGGTTGGGTCGCGCCTGGCGACTGGGGTCGTGGGCGGAACCTCTGGCGGGTTGGCCTGGGGACCGGGGGCGTTGCCCGATGTCGCTGGCTGGCTTGCGGATTCCGGGGTGCTCGGCTCCAGGGTGGCGGCGGGTGCGGTGGTCGCTGACGCGGGCGTTTTCGGGCCCGGCGCCGGGATCGGCGGCGGGACAGGGTCCTCGGCAACCTCCGAAGGCGCGGGCGGGGACGCCAGGACGGCCGCCACTGCATTGCGGGCGATCACCGCGACCGCTTCTATGGCTGCCTGCTCCGCCCCCTGCTCGATACTCACGGCACGTGGGACCATGTGTTCACTGCGCGTATCCCAGGCATACACTGCCCACCTGTCGGTACGTGGTCGCCCGATCCAGTACACCAGCACCGCTCCGTGTTCCTGCTGGAGCGCGTGGCCTTCCACCAGCCGCTCCGCTTCCGACGCCGGAGCGGGTCGGTTGTGCCCCACGACCACGGTTACGGGAAGCGCCGCGAGCTGGGCCCGCAGGGCTTCCTCGAGCCCCGCTTTCGCCCTCTCAGGGACTCCGTCACCGATGCGCACTACCACGACCCCGGGATCCGGCGTCGCTGCCGGCTGGCCGATAGCCCGAGGTGCGATCGCCGGCACCAGCCCCAGGCAGCACAGGGTGACCATGCGTGTGACGGCATCCAGTACCCAGGTGGGTCGTGTGCCGCGCCGTCGCCGGTTGGCGGGGCCCCTGTTTGCCGTTCGACAGCCGTGCGGCCCATGTGCGCCTTGTGGCCCGGAGCTCACCGCTCGGGCCCAGCGGCCCTTACGATCGCGAGCTTCCACGCCGTTGAAGGTATCCCATGAGGCTTGGAACGAGAAACGGCGGTGCGCGGGAGCTTCAGCCATTGGCCGAACTCGGGGCCCCTGGGATATTCTTGGAGACCAGGGGTTGCATGGGCAAGTCAGCACAGAGCGGTGTGCGCGGCAGGGGTCGGGCGGTACCGGTGGCCGCCGCGATGGTGGCGTTTTCCCTCGGAAGCGGCTGTGCTCACCACCCGGTGGAGCCAGTGGATCCGGGCCGTCCCCATGCGGAACCCGGACTTGTCGCGCTCCCCAAGCTGCCGGCTGACTGCAGCGGCAGGACGCAGCGCACCCACCAGGGCATCGTGCTGGCAGGCCAGGTGCTCGATGCGACCATGCCCGCGCCTCCGGCTGACCGTAGCTACGAGAGTCTCCAGGGATGGGTAGGGGGCGAGGTCGCGACGTGGCTCGCCGGCCGCCAGGCCGCCATCGAGGACACGCGTTTTGAGTTCCACTTGAGCGACGCGCCCACACCGGGTGAGAAGATCGTTGCGCATGCAGTGATCGGGTTGATCTTCGAGCACACCGCAGCATCGCTGCAGGGCATCCCGGCTCCCGCTGAGCTGGCCGCGGAGCCCGAGATCGAGGAAATGTTCCATGAGGTCGTGCGGGCCCAGACCCGCCCGTTTCTCAGCTCGGCCCTCTTGGAGTTCCGCAGCTGCGTCGATATCGCCTTCGACGGACCCGATGACATGCGCCATTGGGCTAACTTCTGTCAGGTCCGGTTCGAGCGTTTGAGGGAAGTCATCGATGCAGCTCAACAGCACGTCGCCCCCAGCTAGCCCGGATATCTCACCAACATCGCGGCGCCTCGCTTGGTCTTCGACTTCACAGCACTTTCGCCTCCCTCGCAAATACAGCGAGTATTCGGTCGGTCGCCGAAAGCCCTGTGAAGCCGAATCCCTGCGCGATCCGCTCGCGAGTTGGTGAGACATCCGGGCTAGTGCCCGATCAGTAGTACTACGGACACTGCGTTGGGCGTCGTACCAGGGCGCGAGCCTTGCGCGAGTCCGATGCCAATCGCTCGTGCCTTTGGGTCCAGTACTTCGGCGATCGCGCTGATCTGTGCGACGTCGCTCACCACTGCCATCGCCTGAACGACCGCCGCGTAGGGCAAACGGGCTGCCCGTCGCATGCGCGCCAACTGCTCCATCTGTTGTTCCTGTGTTTCGGTGGCCGGGCTGAAGTAGGCCTTGGCT
>JAPPOR010000714.1 GCA_028817905.1 Myxococcales bacterium
CCGGAACCGGTGGCTGAGCCGGTGGGTCCGGGCATGCTGACGGTTTCGTTCATGTCGAAGGGGCCCGGCGGCCGCTATGCGCCGCGCAACTGCGGTGCGGTCTGGATCGAGGACGAAAATGGCCAGTTCGTGAAGACCATCGAGCGTTGGACCCGCATTCGACAGAGTTATCTGCGCAACTGGAACCGGGCTTCGGGTGGATGGGGGTTCTCGTTCTTCGGTGGCAGCACGGACAATCCCGACCAGGTGGACGTGGTGACCGCCGGGACCCTGCGCAATCACGAGATGCATATGTCGACATGGAATATGAAGAACGTCGACGGTGAGGTCGTGCCAGACGGCAAGTATTCCGTGGTGGTCGAGGTTTCCGAGGGCAATCCGGGGGTGGATCGCGTCGAGTTCGAGAAGGGCCCGATGCCGCAGATGATCACGGGGGATGGCAGCGTCTTCAGCAACATGACGGTCAACTACACCCACTGAGGTCCTGCGGCGCCAGCGTCGCTGTCGACACCCTCGCGAAGCATCCGTGACACGAACAACCAGTATTGTGCGGCGCGCCCGTGCGGCGCGTCATCGGTTCCTCCATCTCCTGGCCCTGCTGGCGAGCAGCCTCGCGAGCCTTTGGGGGGGGCCCTTGCCCGACGTGGCAGCCCAGGAGGTCGCGCTCGCGAACTACATTCGCACCGACTCCGACCAGACGACGGTCATCGCCCCTCGGTTGCGCGTCAACTACCCGATTGTAGAGGGGACCACGGTCGACGCGGTCTATGCCGTGGACATCTGGACCAGCGCCTCGATCGATATCCGTACGTCGGCGACCAAGGTGCCTGTGACGGAACAGCGCGATGAGTTCGACCTGTCGGTCGCGCACACGATCGGCGATGGCGTGCTGTCGGCGGCCTACCGCAACTCGAGCGAGCCCGACTACCAGTCGCACGGTGTATCGCTCAGTCTTAGCCAGGACTTCGCGTCACGCAACACGACCTTGGCCGTGGGGCTGTCCGTTGGCCGCGATACCGTGGGGCGCGTGGACTGGGACCAGTGGAAGCGGGGGCTAACGACCATCGGAGGTCGGGTCGCGCTCACGCAGGTGGTCGACGTCGACACCCTGGTGATGCTGATGTACGAGCCCCAGTACGTCGACGGCTACCAGGCGAGCGCCTACCGTCGGGTCGCGATCGGGGGCAATCTCGGCAACTGCTGGGGTCCGCCCCAGCCGTCGGCGGCCAATCCCGATGAGCCGGCTGCGCCGCTGGATCCGGCGATCGCCGCGGCTATTCGCGCTCCGCTATGCCCCGAGGAAGCCAACCCCGAACAGCGGCTACGCCACGCGATCGCTGGGCGCGGGCGCCGTGCACTGGGTGAGCACCTATCGGTGGGTGCCGCCTACCGGCTCTACCTGGACGACTGGGGCATCCTGTCCCACACGATCGAAGCCGACCTCGTATACGCCTTCGTGGAGGGCACCTATGTGGCGGTCGGCTACCGGTTCTATACCCAGGGTTCCGCGGACCATTACAAGCCGATCTATTGGCAGCCGGAGCCCTTCATGACCAGCGACAAGGAGCTCTCCTCCCTTTCGGCCCACCGCGCCTCGATCGAGTTCGAGCACGCCTTCTCCGGTGGGCTTTCCGACCCCGGGTTGCGGGTCAATCTGTCGGTGGCACCTTCGATCTACTTCTATCCCGAGTTCCCCCTGCTCGATCAGATCGAAGCGGTGGACGTCAATGGAGCGGTTGTATGGGCGTTCTGAGCGGCGAATGCGGGCACAGGTGGCGTCAGCTGCTGGGAGCTGCTGTTGCGTATGGCGCCCTGACGCTGGGCTTGCCGGGCACGTTGGCGGCTCAAGAGCCGAGCGTGATGGTGATCTACCAGCCGAACGTTCCCGATCGCGTGCGCGTGCAGGTCGGGGAGGCTCTCAGCGACTTTCGGGTCGTGGACGTCGAAGGCTACGTGGAGGCAGCGTCCGCCCAGAACCTCTATCCGCTCAGCGATGACGCGTTCGCTCGCGTGCTGCCCGGGGGCGGCGTGGACGTGGCCGTCGTGGTTCGGCGTGGGCCCCGCGGGTACCGCATGGTGCTGCGGTCGGGACGGGATGGTGATGTGCTTTCCCAGCGGCGACTGCGGGTCGCACGCGGGCGGCTAGCGCGTGGGGCGCGCGCTGCCATTCCGCGCGCCGTGTTGGCCAGCGCAGACGAGCTTGGGGTCGCGGACGACCTTGACGAGGATGACGGGCTCGGGTCCGACGTGGGCCAGGACGAGGAGCCCAGCGAGGACGACGCCTTCAGCGACGACGAGGCGCTCGACGAAGACGATTCGCTCAGCGACGACGAGGCGCTCGGCGAAGACGACTCGTTCGGCGAGGATGACTCGCTGGGGGGGGACCAAGACGACGACGATGACGGCGGTTTCGAACGCACGATCCTCTTGCACGTCGACCTGGGCGCCGGGCTTGGCTTTCGCGAGTTGGAGTGGCCGCTGGGGGCCGGCGTGGGCACCGTCTCCCTGGGTCCATCCGCCGCCTTGGACCTGGGACTCGAGATGATCTACGACCCACAAGGCTCCCTGTCGGTGGGTATCGAGATGCGCTACCAGAGCACGGTTGGGGCGACCGTGGACGAGTACCAGATCGCGGGCGTGGAGCGGTCCATGGGGATCCGGAGCGCCCGCTACGAGGCGTTGCTGGTTCCACGGTTCGATCTGGCGGAGGCGTTCAAGCTCGGGTTCGGGCTCGGCTACGGGCTGCGCGGGTTGCGTACCCACGTGCACGATCAGGAGCCCCCTACCGAGCACAACTTGCAGACGCCCGATTATACGCTTGCGGGTCCGGTGGCGCGGGTCTCGGCCATGTTGGTGCTCGGGGATGTGGTCACCGTGAAGCTGGAGCCGGAGGTGCAGCTGCTGGTTTCCGTGGGCAGTGAGCTAACCAACCGCGGCGCTGGCGGCGGCGGTGTGTCACTGGGCGGCCAGGCGTCGGTGGTCTTCAGGATCATCGACCATCTGTCGCTCTATCTCTCCTATCGCGAGGCCCATGCGGCGATCGGCGGCAAGGAGGGGAAGGCCGATACGAGCGATATGGAACGGTTTGTCACCGCGGGCGTGCGGGGTGGGCTATGAGGCGCCTCGGATACCTGCATCGGGTGGTGCTGGCACTCGCCAGCGCTTGTTTGTTTGCGTGTGGCGATCCGGAGGGTGAGTTCACGCTGCCGGCGCCCGACTACAACATGTTCGAGACCCAGGTGATGCCCATCTTGTCTCGGGACTGCGCCTTTCATGTCTGTCACGGTGCGCGTCAGCGGTTCTTCCAGGTGCTCGGCCCAGGACGACCACGGTTGTCGCCCACCACCCGGGATGCCGACCCGATCACCATGGCCGAGGTCCAGTTCAACTATCAGCGGGCGGTATCGATGATCGACCGCGACCACCCGGACCGCTCGCCCCTGTTCATGAAGCCCCTGGACGTCGGAGCCGGTGGTGCTGGACACGAGGGTACGGACCTGTTCGGGCGCGATGTGTACGCGTCCACGCTTGACCCGGCGTTCTTGGTGCTGCAAAGCTGGGTATTGAACGCTCCGCTTCAGGCTGGGGTGGCGGCTGGGCAGCCGAGTGGGCAACCGGCCGCGACGAGCCCCGCTACGATGCCACCGGGAGGTCCATGATGTTTGGCAATCGGCTCATCTCTGCTCTCGTCCTGTCGGCCCTTTGCCTTTCGGGCTGCGCCACCGTCGCTCCCTACGAGCGCGGCACCCTGGCGCGCACCGACATGCAGCTCGAGCGCAATGGCGATGCAGCTGCTGGGCAGCAACACGCCGATGCCTACCGAGAGGGTTCCGCAGGTGGAACCGGCGCCAGCGGTGGCGGCTGTGGGTGCAATTAGCGACCTTGAGTCAGCGTTTCGTCGACGTTTGAGTCGAGTTCGAGTGCGTCTTCGTGATGGGATGCGTCTGGACAAGGTCGCTAGGTCGCTAGGTCGCGCTGTCGCGCTCCGGGGATGAGCTGCAAGCGACAGCGGTTCCAGTAGCGCCCGGGTCACACGATCCTCGGGGTCGAAGTCTTGGGGGAGTATGTTTGTGCGCAGTGCTTCAGGGTGTGAAGTGTGCTTCTCACTGCGGCGTGACTCTGCTTGCACAGTGTGGGGCGCGAGGTTGATGGAGATCCTTTTTAGGCACGGGTTGCCCCTTTGACCGTGCCGTATTCGATGGAACCATCCGGTTAGTCTCTTGGCGTGTGGGGCTATGTGTTCTAGGCTTGGTTGCAGCGTCGGTTCGGCTGTCGAGCCACCGCCGCGCGTCCGAGGTGGCTTCGGCGCGGTCAAAGCGCGAAAGGATATTGGAGATGGAAAGACGACTTGTGTGTGCGGTCGCGCTACTCGCGGCATTTGGCTTCGGTTGCGCGGATGAGAGCGGCGCGCAAATGATGCAGCAGGCGGCCCCGATGCCGGTCACCACCGCTGCGCCGCCGCCCGCGCCCGCGCCGACTCAGGCCGCGGCGCCAGCACCGATGGCCCAGCAGCCCCCGGCGCCCATGCCCGTACCCTGTGGCGCCACGATGTGTCAGCAGCCAACCAGCCCGCTGAGCGCCCTTGCCGGCATGTTTGGCGGGGCTGCCGGCGCTGCCGGCGGACTGGGTGGATTGACGGGCGGACTGGGTGTGCCGATGGCGATGGCCTGTTGCCTGGATGCGACGGCGGGAACCTGCGGCCTGACCGCGGAAGCCGGTGGTGTATGCGAGCCGCCCGCTGTGCCCGACCCGCGGTGCGAGGGGGTCATGCTTCCCGGACCCCTGGCTGCGTTCGGTGCGGGTTTGGGCGCGGGGTGCTGCACGGCGGCCAACATGTGCGGGGTCGACGGATCCGTGTTCGGTCGCGGGTGCGTCGAGAACAGCGAGGCTTCCCAGATGCTCAGCGCCAGCCCGGTCGGCGGCTTCCTGATGTTGCCGGCACCTCGGGGATGCGACGAGGCCCCGGTCGCTGCGCCCGCCCCGATGGGCATGGGCATGATGGGAATGCAGGACGCGGACGCGGGTATCTGATTGGAGTCAGAGGCAGAGTTCGGGGTGTGAAGATCGGAGACCGGGCTCGGGCTCGGGCTCGGCCCGGGCCCGGGCTCGGGCTCGGGCTCGGGCTCGGGCTCCGAACAGCTTGGCATTTCCAGCGCTGTGACAGGCCGCCGAAAAGAACGATCTGATTTCATGCGCTCCGGTGCGACTGCTTGTCCCATCGTCTCCACGGCATTCGCGGCGTCCTCGAAAGGGAGCCCACCCTCCTTCCTCGGCCGCGGATCCTGTGACCAGGTCGCACTAGGGATCCTGCCTGAGAATGGCCTCGCTGTCGGCGACGGCCTTGTCCAGACCCCGCAGGGTGGGGCTGGTGATCCAGAAGAGCACGACCGCCACGGCACCCAGTCCGCAGGCGCTGGCGACTGCGGCGGGTGCACCGACTTGATCGGCGAGCGCGCCGACCGGTAGCGCCCCCAGAAGTGGCAGGGACACGGACATCATCATGAAGCTCGAGACGCGTCCGCGCACGGCGTCGGGCACCAGCAGCTGGATGGCGGAGCCATTGAGGGTGCTGTAGATGGCGCTCATCGTGTAGCCGACCAACGCCAGCGCCACCGCTGGCCAAAAGTAGGGCGACAGGGCGAAGAGGCCGAGCAGCAGGGCAAAACCGAGCCCGCTGACCATCATCACGCGCAGGCGAGCACTCGCTTTGCGCTGCATGCCGGCGACAACGACCGCGCCCACGACGCCGCCCGCGCCTGAGATGCCTTGCAGCACACCAAAGCCCGCAGAGCCCACGTTCCAGACTTCCTGTGCGAAGACGACCATGAGCTGCTGGGTCGGCATGGCCAGGAACATGGGCACGAGCCCGAAGAGCATCAACACCCGCAACAGGCGATGACCGAGCAAGAAACGGAAGCCCTCCGCCATCTCATGCAGCAGGGGCGGCCGCGGTCCCGACAGCGCCGGGGCTCGATCGCGGGGTACGCCCAAGAGCGTGAACATCGCCACGGTATAGAGCCCAACGCCGAGCGCGTAGGCACCCTGAACGCCCAGGCTGTCGATCAACAGGCCAGACACCAACGGTCCGAGCACTCGGGTGGCGCTGATGGCGCCCATGCTGATCGCCATGGCGGCCGTCAGCGCCTCGCGCCCGACCACCTTGACCGCGATGGCTTGGCGGGCCGGCATGCTGATGGGAAACAGAAGCCCCATCAACACGGTTGCGCACAACAGGTGCCAGAAGCGGAGGCGGTCGGTGACGAGCAGCGCGAGCATGGTGCTTTCGCTTGCCAACAGCGCGCCTTGGGCGACGAGAATCAAACGGCGCCGCTCCATGCGATCCGCTATCACGCCACCGAAGGGCGCCATCAGGAGCATGGGTATGGCGACCGCGGCCGCGATCTGCCCCAGGGCAAGCTTGCTGCCGGTCAGTTCGAACGCGAGCCATGACCGCACCACGCTCTGACCATGTAGTGCCAGGAAGAACGTAACGTTGCTGCCGAGCAGCCAACGGTACTGACGGTTCTTGAGCGGCGAGGGTACGCGCCGGGGCTGGGCCGTCGGCTCCGGCGTCGGCACCTCAGCCTCCGGTGTTGCGGGCCCGTGCATGGCAGGGCTGCACGATACACTGTGTAGAAGCGTCTGTCCCTATCATCGCTGCGGCGAAGAGGCGCGTAGGTCATTTGCGCGCGGCTCGACGGTTGTAGCTGTGCTGGACGCGCCGGCGTTGACGACGCCGTCGCACCCGGGATCCCGCTCCCGTGGTAGACCAGCCGAGTGTTCAAGCTCTTCGGCTTCGATGTGCGCATCCATGGTTCCTTCTGGTTCATGGCCGCCATCCTCGGCATGCCGCGCAGCGCTGAACCCGAGGCGCTGCTGCGGACAGCCTCGTGGGTGGTCGTGGTGACCATATCGATTCTCGTGCATGAGCTCGGTCACGCCCTGGCTGCACGACGGTTTGGCGCCGAAGCACCTACCATCGAGCTCTATTCCCTCGGCGGTGTCACCATGTACGAGACCGACTCGCCGATGCGCTACGGCCAGCGCGCCGCGGTCAGTGCCGCAGGGCCTTTGGCGGGCTTCGCCCTTGGGGGAGCCACCTTCGCCACGCTGGCTCTGGGTCTGCTGCCCGACGGTGGCTTCTGGCGGACCGTGGTCGGGCAGCTCATGTGGGTTAACTTCGGTTGGGGCGCGCTCAATCTGCTGCCGATGCTGCCGCTCGATGGGGGGCATATCGCGGAGGCCGCGCTCGATTCGCTTACCCATGGTAGGGGTCGCCGGCCGGCGCAGGTCGTCTCGATGGTCGTGGGTGTGGCCGCCGTCGCCCTGGCGGTCCATGTTCGCCTGACGTGGGCAGCGCTGATTGCGGGCTTTTGCACCTGGCAGACCTTTAACGATTTTCGCAGGGCCTCCCGGCATTGACGCCGAACCGCTGACGAAGTCAGCTTTCATCCCATACCGAGCCCGCGCCCGCGCCCGCGCCCGCGCCCGCGCCCGTGCCCGTGCCCGTGCCTAGCCGTCAGCGCGCAGGGTCCGACTGCGCACGGCGCCTAGCAGCGCCACTGCGTCGAAGGCGGCATGGGCCAGCATTGCGGCTGCGATCTCTCCTTCGCGGACCACCAGCAGTCCGAACACGAGTCCCAGCCCGGACGCATACGCGACGTAGGGGAGGGAAAGTGGATGGAGCAGGCCGAACACGATGGACGTGAGGGCAAGCGCGGCCGAGTCGCCCACGGGGGCGCGCAGCCAATCCAAGAGAAGTCCTCGGAACAGCGCTTCCTCCGTGACGCCTGCAAGCAGGCTGATCAGGCAAAGGTCGGTCGTGCGGTTGAGTGGGGCCACGACCCGGGTTACGAGCTTGAAGTCCGCCTGAAGGCGGCCAAGGAAAGCGCCTTGCAGGTGGGCGAGACCCACGACTGCCCCGCCCAGCAGGGCGCCTAGCGCGCTGCCCACGAGGCAGCCTTCCACGGTCACGGGCTTGTTCCACCAAGGCACCTCGAAGAGCGCGCCCAGCCCGACCGCGAGCACCAGCAGTGGGCCCTCCACGAGCACACTGGCCCACAGCAATTGCCGCCGGGTCAAGGTTGGAGGGTGCAACACTCCGGGGACCTACGGGCGCATCGCGCTTGTGTCAACCGGCGAGGGGGACTTCCTGCGCAGGCACCAGTACGGGCACCGGCACGGGTTGGGGGGAGGGCCCCTACCCATGGCCAGCGATTGGGGCTAGGGTGGAGGAAACCGGGTGCACCGGCTTGGGCGCCACGGTGAAAGGACGTTCATTCATGGAAGTATCCTCCGAACAGGGCGGTGAGCGGTTCGTCTTCGACGGTGCGCGCGCGCCCGACCGACGCCGGGACGTGGATGCCCACGGCGTTCGCCTCGCCGTCTACGAGTGGGGACCAGCGGACGGGCAACCACTGATTCTCGCCCACGGTGGTTTTGATTTTGCTCGAACTTTCGACGTGTTTGCGCCGCTGCTCGCGGAAGGAGGCTTCCGGGTCGTTTCCTGGGATCACCGCGGGCACGGGGACTCTGCCCACGCGGAACTCTATAGCTGGATGGCCGACGAGCGGGATCTGCTGGCCGTGGTGGATTCCACGACCGCACGGCCCTGTGCAGTCGTGGGACACTCGAAGGGCGGCTCGATGCTGGCGCACATCATTCAGGCCCTGCCCCACCGATTCTCGCGTTTCGCGGCCATCGATGGGCTGCCATTTCGCAAGCCACCTCCCGATGTCGCCGAGCGCGCGCGCGTCACCACCATGGCCAAGGAGGTTTCCTCCTGGCTCGAACACAGGCGAGTGGCGGCGACGCTCGTTCGCAAACCCGCCGATACCCCTGAGCAACTCGCGACTCGGCGCGCCCGCATGAACCCGCGGCTGTCCAGTGACTGGCTGCGGTACCTGGTGGGGCAGGGCGCGCGCAAGGATGACGATGGGTGGCGCTGGAAGATCGACCCCTCGTTGCGCATGGGCGGCTTCGGACCATGGCGCTCGCGTTGGGCAACGGATCGCCTGCCGGGTTTTCCGATCCCGCTACTGGGGATCTTTGGCACCGAGAACGAACCCATGGGTTGGGGCGTGGACCCGGAGGAATTGCGCCCCTACTTGCCCGCCCACGCTCGCGTCGAGGTATTGGAGGACACGGGTCACTTCATTCACATCGAGCGACCCCAGCGCACCGCGGAGCTGGTGCTGGAGTTTCTGCAGTCATGATGGAGTGGCTTACCCATGGGCGCATGCGTTTGGCCCTGCGGCGTCTGACCGCGGCCGACGGCCCCTCGCTTCTGTTGCTTCACGGTCTCGGAGAGCGCTCTCCTGACGACTGTCCCTCGGTCTATCGGAAGTGGCCAGGACCGGTATGGGCGCTCGACTTCACGGGTCACGGTCAGTCCACGGTGCCGCTCGGTGGTGGTTATACCGCCGAGATCCTGATGGCGGACGTGGACGCGGCCCTTCGCCACCTGGGTACCGCCACGATCGTGGGCCGCGGCTTGGGAGCGTATGTTGGTCTGTTGGCGGCTGGCGGGCGGCCCCAGCTGGTGCGCGGGGCGGTGCTCCTCGACGGGCCCGGGCTGGCGGGTGGCGGCTCCGGGTCGATCACGCCCTTCTTGCCTACGGTGGATACCCGACAGCCGTCTCCCCCGGACCCATTTGCGATGGCGGAGCTCGCCCTCGACGTTCGCCCACCGGACTATGCGACCTTCTTTGCGCGTCAGGCGGCGGAGCTGTCGGGGCTTTCGCGGCCCATCTCGGTGTGCGCGTGTGAACGGCCCGAATGGCTTGCCGCCGTCGTGTGCGAGCTGGGCGTGGAGGAGACCAACCTCGCGGAAGCGCTGGACCACCATCAGGCCCTGGCGGGTCAGGGGCCCGCGTGAAGGCACGCCCCGCGCGAAGCCGGGTTGCCGTCGCGCCCGACGTGGAGCTGTCGCTGCAGGATTGGGGCGGCGAGGGACCGCTGCTCCTCCTGCACCACGCCAATGGTTTCTGTGCGGGCACCTGGGCAGAGGTTGCACGAGCCCTTGGCGAGCAGGCCCGCGTGATCGCGCTGGATGCGCGCGGCCACGGAGACTCCAGTGTTCCCAAAGGTCATGATGCCTATCGCTGGGACCTGCTGGCCGAGGACCTGACGCGCGTCGTGCAGCACGTGCTGCGCGATGCCGGGCGCGAGCGGGTGGATCTGATGGTGGGCCACTCCTTTGGCGGCACCATATCGTTGGGAGCTGCGGCGCTGCCGGACGCGCGCCTGCGGCGCGTGTTGGCGCTCGATCCGGTGATCCTGCCTCCGGGTCTCGGATCAGGGGTGCTGCGTGGCAATCCGATGGCCGCCGGTGCTCGCAGGAGAAAGAACGTGTTTGTCAGCCGCGGGGAGGCGCGGCAGGCTTGGCGCGCCAAGCCGTTCTTCGCCCGCTGGCATCCCGAGGTCTTCGAGGATTACGTGGAAGAGGGGCTGAGGGAGCGCGAGGACGGCCGTGTCGAGCTCAAGTGCGCGCCGGAGACCGAAGCGACCGTCTTCGAGACCGGCCGTCATCTAGACGTGTTTGCCCGGGCGGCGAACGTTTCGATCCCCGTCGTCATCCAGTGGGCCGAGCAGGGCAGCTTTTCGCGGGCCGTCTACCAACAGCTGGCCGACATGATGGCGGAGGCGACCGTGGAGACTGTGCCGACGGGTCATCTCGTGCCCATGGAGCGCCCCGACCTGGTCGTCGAGCGGATCCGCGCGCTATTGAGAGAACATCCGTTGTAGGAAGATGTCCTTGAGGGCGACCATGGAAATGGCACCCTCCTGTTCGAGTGGCCAGCTGGTGATGAGGGCGGCTCCCTGATCTCCGGCATCGGCGCTGCGCGCATTGCGCGACGCCCGGATCCGATACGGATCGCCGCTGCAGACATCATAGGGGACGGCCAGTCGCATTTGCTTCTGCAGCACCCGCAGGCCCATGCGGAGATAGCCACCGAGTCCAGGGCGCAGCAGGATTTCGGTGGGATCCCAGCCGATCTTGTCGAAGATCGCGATGCAATGTTCGAAGTCTGGCGCGGCTTCCGGCTCCAGCCAGTAGGGGTAGGCGAACCAGCTCGAGGCGTCCGAAATCGCGACCAGGTCCCCCGAGCGAGCATGGTCGATGCCGAGGGCGGCCTGGCCATCCCTGTCCAGCACCTGGTCGACGCCGTCCAGGTCCTCGAGAAGTGTGCGTACGGAAGCGAGATCTTCGCGGTTCGCGACGTAGACGTGGGCCACCTGGTTGTCGACCACGGCAAAGGCCCGCGAGCTGCCCGCTTCGAGGCGCTCCCCGTTGGGCAGGCGTTCAACCTCCAGGAGCCCCGCTTGTCTCAGCGCCCGGTTGATCAAGATGGGTCGCTCGACCGCGCACCAGCCGTAGTCCGAGACGATCGCGATGTCCCGACCCTCGGCGCGTGCGGCTTCCAACAGGAAGACCACCTCACGGTCCATGCGCTGAAGGGCTTGGATCCACTGGGGGGATTGGGGCCCGAAGCGCTCGGCGTCGTAGTCCAGGAACGGCGCATAGACCAGCAGCAGCTCCGGGGCCTGTTGCGACATGATGTGGTGGGCGACGTTCAAGATCCACTGCGTGGAGCCGACGCCGGCCATCGGGCCCCAAAACCGTTGGAATGGCAGATTGCCGAAGCGGGCCTTGAGTTCGTCGTGTAGCCCTGCCGGGGTCGTATGAAAGTCGAACGTCTTGCGACCACTGGCCCAGTAGGCCGGACGCTCGGTGACAATCGTGTCGCAGCTCGAATCGGCGCAGTAGCGCCAGAACAGATTGGCGCACCGCAGCCCCGGCTGACGTTTGCGGGCTGCTTCCCACAAGGTCTCTCCGCCGACCATGTGGCTGGAGCGTTGCCACATGAAGATCTTGGCGTAGTCGCGATCGTACCAGCCGTTGCCCACGATACCGTGGGCGCTCGGGGGTTGTCCGGTAAGCATGGTGGCGTGCGAGCTACAGCTCAGGGATGGGAACGCTGTCTGCAGGTCTCGCAAGCTGCCCGACTCGGCCAGACCGCGCAGGTGGCTTGTGTGGGCCCGAACGGCCGCGGGATGTAATGTGGCCACATTGAGAACCAGGAGCTTGCGGGTCATTTCGGGCGCTAGGGTAGCCCCAAACCTGCGGTCATTCACGGAAACTTGACGCAGCCGCCCGACCCCTGCCTGGACCATGCGCGCCCGGGATCCGTGGTGCATAGTACGCCCATGGTTGGAAGGGCGCTTGCGCTGGGGCTGTTCCTTGTGGCGTGTGGGAACCGCGACCAGGTCGGTTCTGGGGGCACCGAAGCCGCGCACACGCCGAGCGCCACGGGCGATCGTCCGGGGGGGCGCGGCGTCGGACCCGAAGCGCAAGCGGACGGTGGCACGCATTCGGATACCCTGTCGCGGCTTCCCGAGGGGGGCGCCCCACTGCCTGGGCCCCGCGACGCCGGACAGACGGCCGAGCCCGGCGCGCTGCTGCCCGGCGTGGACGCCGCCGCCTCCGTGCGGTCCGATGCAGCCAGGCCCGTACCCGGGCCCGATGGGAGCTCGGAGCCTGGTTTCCCCGAGGACGGTCCGGGTCTCGACAATCCTACTTGCGGTGCGCCGAAGCTGCACCGGACCCCGTGCGGACCGCCAGAGGTTGGCTGCGATGTGCGCGTTCGCGAAGAGTTGGACCTTCCGATCGGCCACCAAACGTCGATCGCCGTGGACGACGAGGGCGTCGTCCACCTCCTGCACGCGACGGAAGGGGGCATCTACGTGCGGGGAGGTGCCGGTGCCTGGACCCAGACAGCGGTGAGCCGGGACAAGATCCATGCGCCCCCGCAGGCACCGCCGTTTGCGGTAGCGGCCAGTCTGGCCTTGGATGGCGACGGTCGCCCAAGCGGTCTCATCCACATGCGATGGTCGCCCAGCTTTACCGAGCCGCTCGTGTGGGAAATGGACACGTTGGCCTCCACGGGCGGCTCGCTTGCCGCCCACATCTACGAGCCCGACGCCTTGCGGGCCGCCGGCGGGTGCCTGCACGCTGCCGTCGACCTGGGCCCATCCGCGAGGCCGGTCTCGTCGACGATGCCAGACACGAGTGCCGCCGATCCGGGTTATGCGGTCTTCGACGGGCGCTGGCAAACCGTTGCGCTGCAACCCGACGGAGTAGCGGCTCCCCACCGCCCGGCCGTCGTGCGCCGGCCGGCGATCACCATCGGCCCCGACGGGGCAGCCCAGCTGGCCTTTTTTGGAGAGCCAGGCCTGATGTGGGCGGTGCCAGGTCGTGACCCGGAGGTCATCGCCGAGGCTGCCGAGGGCGTCCCACCGCGCCTAGTCGCCATGGAAGGGCCCGCAGGGGGGTCGCCAGGGGATAGGGGGGGCGATCCTGGCGCCGATACGTACGTCATGTACGTCCCGCGCGATGGGACGCCCGAGTTTGAGGGTGTTGCGCGGCTCATGGTGGCCACCCGGCAGGCGGGGACGTGGCACCACGCCGCCCTGTGGGAAGGAACCAGCGAGGTGACGATGGGGACCTGTCCGCCCGCGGTCGGGGAGCGATGCGAGTGGACCATGACCGAGGCGGAGCCGGTGGCGGCCCTGCCCGGCAGTGATGGTTTCCCCAGGTTCGTGTTCCGCGTCCACTCTCGGCGCAAACGCATCAGGCACATCTGCCCTCGGTACACGGACGACTGCCTGGATCCCGGAGGCACCTGTCCCGAGCCCCCTTGCCGTCTGGAAGCCGGCGTGACCCAGCTACTGCGCACGGAACTGCACCTGGGTTGGCTGGACGATCGCGGACTGCACAACGTCTCGCTGGGCTACGGCGGGTACCGCGAAATCATGGTCGCGGCCGGCCCGGACGGGTCGCTGCACCTGGTGGGCGGTGGAAGCATCGGCCCCGTCTACGTTCGTATCGGGCCTTGAAGCCGCGGTGGATACCCGAGGGCGACGGGCGCCTGCTGCCGACTTCTAGCCCGCATCCATCACCAAGGCACGTGATGATCGTGCAAGTGATCGGCTTCGC
>JAPPOR010000152.1 GCA_028817905.1 Myxococcales bacterium
ACAACTGCTCGACTCCGCAGGGCTTTCGCTTCAGTCGAAAATACGGGCTAGTATTGCCTCCTTCACCGAAAGCCCTGCGAAGCCGATCACTTGCACGAACATCACGTGCCTTGGTGATGGATGCGGGCTAGCTTGCGCTCGAACACGGCTCGCTCGGCACTTGTCGGGGCGCCCTGCAACGCGCGCTCGAGATGACGGCGCGCGGCATCGTGCCGGTCGCATCGCCATAGCAGCTCTCCCAGTGTGGCGTCCCAGAGATAGTGGCGGGTAAGCCAGGCCGGTGGCGTGATCCCCTCGAGTACGGCCAGTGCGTGTTCGGGGCCCTTCCACTGTGCAAGCGCCACGGCACGATTGAGGATGTACAACGGGGACGGTCCGCAGTGACGCTCGAGCAGCTCATACAGATCCACGATCTCGTGCCAGCGGGTTGCCTCGAACGTCGGCGCCGTGCAGTGCTCGGCCAGGATGGCAGCCTCTCCGAGGTAGCGCGAGAAGCGTTGGGCGGTGCTGGCGCGCAGAAAGGCTGCCAGCCCCCGTTGAATCTCGCTTCTGTCCCACAGATTGCGGTCTTGCTGGTCAAGCAGGAGCACGTGACCGCTTTCGTCGAGGCGTGCATCGAGCCGGGCGCGGTGAAAGTGCATCAACGCCACCAGTGCCCATGACTCGTCATCATCGCCACACGCATGCGAGACCAGGAGCTGGCCCAGGCGTAGCGCCTCATCGCACAGCTCGCGGCGAATGACCTGGTCGTCGCGTTGCGAGCTGTAGCCTTCGTTGAAGAGCAAGTAGATGACGCTCCGCACTGCCGGCAAGCGGTGGGGAAGCGCCTCCGGTGGGGGCGAATCCCAGTCCCCGTCGGGCCGACCGAAGACCGTGCGCAGGCGGTTGCGTCCGCGGCTGAGCGTCTTCTGAACGTTTTCTTCTGTGATGAACAGCCGGGCCGCGATCTCTCGTGTGCTGAACCCGCACAGCAGCTTGAGGGAGAGCACTAGCTGCGCGCGTTCGGAGACGGCCGGGTCGCAGCATACGAACAACATGCGTAGCTCGTCATCATCGATTTCGCGCCCAAAACCTGTCGTGGCGGGACTGTCTTCGCCAGAGAGTTCCCCGTCCCCCTGCGTCTCGCGATCCAGACGGCGCAGCTGGTCGACGAGACGATTGTGCGCTACCCGGCCCAGCCAGGCCGAGGGGTTGTCCGGGACGCCCTTGGGGCCCCACCCCGTGAGTGCGGCCAGTAGCGCCGATTGCACCGCGTCTTCGATCAGTTCGACGCGCGCCGGGCCGTAGCGGGCGGTGAGACGCGCCACGAGTCTTCCAAACTCACGCCGGAAAAAGTGCTCTGACAGGTCCGCGGAGGCCTGGCCCGTATCGACAACGCGCGCCACGGGGTCAGGCTACTCCGCAAGCGACCCCGTTGGCCTGGATTGTTCCCGAAGTTCGCATCGCCTCGCTTGTTCTTCGACTTCATACGGCATTCGCCGCCATCGAAATACGGGAATGGTCCCGTCGGTTGCCGAACGCCGTGTGAAGCCGAAGCACCTCGCGATCCGTCGCGAATCTCAGGAACAATCCGGGCTAGTAGCCCATCATCTCCCGGATCTCGATGACCGCTCCGGGGACGAACTTGATCGGGCACTCCCTCGCGACTTCGATGGCCGCCTCGTAGGAAGGTGCCTGCACGATCGAGTAGCCGCCCACGATCTCCTTGACCTCTGTGTGGGGGCCATCGGTGACCGCACCCTCCTTGATCACGCGCCCCGTGTGGCCCAGACCGTCCCCCACGTCCAGCACCTGGTCCTTGAACTTCTCCTTCCATCCGCTCCACTGCGCCATCATTTGCTGCATTTCTTCGGGCGAGGGCTGATGGCCAGCGGGTGGGGGGTTCCAGTAGAGAAACAAATACTTGGTCATGGTGTCATTCTCCTCGTGCGACGGCCGGTCGCTGCCGCGATCTTGCCCCGTAGGCGCTTGGGCGGGCCGGTTTCGGACACCCGAGGGCAAACTTTTTTGGGTCAGGAGCCCGTTGCGAAACTCGGATCGCGGTCCGGGCGTCCGCGCTGGCTGAACGGGCCATCCTCGAGCCACTATGCCATGCGGCAGGGGCGGTCCGGAATGCGCAGTCGACTGGCGCACCGTGGTGCGCTGGTCAGGAAGATGCCGGGGGCGACATGGGAAGGCGCAATGGCGACTGGGTACGCGCGAGAGGACTGGTCGCTGCCGTCGCGACGGATCGCGCAGGATGCGGCTTTCCCCGGGTTGGTGGGGGACAGGCGTACCCACTTTCGTGGGAGCGTCCCTGGCCCCCAGAGGCAAGCGAGCAAGTGCTTCGGACGTGATCGAGTCGCGATACGCCGGGTTGTGGTTGCTTGGAGCCTGGGGTATGCGATCGGTTGGTTGGTGTTGTGTCGGAGGTGCGTAGATGTTTCGGTCGATTCTGATCCTGTTCTTCGCCAGTTGGTTCGGTGCGTGCGCCGGCGATGATGATCCGCAGCCCGCGGGTCCAAGCGCTGGCGGTGGCGGGACGGACATGATGAATGACATGACCGGCGGCATGGACATGACCGGCGGCATGGACATGACCGGCGGCATGGACATGACCGGCGGAATGGACATGACCGGCGGCATGGACATGACCGG
>JAPPOR010000033.1 GCA_028817905.1 Myxococcales bacterium
AGCCCGCATCCATCACCAAGGCACGTGATGATCGTGCAAGTGATCGGCTTCGCAGCTGTCGCTGAGGGAGGGAATACTCGCTGTATTTTCGACTGAAGCGAAAGCCCCGCGGAGTCGAGCAGTTGTGCGAGGGCGCGTGATTTGGTGATGGATGCGGGCTAGGGGGGCGCATCGCTTTATTGTACGCCAAGTTCCAGATGCCGTCTCAAGGCCTACAGCGAGCGGGAGGTCTCGAGACAGCTACTACTTGCAGCCTGCCTTGACTGCCGCCGCGTGAACACCGTCGGGATAGCGGGCGAGATAGCGCGCGCGTACCCGCCGGCACGCTCGGGCGCGCCCGAGCTGTCCTTGGGCGGCAACGAGGCGGGCTAGGGCGTCCTCCCGAGTGCCGCCGCGGGCGCCGGAGCGCAGGGCCTGCTCGAAGGCTTTCACGGCGCCGGCGTGGTCGCCGAGCATGTCCATCCGAATGCGACCCAGTTCGAACGCTGACAGTGTCGCACGCGGGTCCTTGGGATGGAGGCGCAGCAGCGCCTCGTAGGCCTCCGCGGCCTCACGCATACGACCTGCGCGCCGTGCGAGGCTGGCGGCCCGGAACAGGTCCGCCGCGCCGGCGGCTGCGCGATCGTCATGGGGTTTCTCTTTGCGGTGGGCTCGCGCGCGTTTGGCGCTCCGGTTCGTTGGGCGCGCCGGGCGCGCTGGGGGCTCTTCTGCCACCTCCACCTGGGCCTGGCCACTGGCTTCGACTTCCGTCCGGGCCTGGCCGTCGGCGTTGACCTCTGACTGGGTCTCGGCTTCGGCTTTGGCTTCGGTAGCGGCTTGGGTCTCGGACGCTTCTACCGAGACAGACTCGCCCGCACGCAAGCGCTTGACCATCTTGGGTGCGAGGGCGTCTTGCCCTGGGCCGCGCCCGCGATGGATACGAAAGACCTCTACGATGCCCTCTTCGACCCGCACGTCCACGCGGTCGCGCGTTCTTACCACTTCGAAGCGCGTGCCGACAACGCGCACTTGCACACCGCCGGCGCGCACGTCGAAACGCCGCCCCGCTTTCTTCGCCACGTCGAAACGCGCTCGGCCCGTCGACAGTTCCACTTCCATGAGCGGCCCGTCTCCGCGCACGACCTTGAGCTGACTTTCCCGCGCCAGCGCCACCTTCGATCCGTCCAGAAGGGCAACCGCGATCGGTTCATCGCTGCTGCCCACCACGGCACCGCTCGGAAGGCCTTCCGGGGTGGTCGGGTTGGTGACCACAAACAGCAGCACCGCCCCAACGAGGGCAAGAGCGAGTCGCCCGCCGGTGCGTCGGCGCCGCGCGCCGCCGCCATCCGGAAGTCCGGCGGCCTTGATCGCCTCCCACTGACGCGCCAGGCGGGTTTCGTCCAGGGCCGGCGTGAGGCTTGCACGCAGGGGCGTGTTCACGGCTCCTCCTTTTCGCGGTGGTGCGCCAGTTCGGCTTCAGCCGCGGCCAGACGGCGCTTGACCGTCGACTCGGAGACCCCCAGGCTGGCCGCGACCTCGGGGATCGACATGCCTTCGACCCGGTGCAGCAGCAGGGCCATGCGCGCCTGGGCCGAGAGGCCCGACAGGCATCCGTAGACCGCGCGCAGCTCCGCGGCCACCTCCGGGCTGCTCGCCTTGGCGGCCAGCTGGTCCAGATCGGCGGTGGGAGCTGGGCGGATCTTCAGGCGTGCAAGCATGCTCCGATGTCGCAGAGTCTTGTGCGCCGTGCGGACCACAATCGACCCCAACCACGACTTGAAGGCCTGGGGGTTGTCCAAGCGGTCCAGGCTCTTGAGCGCCTGGATGAAGCTCTCCTGAACCAGGTCGTCCACATCTTGGTCGCGCCCCATTAGGCGATATGCCATCCCGTTAACCATGCGCGAATACCGCCGAAACAGCGCCTCCTGTGCCCAGTGCTCGCCGGCGCGCGCCGCCAGGACCAGGGCCGCATCGGAGGGCCCGGAACCCGACCGGGTTTGCGTCGGCTGTACCTTCACTCCCATGTACGTACCCCGAGAGGCCTCAATCGGTTCATCATCCGCCCCAACTTCCCAAGAGTGCAGAAACGAGAGACTTGCTCTCGGGACAATCCCCTACGGCGGCCGTCGTCCACTCTGCCAAACCTGCGAAAACCCGGCCCCGTAGATCGCTAGACTTCTGTGCGATTTGAGTCGGGGTGGGCTAGGTGGTGGTGTCGGGCAATGACCACCATCGTTGCCCTGCGCGGCCGGATCTCGAGCCCGCCAAGCTTGCTCCGCCGCCAGCCCTTGGGTGAGAATTGGCTGCGTTCGAGAAGCGAACCTTGGATTGCCTTGGGCGGGAGGACATGCCATTGGCCCGCAGTTGCTACGTTGTAGTCATCGCTGTTGTGCTGGCCCTTGCGTCTGGATTCGTCGACGCGGGTGCGGCTCGGGCGAACGATTCGGATGACCCCGATACGTATGCCCTGATGGCGGTTCAGGACCGCCAGCACTTCGGCACTCATGAGTTGGCTGTGAACTTGGGGCTTCTGCCGTTGGACGCCTTCACCAAGGGCGCTACCGTGGGAGGCTCCTACACACTGCATTTCTCGCCGTTGTTCGGGTGGGAGATCGTCAACTTTCTCTACTCCTTTCCCTACGACGCCAAGCTCAAGGACGAGCTGGCTGCCTTCGACTTGGATACAACCCCCTTCGAGGTCGCCGAGCGCATCGCCACCACCAACCTCCTGTTCAAGCCGGTCTACTGGAAGGGGGCGTGGCTGAACGACTCGATCATTCACGGCGAGCTGTTCGCAGTTGCGGGAGGGGGCGTGGGTTGGTTCACGCGCTCTACGCGGCCCGCGGTCGACGTGGGCATCGGTGCGCGCGTCTACCTGAGCGAGCTGCTGTCTGTTCGCCTCGACATTCGCCAGCACTGGTTCTTCAAGGACTCGGTACTCGACTTTGATCTCGACGATGAGCTTTGGATTGGACTCGGACTTGGCCTCACCCTGTAGGTGCAGGGTGGCGCGCACGCTGTTTCCGCTGGTGCTGCTGGTCGGCGCGTGCGGCTCGGTCACCTATGGCACGCGCGACGAGGCGTTCGGCGCAGCCGTGCAGGCGACGCTGGATGGGGAATCCCTGGGTGCTGCCCAGGGCGCCCATGTTTTTCTGAGCAGCGCCGCCAACGACGACCCACGCTACGATCGGGCGCAGATTCTCCTGGCGCAGGCGAGCGAGGCGCTGGGTCTTGGCTACGCTGCGTCGCTTCTGTATCTGGACGTTGCCAGTAGTCGCCGCGACGTGGACCAGCTAGACAAAGCCTTTGCGGGGCTCGAGCGCATCGTGATGGGGCCCACGCCTTTTGATGAGCCTACCCTGGTCGACGGATTCCTCGCCACGGCGCACATTACGGGTTTGTCACCGGAGCGTCAGGCATTCATTGACTATCTGCAGGGCCGCCACAGCCTCAAGCAGGGGCTGGACGCCTGGGCGGATAAGCAGCTGGCGGCGATTGCTCCACGCAGCCCCTACCGCAGCCGCGCCGACTACGTGAAGGCGGTGCGACTGCTTCAGCGCGGGGAGCTCAAAGCCGCCAAGAAGGCGCTCACCAAGTTGCTCGAGCGCCACGAAGAGGTGGACGACGTCCTGGATGCAGTGCCGGTCCCCGAGGATGTCGTGGTGGACACGCGCCTCGCGCTGGCTCGCCTGGCGATGGAGCGCGAGCGGTACGATGAGGCTGTCGGACGTTATGAGCAGGTTCGTTCCGAGGCGACTCGGCGCCCCGAGCTCTTGCTCGAGATGGCCTGGGCCCACTACTACCGTGGCGACTCGCGCCGCGCCCTGGGTCTATTGATCGCACTCGATGCGCCCGTGTACGGCGGTCTGATCGCGCCCGAGCGGTATCTGCTCGAGGCACGCGTCTTGCGGCGCTTGTGCCAGTTCGAGCCCGCCCGCACGGCGGCTCGCCGCCTGGAACACCGTCACGGTCGAGCCCTGTCGGAGCTGCACGCGGGCATTGCGCCCGAAGCGTCCGAGGCGCTGATCGCCGGCGCTCGCCAGCGGGGGCAGGGGCGCGCGGCGGCGCGCTTCGTGCGCAGGCTTGAAAAGGAACGAGCCCTGGTCGAGTCCGACAGCGGCGCTCTAGGGAGCAAGCTCAGCACGACGCTGCTCGAGGTGTATGACCTCGGGTTGCAGGAGGCCCGGCGGCGCGAGCGTGCTGCCCTCGAGGCTGAGAGTCTCAGGCTATCCCACGAGCTGTTGATGGCGGAGGACGGCGTACGGCTGACGCTCCACGAGTTGAGTGTGGGCCTGCTGCGCGGGCGCAGGCGTCCCAGGGGGCCCGAGGAGCTCAGCTCCTTCAACATCGAGGCGGGCGGCGGTTCGACCGTCTACCGCTTCATCGGGGAGTTCTGGACCGATGAGCTGGACGATATGGTCGTGCTGATCGACGACAGGTGCATCCGATGATCGGGCGACGGCATGCTCGCGGGTTGGTTGCTGTGCTGGGGGCGCTGGCCCTTGGTGCCACGTTGGGCGTTCTGCATGGCTGTGCGGGCGTGGGGCAAAAGCCCCAGGACGCGGCCCACATCGAGACGCTGCGCTTGAAGATCACCAAGGTGCGGCACGCCCTGGCGGAGACCCGAGAAACGATCGCACGCTCCCAGGGAGCGCCCTACCTACCTGAACTGTATCTGCGGGTAGCCGAGCTGGTCAGCGAGGAGGCCCGCTACCACTATCGCGTGGCGCAGGAACGTGAACAGGGTGGCGCAGAAGCGCTCCACGTGCCCCATGTCCGACTGCTCAAGGAGCAGGCGATCGGGCTGTATGAGATGCTGCTGCGGCGCTTCCCCGGGAGCCCGCTCGCAGCGCAGGCTCGCTTCAATATGGCCTACGAGCATCGTGAGCTCGGTGACTTCGACAAGATGCGCGCCGCCTTGCAGGAGCTGGTCGACAAGCATGCTGACAGCCCCCTGCGCTACGAGGCGTTGCTGTTGCTCGGCGACTACCATTTCGACCGCAATGAGCTTCCACAGGCGCACCACCACTACACGCCGATCGCTCGCTCCAATTTCTTGCGGCTCAAGGGTGTGGCCCACTACAAGCTCGCGTGGATTGCGGTCAATCAGGGCAACTGCAAGCGAGCATTGGGGGAGTTCGAGAAGGCGCTCGAGGCGGAGCGCAGGTCGATTAGACTGGCCGAACGGCGTGACCGGGAGAGGGCGCGACGGCGCGCCGAGGCTGAACGGCGCAAGCGCGCTGCTGCCGAGCAAGCCGCCGGCGCGGCGCGCGAGGACGCCTCGGACGACGCCCGCGGCGACGATCAGGAGCTAGCCCAAGGCGAGCAACCGTCGGAGCCTGAAAGTGCTTCCGATTCCGCGGTGGACGCGGACACCGGGGAAGGTGAGTCGTCCGAAGGAGACCCGTTCCTGGATGAGGGCGACGACGAGCGCGCGGTCGATGTGCGTCGCTCGGCGTTGGTCGATCTCGTGTATTGCTATAGTCAGGAGCGGCCCGCAGAGCGCGCGGTGGAGTACCTGCGCGACCGCGCCCACGATCGCGGCGCCTACGTGGCAGCGCTGGGCAAGATGGCGCGCCGTTTCGAGGTGATGGGAGAGCGCACCGGGGCCCGCAAGGTCGTTCGCGAGCTGTTGCGCTTGGGGCCCACCGATGCCGACAGGCTCGACGATGCTCGGCAGATGCACAGTGTCCTGCGGGCGCAGAAGAAGCCGAAGGCCGCGGGGCGCGATGTGGCGCTGATCGCCAAGGCGCTCAATGGCTACCTGACCCGCCGAGAGGTCGATGCGGAGCAGCGCGCCGCTCTCAGCAAGGAGTTCGAGGTCTACATGCGCGACGCCCTGACGCGTGCCCAGGAGGGGCTTCCCGGTGGGAATGCGCGCCGGGACGCTGCGCGCGAGCTGTGGGCCGGATATCGGGCTTACCTCGAGACGTTTCCGGGGGTTGCTCAGCGGCGCCAGATGCACCTGAATGCAGCGGACCTGCTGGTAGATGCGGGCATGCGTTTCTTCGCCGCTCGCCAGTCGCTTCTGGCGGCTACCCTCAGCGACAAGCGACCCGAGCAGCAGAGTGCCCTGTTTGCAGCCATTGTGCAGCTACAGGACTCGCTCCGGGACGATGCCTCGATCGAGGACCGCGACAGTCGGGTGCTGGCGCGGGCGACCCTTCGCAGGGCTGGACGTAGGTTGCTGTCGTTTCCCCTGACCAAGGACCAACAGCGCCGAACGCGTTTCGCGATGGCCGAAACGCTCTATCAGGACGGGCGCTACCGCGAGGCCATTGACCGGCTTACCGCGCTTGCATACGAGTTCCCGGGGAGTCCAGAGGCCAGTGCGTCGATCCGGCTTGTGCTCGACTCATACAACACCGTCAACGACTACCACGGCCTTATCCAGGCGGCGCAGCGGATGCTCGCCCAGGGCTCACCGGCGGGACCGACGTTGCAGCAGGAGATCAAGCAGGTGCTCGCCCAGGCGGAGCAGAGGCGGCTGGATGAGGTCTCCCTGAGTGCGGCCGGCGACGAGGGTGGTGACTACGGCAGTCTGGTCAAGTTCGCGCGCGACAACAGCGGCTCGAGCTTGGGCGAGCGAGCACTTCTCAATGCGTTCGTCGCTGCACGGGCGGTCGGCAAGACCGAACAACTCTATGAACTTGGTGATGAGATGGCCAAGGGCTATGGCCAATCCAAAGAGTTGCCGGGGATGCTGTCGACCCTGGGCCAGATGGCGGTCGCTCGCTTCGAGGTGGACCGGGCGCTCTCCTTCCTGAAGCAAGCCGCCGACTCCGGCCATCCCCAGAAGGTGCAGTTGCTCGTGGCGGGGGGACAGCTGTACCAGGAGCTCGGGGACTATCAGACCGCGCGTCAGAGCTACCAGCAGGCGCTCTCGCTTGGCGCCGGGAGCCCGGATCCGGAGCCGTTAGAGCGCTTGGCCGTCCTGCTCGAACAGACCGGCAACGCCCAGGAAGTTGCTACGGGCCTTTCGCCCTATGCGAGCAGTGGCAACCCGGAAGTGCTCGCGCGCCTTGGCCTTGCGCAGCTGGCGCTCGGTCAGGCGGAAGCAGCGGAGGGGTCGCTACAGGGCGTGCTGTCCGGCACGGGATCGCCATCGCCCGGGGCGCTGGCGCGCGCGCACTTCGGGATGGCGGAGTTGATGCGCAACACGCTGCTGAGCTATCCCGCGCTGACCGACCCCACGCTGATCGAGGAATTCATCACGGTGAGCGACGTCGCCCAGGAGAGCTACCTGAACGCCACGCGCGAGGGCAGCGCAAGCTATACGACCGTCGCCCTGGCTCGCCTTGCGGATACCCTCACGATGGTGCGCGCACGCATCCAGCAGGCGCAACTTCCTGGAGATCTGCCGCCGCAAGCGCAGCAGGCGATCCGCGCGGCGCTCGACGCGCGCATCAAGCAGCTCGATAGCACCGCCACGGAAGTCCTCTCGGCTTGCCGCGAACAGGTCTGGTCCCTACGGGCGTTTGGGCCTACTTCGCGCGATTGCCTTGGCGGCAAGGTGATGAAGGAGGTGCGTCCACGCTTCGACGTGGTGAGTCGGCGAGCCTCCAAACCCACGCCCAAGCGCGCAGGCCCGTTGTTGGAACGGATAGGCGTCAACAGCGAAGACTTGGAAGCACTGCGAGAGTTTGCCGAGATCCTACTTGACGACAATCAGCCCCACGTGGCGCGCATGGTGCTGCAGGCGGCGGTCGAGAGGGAAGGTGGGCCGGTGGAGCAGAACCTTCTGGGAATCGCGTGCCTGCGGGCGGGCAAGATGGATGAGGCGCTGTCGGCCTTCGCCCAAGCGGCCGAGGGGGGGCTCGAGGCGGCGCGCCAGAACCTCGCGGCGACCCTGCGCAAGGCGGGTCTATCCGACGCGGCCAAGGGCGCGCTCAAGCGCTTTCCCGAGGGTCGCAAGGGCGGCCGACGGCTGGGAGGTCGATGATGGACGTGCGCAGCCATCGGATGTTATCGATCGTCGGCGTATGCCTAGCGCTGATGGCCTGCGGGGGGCAAACGGTCGAGCCGCTCGATCCGCGCGATGCGACGCTGCCTTCCGAGACACGCCAGTGGATCGCGGATGCGGAGGACGGCGTGATCGTTGCCCGCGCGCGACTGCAGCTGATGCGCGAGCGCCTGACGTCCGAGCGCACCACGGAGGAGCGGCTAGCTGACGTGCGATGGGCAGGCGGCGGAGCCGGCCCGATGTCCTCGGCCAGCGAGCAGCTATCCGAGGCACGCGTCGCACTGGCCGAGGCCGGGGTCGCGCAAGCCGAGCTGTCGGTCGAGTTGGCCAAGGCCAAGTACAAGCTAGCCAACGCCGAGCGCGCCATGTTGCACGATCTGGAGCGCTACGAGCTCCAGCCCTTGCGCGCCGAAGCCGAAGCGGTGCGCGTCAAGCTGCGCGCGACCGGCGACCTCGTGGCCAAGCAGCAACGGGCTGTCGACGACGCCGAGCGCCGCTTTTGGCAAGCTTATGCCGGCTACGTACGCGGCGGTGGCAAGACATCCCCCTATTGGGCGACAGACCTGGCTGCGTCGGACTAGAATCCTTGACAAGCGATCTCGTGTATAGATGAGTCGAGTTTGGGTAACTCACCATTCTCTGTTGGCGTTGTATCAAGGATTCTAAGTCGCACCTTCGGTGCTCCGGGGAGGGACGGGCGGCTGGATTTGCCTCATGCGGACTCGTCGTGAGGTCGCCAGCGGAATCCACAGGGTTCCAGGCCAGCGAATCCGGTTCCAGTGGCGCCTTGCATCGTTCGGATGGGGCGAAGCCTCGCCATCCCATCGACCGGCGTCGCGGGCCAACGGGACCACGCCAGGGCGTCTTGTTCGTTCACAGGTTCACAGCGGGGAGCGCATCCCCCATCTCGCCCGGTTGGTCGCCCCGTGCGTTGGTGTCGCCGAGCCCTAGCTGGCCGTACTGGTTGTCGCCCCAGCATTTGACCTGATCGTTGTCCAATAGCGCACACGTGTGGTTGCCGGAGGTGGTGAGCTGCAGCGCCGTGCGCCCGGTGCCCAGGTCGACTATGGGCAGGGCGTCGCCCATTTCCCCAGGTTCATCTCCGCGTACGTTGGTGTCTCCGAGCCCTAGCTGGCCGTGCTGGTTGTCGCCCCAGCACTTGACGCGACCGTCTTCGAGCAGGGCACAGGTATGCTGAGTGCCGGCCACGATCCGCATGGCGCGCACGTCCGTGCCCAGATCGACCACTGGCAATGCGTCGCCCATCTCGCCGGGCTCGTCGCCAAGGCGGTCGGCGCCCGCTGCGACACCGAGCATCCCGGACCCGTTGAGGCCCCAGCACTTGACGGCGCCTCCCTCGAGCAACGCGCAGCTGTGTCGCTGTCCAGCGGCGACGCCTTCGGCGCGGGCGTTGGCGCCGAGATCGACCGCGGGCAATGCGTCGCCCATCTCGCCGGGCCCGTCTCCGCGGGTGTCGGTGTCACCGAGGCCGAGCTGACCGGTGAACGAGTTGCCCCAGCATTTGACGGTACCGTTCTCGAGCAGCGCGCAGCCATGGCTGGTTCCGAGCGCCAGGTCCACAAGTGTGCGATCGGTGCCTAGGTCGATGGGCGGCAAAGCGTCGCCCATTTCGCCGGGTTCGTCGCCGCGTGAAAGGGTGTCGCCCAGGCCGAGCTGGCCGTACTGGTTGCCGCCCCAGCACTTGAGAGCACCGTTGTCGAGGAACGCACAGGTGCGGAAGCCCTGCCACAAGCGTACTGCGATGGCACCCGGACCCAGGTCTACCTCGGGCAGGGCATCGCCGAGCTGCGAGCTCGATGCGCCCCGGTGCATGTCGTCTCCCAGCCCCAGAGCACCCAGAAAACCGCTTCCCCAACACTTGACGGCCCCATCCACGAGCAGAGCGCAGCTCATCGCAGAGCCCACCGCCACTGAGGTGGCGCGCCGTCCGCTGCCCAGGTTGACCGCGGGCAGTGCGTCGCCGAGCTCGTCTGGGTCGTCGCCCCGCGCTTCCGTGTCACCCACGCCGAGCTCGCCTAGCTCATTTCGGCCCCAGCATTTGATCGCCCCGGTGTCGAACAGTGCGCAGCTGTGAACCGGACCGGCGCCGATCGCCGTCGGCTTGGGCATGGGCACATGCACCGGTTCGAGGCCTGCATCCGAGCTCGGCGTTTCGCGATCGATCGGAGGCGGCTGCCCACCCTCGCGCGTCGTGGCACGCATGGGCACCGTGTCGTCGTGGCGCGCGGCTGGTGTCGGGGTGTCGCTGCAAGCAAGCAGCCACACTCCCAACCACGACCACTGCCGCCAATGCCAGCATTTCATGGCACCAATTGAATCGCAGGCGCCATTTCAGGTCAATAGGACGGATCTCCGGTCCGATGGCACGTCAAACGCGAGTGTGGCACTGCTAGGAGTCTATTCTCCATGACATCATCGAATCCCGATGCTCGCCCCAGTTTTTGTACCGTGCGCCTGACGGCCCAGCCGGTTGTCAAGCAGCATGCTGCCGTCATGGCCGAGGTGCTGCGGGACCCACTCACATACCGTTTTCTCGAGGAGGGGCCGCCCAGCGTTTCCAAGCTCGAACGGCAGTATGAGTTCCTTGCGGGCGGCAAGAGCCCGGATGGCACCGAACACTGGCTGACCTGGATCCTGATTCCAAAGGACCAGACGACGCCGATCGGCTTCGTACAGGCCACGGTCCGCGAGCCCGACACCGTGCACGTCGCCTACCTCCTAGCGCCGGCTGCTTGGCGCAAGGGCTATGGGTACGAGGCGGTCTCGGGGATGCTCGAGGTTGTCTTTGCGCGTTACGACGTTGCACGCGCGGTGGCCGAGATGGACACGCGGAACGTAGCGTCGATAGGCCTGGTTGAAGCGCTCGGGTTCCGGCACGCGGGCACCAACCGTGAAGCGGCCATGTTTGAGGACGGGGTCAGCCATGAGCACGTGTACGAGTTGCCTCAGTCCGAATGGAGGCGCCGGGGAACTACCGGGGCGAGCTAGAGAAGCGGCGCGCGATCAGCCGCTTTGATTTCTCGCACATCGGTTTCCGGACGAAACCGCCCATCGGGTCCTCCGGTGT
The DNA here is from genome assembly GCA_028817905.1 of Myxococcales bacterium. GTDB lineage: Bacteria > Myxococcota_A > Polyangia > Polyangiales > JAFGIB01 > JAPPOR01. The sequence continues at coordinate 11,031 of JAPPOR010000033.1, forward strand.
CAGCAAGATTACGGTGGGTTTCTCGTCGTGGGGGTCAAGGTGTTGTACTCCAGTCAAGTTCAAACGGGGTGGAACACGTGCACAAACACATGACCAGAACCTTCGCTCTCGCATCGGGGCTATGCGGCGTCATGACCGCCTGTGGCGGTGGTGCCTATGAAATCACATCTGGGCTGTCGGCGGGGGATGCGGGGTCACGCGAGCGGGGTGAGCAAGTAGGGGGGGCCCTCCGCGGACATGGCCCCGCGCCCGAGGGGGGCAGCGAAGGCACTGGATCCGGTAGGTCCACAGGCAACCGGTCGTCCTCTGCCGGCGGCGACGACGGGGGCGGTGGTGCCCCGGCCTGCGAGAATTGTGATGGCATCTGCATCCTTGGCTTTTGCCTCGGTGGTGGGCGTTTTGGCGGCCAAGGGGAGGCCGGTGAGCAGGAGGACTCCGATGATCAGGATGACCCCGATGGTCAAGATCCGGACGAACAGGGTGATCCCGATGATCGAAGTGACCCTGGCGAGTCAGAAGAAGCCGAACGCGTTGAAGGCAATGAGGACGGACCGGACGGCGGTGCAGGGGAAGTGGACGGCGGCATGGATCCCTCAAATACGGAAACGGAGCAGGGCAATCCCGATGCCTGCCCAAATGCCGAGGGCTGCGAGCCCGACCCATGTGCATCCGGCGAGTGCGGCGAGCCCAGCTGTGGGGATCAAACGTGCGGAGATGATGAGGACCCGATGTCCTGCCCGGCCGACTGTCCCGATGCCTGCGGCGACGGTCTGGTGACTGGCGCGGAGGCATGTGACGACGGCAACGTGGCGACGGAGAGATGTGAATACGGCGTCGACAGTTGTGAAGTCTGCGATCAGACATGCCGTCTCGTTGCGGGAGCGACCAGCGCGTGTGGCGATGGAACGCTGGACGCATCGTGGGAAGCCTGTGACGACGGAAACATCGAACTGGGCGATGGTTGCGACAACGACTGTCAGCTGGAGCCCGCTGGCGTCTGTGGCGACGGTGAGGTCACTGGCGGTGAACACTGCGACGAGGGCAATACGGTGACGGAGACCTGCGGATACGGAGCGGAGAGCTGTCTGGTCTGTGACGCCAACTGTATGATCGTGCCCGGCGAGCCACGCTTTTGCGGAGACGGTGTGGTCACCAACGATGAGGAGTGCGACGACGGGAACGCCATCGAGGGCGACGGCTGCACGGACTGCCTGTTCGATGAGTAGCTCAGTCGAGCGGCGGGAAGCCCTTTGGTGGCGGGTTTCGGCACTTGTATTCGAAGGTTATGCGTTGCAGCGCGCCGGAGAGCGCCTCTTCGCACAGGCTTCCGGTGAGTACGACTGCGGTGTGGTCGGGGGTGACGCTCCAGCCCGCGTCGCGCCGGCGGGACATGCGGACTCCCGACGCCGTCTCTACAATCAGCAGCAGTTCTTCCGGCTCGGAGGGAATGGGAGTGAGTTCGAAGACGCATGAGTCGAACCCCGCCACGCCCGCATCGGTATCCGGGTCGAAGGCGTAGTCGAGCTCACCGCACGTATCCGCGGGTGAGAGCGGACGTGCTGGCATAGCCGCGTCTGGCGTGGGCGGCGGGGGAGGTGTCGTAGCGGGGGCTGGGACCGCTGGCAGGGGTCGGGGAGGCGCGACTTGCCGGGCCGGTCGCGGCGGTCCGACGGCGGTCACCGGCCTCCCGTCTTGCTGCATGATGGGACCAGACGCCGAGTCGGAAGACGACGTTGCGCCGGGCGGCAGGGTCGACTCCGCGCAGGCCGAAAGCAGTGACACAAGCACCACAAGGCGCCACCGTCTTGCGGACTTCGCGGCGCTACACCCTGCGCCGATCGCTACGACCGCCCGCTCAACCACGGGATACCCTAGCCCGCATCCATCGCCAAATCACCCCTCGCACAACTGCCTAGCTAGCTGGAGCGCGGTCGCGGGAAGGCGCGTTGTCGGTGCGGGTTGGCGGTAGCCCCAGCATCGCACGTAGGTTGCTGAGCTCGTAGTTGAGGCCGGTGGGCTCATCCAGTGGCACGGTGTCCGGGTTGGTGAAGGTGCCGAAGATGCGATCCCAGATGGTTAGCACTTCGCCGAAGTTCGTGTCCGAGTAGCGGCGGTCGCGGCTGTGGTGGACGAAGTGAAAGCGCGGGGTGACAAAGACGTACTCGAGGTAGCTGGCGAAGGGAACGCGCAGGTTGGCATGCGCATAAAAGGGCACACAGGCGCTGAGTACGCTGTGCGCCAGCACGGCGAGGCCCGCTTCGGGATAGGGCAGCAGCAAGTAGGCGATGGTTCCGGATACCGCCAAGACGACCACGTGCAGGGGTGAGGCACGGACCCCGCTGAGCGGGTTGATGTGTTCTGGCTTGTGGTGGAACGCGTGTGCATGCCACAGCAGAGACGAGTGCAGGAAGCGATGGGCGCAGTAGTACAGGAGGTCCGCGACTAGGAGCCACAGTAGAACCAGCGCGGGGGTGGGCAGCCAGTCGTAGCCGCCGTGGTAGGCGTCGAGACGACCTCCGATGCGCTGGTCAATGCGCTCCAGCAGCAGGCTTTCGAACGGTCCTAGATACAAGAAGGTTACGAGGATCGTGACGCCGAACGCCGCAAGGTCCCAGCCAAGTTCGATTCGCCCCTGTTGCCGGCGAAACGGCAGGACCAGCGCCAGGCATCCAAAGAGGACCGCGCATAGCACGGCCGACGTGAACCCCGTCGCGTCGTCGAACCCGACGTACCAGGCGGGCAGATGGCCGTACCAATCGCGCATGCAACGTCCTCCCCAATGTGGGTAGGCTAACACGGACTGCACCCGGGGCCAGTCAACCGATCGCTCGCTTCGGTGACAACTAGCCCAGATCATTCACGACTTCGACGTCGCTTCGCTTGTCCTTCGACTCCCTAGCCCGCATCCATCACCAAGGCACGTGATGATCGTGCAAGTGATCGGCTTCGCAGGGCTTTCGGTGA
>JAPPOR010000467.1 GCA_028817905.1 Myxococcales bacterium
CTTTCCAACGCACCCCGAGATCGAAACTCGGCGTTCTTGAACAGGAACTAGCTAACTAGCCCGGGCACTCCTGCGCGTGGAGTCTGAACGCTCAGGAGGCCCGCTGTTTGTACCGATGGCCCTGGAGCTCGAAGCTAGCCCACGCAATCGCTTCCTCGCGGCACTGGAAGAATCGAAGAGTGTCCGCGTTTCGGACACGATCGGAAGCGGCAAACAGAGCGCGCACCGCCGATTGCATCAGCAGATCGCGTACCACAACCGCACTGGCCACCAAATACTTGTCAGCATAGGGCGCCACGCGTTGGGCGTACGTACCGTAGGCGTCAGAGCGCCTCGCCCAAGCGTCGGCCCTGCGGCACACGCTGTAGTCGACGACCGTGATGACGGGTTGCCGCACTTGGGGCCACCAGTGAGCCAGTGCGTCGTACATCTGAGCGATCTCATCGTCGTCGAAGGTCTCCGGGAAAGCGAGGATGTAGACGGGTGCGGCATGATGCAGCACCCAGGGATGGTCGGGATGCTTCATTTGGATCCTTGCTTACAATGCTGTCCTGTAGGTAAACGGTCGGCAAGAACGGAAGCTGAGGGGGGGAGCACGCAAAATGCATCGAAATCCGAGAGCTTGGCGGAAGCCAGGCCCGCGCACTCCGATCCCGCTGGAGGTTCAGCCTGCGAGCACGCCCGACACACCCGCCTGCTGAAGCGCAAGGCTGATGGACGACACCAGGGGCGGTTCGGGATGACTGACTTCGACCGCGCGCCGGAGCAGGGCGACCCCGGTGATCTCCGTGCCTCGAGCGCTATCGTGCGACAATGTAACCGTGATGACCTGCGCGCCCAGCGTGGACAACACCGAAGGGGTAGAGGCGGCTGAGTCCAGCACCGTTTCCAGGTCAGCGGTTTCCTGTTCCACGTAGTTTGCGACCAGGGTATCCATGTTGGCCACTGGCTGGAGGGCTCCTACCTGGGCCACCAGCCGTGGGCCGGACCCTTCCATCACGTAGAGGAAGCCGGCGTCCGAGCCGCTGGCGCGCAGCAGTTTTCTCAGGGCAGCCCGAAAGCGCTGGACCGGGTCGATCCCATGCGCGATGGAGGTCGCTTCCTGGTGTGTGTCCTCGGCTGGCACCACCGAAGCGACAGCCAAGTCGTCGGCCACCTGCAGGCGCGTGCGCGCGGCCTCCATCAAGCGAGCATGGCGGGCAGCCAGCAGCGGATTGCGCGCCGCGCGATAGATCTGCGTGCACTTGCGCGCGTGGTGCTCAAAGCCCACGTGATCTCCCTCGGCGATCGCCACGTAGGCGCGCGCCTCGTAGGCGCTTCCCATCACCAACCCCGCGGCCCCAAAATCCTGGAGCAGGCCGATCGCTTCGTCCGCGAGCGCCCGAGCGCGCGGGTACTCCTCTGCTTGCGCGTGCGCCAGGGCCACTGCCTCCAGCAACGCATTGAGCACGGGTCCGGGATCGTGAGGCCGCACGTCGGCCAGGTGCTGAGCGCCCCGAGCGAGGGCATCCGACTTCCGATCCAACGACAGCAACGCGGTCACCTCGTTCGCCGCCAGCCAAATGTAGAACGGATGCTCACCGGGCCGGACCAACGACAAGCCACGTTCGGCCTCCTGCAGCGCCTGAGCATCCGCACCGCGCAGCGCCTGATAGCTCCCCTTGGCGTGATGGAGGATGGGGCGATAGCCAGGGATGCGCTCAGCCACAGCTTCCAGCGCAACGATGGTCTGCTTGAGGCGAGCCAGATCGCCGGCGAAGGCATAGACCAGGACCTCGAGAGCGAGGCACCAATCTCCGAACATCTGCGGCGGGTTGTCCTGCAACTGCAGGAGTTCGGCCTGACGCCGGTGACGGTCCGCCCCACTCGCGTCTCCCTTGGAAAGCGCTGCGAACATGCGGACCTGGTGGGCCGATACAGCAAACAAGGGATCGCCATCGAGATTCGCAAGGCGTTGCGAATCGAGCTGCGCCCCGAACGTCAACTGCTGGAGCTGGGAGGAAAGCTCCAGTGCCAAGCCCATATAGCGATGGGATACCGGATCGAGGTCGGCACGGTCGGGCTCCGCCATACGAGCAAGAATGGCTTCGGTCTTCTCGTGTGCAGCATGATAGCGACCTTGCGCGAGCGCCCGCGTGGCCTCGACGTTCCACTGCAGAACCTGAAGCGCCGGCGACAGCGGAACGAATGGCTCAAGCGCGGTCAGGCCCGCAAAGAAGTCGTACTCGAAGCGCGAACCCAGCACACCGATCGCGCGCATCACGGCACGGCCCAGCTCGGGCAGTGCTTCTGCGGGCGCGCGCACACGCAGCGCCTCGGGAGTTGCGTCGTAGCGCGCCTGTGCCTGCGTTAGCGCCTGGGTAAGGCGCTCCTGGGGCGCCAGGGCCGGGTCCAGCCGTTCGTAGATATCACATCCGCAATCATGCTCGAGCTGTGCGAGCACCGCCTCGACGTCGCTGCGTTCGGCGTCCGACCGGAGCGCCCCGAGACCGAGCAGTATTCCCTGCGCCAGATCGCGATGTAGCGCCGGACGCCCAGGCGCCCCCGCGTGGGCGACCAAGGTGCGCATGTGCACGAGCCAGTCCGGCGTCAGCTCGCGAGCGCGCGCGGCGATCTCGGCGATGTCGAGATGAAGGTCCTGGTGGGCCCTCGACAGAAAAACGTCCAAGGCGTCATCGAGGCGCCTGGCGAGCACCAGGTGTCGAACGACGTGCCAGCTGTCGGGGGTACGGGCCGCGATCACATCTGCCATCCGGCCGTGCAAGCTTTGCGCTTCGGATTCGGACAGGCCGGCGAGCAGTAGAGCGCCATATGAGGCGCTGCTCAGGCGGTAGCGAATCCCGGCAACGGTGGCGATCTCGCGCTCCACCAGGACGTCGAGGGAACGCAGGACCGCACTGGTGTCGTCACTGGCCGCCAGCTGCGCAAGCGCATCCACCTGGAGCCCACCGGCGGGCGCGAGCGCCAGGGCCGAGGCCAGAGCACGCTCGCGCGGACCGATCGCAGCGAGACGGGCCTCCAGCATCGCCTGCACAGAGCTCGGTAGATCGCCCGGCTCCAAACATGCCGGCAAGGTCCAGCCGCCCGCCTCGTATCGTACCAGGCCTCGATCCAGCAGGTGCTGGGCGAGCTGCATGAGCGCCGCGGGCATCCCTCCCGATAGCGTGTACAGGCGGTCGGCTATGAGACCGAGGTTGGCGACGTCGCCGAAGATCGACTGCAGCAGTGCCCTGCTCTCGGCCTGGGACAGGGCGTGAAGACTGACCACGGTGGCCGCCTTCTGAAAGAAACCGAGGGACGCAGGCGCCTCGGCCGCGTCACCGGCTGTGGTGGCGAGGACCACCACCCGATCTTGGCGCGTCCCATCGGCAAGTAACCCCAAGAGCGCTGCGCTGCGGTCATCGATTCGATCCGCATCGTCTACCACAAGCATCAGGGGATGGCGGCGCGCAGCACTCAGCATCAGGTCACGCAGCGCAGCCAGATGCGCCGAGTCCCGGTCGGCTCCGTCATCGCCAAGCGGAGGCACACGGGCGGCCAGGGCGGGCAGGTTTTCGCAGACCTGCTCGACCAACGCATGGGCGACGCCGAAGTCACCGAGCGCATGGGTCGCGTCCGCACGCACCACGACGAGGCCCGCAAGCTTGCCTTCCAACACGCAGCTGGCGGCGAAGCGGCTGCGCCCAGAGCCTTCGGGGCCGCGCACCCACATGGCGGCGCCACGGCCGCGCCGGACGCGCTTGATCAGCTCGCGCGCCTGCTGGAGTGGTTCCTCGCGGCCCACCAGCTTGGGGGTCGTCAAGTATGCCTGCTGCACCACGACCTGTTCGGACATGTCGAGCTCTGCCAGCACACATAGCCGTTCCATGACCTCCGCCGCGCTCGCCGGCCGGGCATCGCGATCGAGCGCCAACAAGGACATGACCAGTCGGTCGAGGGCCTCCGGGAGGTCCGGACAGTAGTGTGAGGGCGGCGGCGGAGGGTTGCTCCATTGCTTGCGCAGCAACTCGAACGTGCGCGCCGGATAGGCGTTGCGCCCGGTCAACGCGAAATACAGGGTAGCCCCCAGCGCGAATAGGTCCGTCCGTCCATCCAACTCCTGGCCGGTGACCGCTTCCGGCGGGCAGAAAGGCGGTGTCCCGATCAACCGCGGGGCCGCACCGAAAGGCACCACCGCGCCGAAATCGATGAGCTTGGCGTGCCCTTCGCTCGCGCATCGCACATTGCGCGCCGTTACGTCGCGATGAAGCAGCCGCCTGGAATGCAGCAGCGATAGGGCCGAGCAAATGTCGGATAGGCGCGCGCAGGCCTGCCGATAGGGCAGGGGCGATAGCTCGCGGAGGTCGCCGCCCGGCAACCACTCCATCGTGTAGAACGCCCGGCCATCGTCTTCATAGCCGAAGTCGTAGGCCTGGACGACCCGCGGATGTCGCAGCTGCTGCAGAGTATGAAACTCCTGCTCGAACAGCCGCGTGACATCGTCGCCGGCCGAGAGCGCCCCGGGCAGCAGGCGCTTCACCGCCAGGGTAACGCCGCGCACGGTGTCCGTGGCTGCGTAGGCCACCGCCATGCCGCCTCGCCCGAGCTCCTGGTCGAGCCGGTAGCGCCCCGCAAGTAGCGCCCCCTCTTTCACCCGCCTCCCTGAGTTTCCATGAAATCGAAATACTACCGCAATAGCGGTATATGTCTATAGCTTACTCGATTTGAAAGGTGGGCGACTACGCCCGTGCACCCACAGGGTGTGCACGACCCACCAGGCAGGAAGCCGCCCAGCACTGGCCATCCAATAGCCACTAGGATGAGCGGGCGAACGCTTGGTCGCGTCTATGGACGCACTGGAGAGGATTTCCTCAACCGCCGCGCCGGCCGGCAATGATGTAGTCATTGCCAGCCGGGCTCATTGAAGCCCGCGTCCTTTCCCGGCCGTGCGCGCCAGTGATCGGGCCAGCTTGCGTCGACGGATGGGCGGCTCGCCATGCGGGCATACCATGCGGCCAGTCGGGGGGCGCGATGCGCAAGGTCAAGGCCGTAGCGCACGCAAAAGGCAATGGTCGGGAAGGCGGCGATGTCGGCAAGGGTAAAGGTATCCCCGACGAGGTAGTCACCACCGGCCGCTGCGTGTGCCTCCCATCGTTGCACTTCCCCGTGCATCTTGCGGTGCGCTTGCCATCGCGGTTCCGAATCGTCCCCAAGCTTGGCATCGCCCTCAGCGATCATGAAGGCGTCCCAACAACCACTGTCCAGATCGTGCGACTCCTGAGACAGCACCAGCGCGCGCGCGCGGTCGGCCGTAGCAACTGGAATCAGCGGTGGAGCGGGGTGTTCGAGTTCCAGGAAATGGCAGATCGCCATGCTCTCGTACAGAGCGACCTTGCCCCACAACAGGATGGGGAGCTGCATACGCGGGTTCACCGCCCGGACCTCATCGATGCGGTGCTCGCCCCGCTTGCGGCGAAACACGCGCCGGTCGTAGCCGATCCCCTTCTCACATAGGGCGATCTCTGCGCGCCATACGAACGGCGACCCTGAGAAACAGTACAGCACGGGCCTTTCCAACGACGAAGCGGACATGCCGGGAGCATCTGGCGCCGGGCAACTCCACGTCAAGCGCTCATCGACCGGGGTGGGGCCAGACATGCGCGGCATGCACTTTCTGGCATGACCCATATCCCATGCGCATGTCCCGCGCCTCATCGATGGGCCTCGCAGACGGCCGAAGGGCGAGGCAACCGGCACAAACGCTTAGAAAACAACAAGTGAGGGCCACCCGATGGCGTTGGTACGCGACTTGCGAAAGCCGCTCCCCATCCACGGGCAGTGCCCATTCCAAGACAGGAGAACCGACCATGAGCAACACACAGAACAAGATCGACAATGGCGTCAACGTGCAAGCGCTGCTGGAGGCGCGCGAGGCCCTGGCAGCCCAACCGCCGGCCGCCCAGTTCGCATTCCGCACCACGTGCACATGGCTTTCCGGCAGTCACAGCCGAAACACCGTAGGCGGCTTTTTCGGCCTCGGAGCCGAACAAGCGCGCAAGCAGGAGTTCACCATCGACTCCGATCACCCGGAACTGTTCGACTCGCAGGACAACGCAGCGACGCCCCTGGAGATCGTACTGTCGGGCCTGGGAAGCTGCCTGACGGCCGGCGTTGCCGCGGTCGCCCAATACCGCGGGATCCAGCTGCGATCGGTGTCGGCCAAGCTCGAGGGCCAGATCGACGCCCGCGGCATGTTGGGCGCCGACCCCGATGTACGCAACGGCTTCAACGATATCCGCGTCACCTATGAGATCGACGCCGACGCGCCGCGTGAAGACCTGGAGGCACTGGTCGCCCAGTCGCAGAAGCGCTCGCCCGTGTTCGATGTACTCACCAACCCCACCAACGTCTCGGTGGCACTGGGCTAAGCGGCAGCCTCTGGCTGGCAAATCGCTTCGGAGGGATCCCGTGCGCACCACCACCGTGATCATCGGGGCCGGCCATGCCGGTCTCGCCATGAGTCGCCACCTCACAGCCCGGTCGATCGACCATGTCGTGCTCGAGCGCGGCGAGGTGGCAGCGGCCTGGCGGAAGCGCTGGGACTCCCTGCGCCTGCTCACACCCAACTGGCAGACGCGCCTACCAGGCAAGGCCTACCGGGGACCGGACCCAGAGGGTTTCATGCACCGGGACGACGTCGTGGATTTTCTCAGGCGCTATGCCTGCCACATCGACGCACCGATCAGGACCCACACCGACGTGCAAAGGGTCGCACCGATCGATGGCGGCTACCAGGTCCAGACGAGCCGCGGGGCGCTCGAGACCCGCTGCGTGGTGCTGGCATCCGGCGCATGCGCGCTGCCGCGCGTACCCACGCTTGCGACGGCCCTGCCTGCTGACCTGACCAGCGTGCATGCGATGCACTACCGCCGGCCCGAACAGCTTCCCGACGGTGGTGTCCTGGTCGTCGGCGCTTCAGCCACGGGCGTTCAGCTTGCGCGCGAACTTCAACGGTCTGGACGGCCCGTGACCCTGGCCGTCGGCCACCACGTACGCATGCCACGCAGCTACCGCGGACGTGACAGCCAGTGGTGGATGCAGCACAGTGGCATCGCCGACTCGCGCTACGACGAGGTGGACGACCTCATGCGAGCGCGCGCGGTATCCTCGCCACAGCTGATCGGAGAAGCGGCGCCCACGCTCCTCGACCTCAACGCCCTGGCCGACATGGGTGTGCGCCTCGCAGGCAAGTTGGCCGGCTTTCGGGAAGGCCGTGCGCTTTTTTCGGGCTCCCTCGCCAACGCCTGCAAACTCGCCGACCTCAAACTCAACCGCCTGCTCACTCGCCTGGATGCGTGGGCCCAGCAGCAAGGGCTAGCCGATTCCCTCGAACCAGCACAGCGCTTTGCCCCGACCCGCCTACCCGCTACGCCGTTGCTGGACCTGCATCTCGGTCGGGCCGGGATTCGGAGCGTCCTGTGGGCGACCGGGTTTGTCCCGGACTACCGCTATCTCGACGTGCCGGTCTTCGACCCCGCCGGCCGCCTGCGCCACGAGGGGGGCGTGATCGCAGCACCGGGCCTGTACCTGATGGGCGGCAACTTCATGCGCCGCCGAAAATCGAGCTTCATCCATGGTGCGGGCGAAGACGCCGCCGAGCTATCTGCCCATCTCCACCGCTACGTCGGAAGCCGCGCACTTGCCTGGAACGCTGCTCCATGTGACATGCTCTAGCTACCGTGTAGCTAGTTACCATAGCAGGTGGGGTCGAGCACAAAGGCCAACCCCTGCATCGCGGCACCCTGCTGCTGTCGCACCAGGTTCTGCCGTGCCACCGTACGGTAGCGGACGAGGGCAGCGACGTCGTCAAGGGCCTTCGTATCCTCGGCGATGTGTTCCTGCAGGAGTTCGCGGCGCAAGGCGCGCACGGTCGGCGCATGCCAGAAGGAAGCGTTGAGCTCGGTGTCTCCGTAAAAGGAACGATTGCCGATGTTGGCGGACCCGATCGTGCACCAGGCATCGTCGACCAGTGCGATCTTCGCGTGCACATAGACGTGCTGGAACTCGCCGCCGTCGTGGCGCGCCGCAAGCCCGACCAACGCGAAGTGGTCGTGCCTGCCCAGAGCCGCCACCGAATCGAAGAAGCGTTTCGACCGGGCTTGTTTGCGTGCCTCCGCCAGCTGCTGATTGGGGGTCGCAGGCACCAAAAACACGACCGCCACGTCGCGTTCCAAGGCCCCATGCAGGGCGTCCACAATCGCGGGAGCACCGATCGCTTGGTCCTCGATGTAGATGCTCCGCTTGGCAGCCTCGATGGCCCGCAAGTACTGGTCGACCACACTGTACTCACCCTCGTGAATGGCGAAGGGTTCGGCGCCGGGCGCGGCAGTCCCGTCTTCATACAGCCCCTTGCGCACGGTGCGCTGTACCTGCACCACGGCAGACCCGCGCACGGCGCTGGGCGCCCTGGGGAAGGACAGCTCATCCTGGGCATCGTGGTCGGGCCAAACACCGCCGGGCTCGCTGCGATCGCTGGCGCAGTTCCAGCGCTGGACGAAATTGTGGTGGACGTCCGTTGCGGCCGGACCATGAAGCTCGACGTAAACGTCGTGCGTATTGCCACCCGCGCGCGCGGGGTGCCCCGGCTCCGCTACCGAACCGTTGTCCAGATTGATGCCACCCACGAACGCAACCTCACCCTCGGTGCCAGCATCCACCAGCCAGCTCTTCTGATGCTGGCAATACTTGGTATCGGCCTGGTCCCAGCGGGCCAGAAAACAGGAACCGCGCGCCTGCAGCCAGGCGCGCTCCTCCTCGGTCCCTGAAAAATGCGCACCCGGGTCCATCTGCTCGTAGACCGGATGGCGCCAGAAGATCACGCGAACGTCCACGCCCCGTGCCTTGGCTCGGTCGAGCACGTCAAAGAAGCTGCCATGACCACCCGGCATCTCGAAGTCCCGCTGGTGAAACGCCACAGTGACGTACACGCTGCGCTGCGCCCCCTCGACCGCCTCACAAATCCGCCGAAAGGCCGGGCCGCCATCAACCAGGGGTCGCACCAGGTTACCGGCGCGCGGCGGATAGGATCCCGACATCACGAACGGTATGTGCTCTCCATCGCGCTCCACTTGCCCTCCCGTGCTGGCCGACCGCTCCTGCGTAGCAGGTCCGAAAGCAGTCGACCACCCAATGACCGGGGCAGCAGCCATCGCCTCGTCAGTTCGTCACAAACGCGGCCATTGGACCCTACCTGGTGCAAGGGCCGCGGGCCCGACCATGAAAGGACAAGGACCATGTACGAGATCGCGATTGACATTCTGGATCGCACTTTGGGGGGTTTGCCTCGTTATCACCCTCATGGGCGGGGTCGCCGATGCGCTGTTGAGATCGGGACGGCGCGTCGGTTCAGGGCTCGCCATGGTGGAAGGTGGGCTCGAGGACCGCACGCTTCTCAGCAGCTCCCGAACCTCGGCCTGTGACCTGGACCGCCTCAGCGCAGCGCCCGCGTGAGGCCCCGCGGCCGAGGGCGACGGTATGCTCGTCGGTCGCTCGGCAGACCCGCGAAGCTCGGTTCGGATGTGGAGGGTTGGTGTGTGGTGTAGGTGGATTCCGGGTATGCGCCGCCCAGGTCGCAGCAACCTCGGCAAGTGCCCAGCAAAGGGAATCGGGATGCTGTCGGCATTTTCACCCGGTTGTGAAATTGTACTGAACACCAAGCGACGGTAAAATACGTAATAGTTGCACTATTACGGTGTTATGAGATCATCTGTCTTTCCTTCCGGGCCGCCTCGACCCACCCGGATCGCAGCCCGTTACCAGATCGAAGGAAGCCTCGGCTCGGGGGGAATGGCGGAGGTGCACCGGGCGCTCGACCTATCCACGGGCGAGCACGTGGCGCTCAAGGTCCTGCACATGACCGATGACGGTCACGGTCAGCGGGCCGCAAAACTGTTCGAGCAGGAGTTCCATACGCTCATGCAGCTGGCGCACCCGCGCATCGTGCGGGTGTTCGACTACGGCCTCGATGAAGCTGCTGGGCCGTTCTACACCATGGAGCTTCTGTCCGGAGGCGACCTGCGCGAGCTCGCCCCGCTACCTTGGCAACGCGCCTGTGAGATCGCCTATGCCGCGTGCTCCGCGTTGGCGTTCCTGCATTCGCGACGCCTGGTGCACCGCGACATTACGCCGCGCAATATCCGCTGCACGGCGGACGGCCAGGCCCGCCTGATCGACTTCGGGCTGCTCGCACCGTTCGGTCCCTCGACCCTAGTCGCAGGCACCCCACCGTACATGGCGCCCGAGGTCTTGAACCAGGTAAGCCTCGACGGGCGCAGCGATATGTTCTCGCTGGGAGCAACGCTCTATCACGCGCTCACCGGGCGTGTTCCCTATCCGGTCAGAAGCATGCGAAAGCTCCGCGAGGCGTGGCGCACCAAGCCAGCCCCCCCCTCGGAGCTCGTCGAGGGCATTCCCCCCGAGGTGGATGCGCTGGTGCTGGCCCTCATCCGCCCCAACCCAAACTCGCGGCCCAAGAATACCGCCGAGGTGCTCGATCGGCTCAAGCCAATGCTGTCGAGCGTGCCCGATGAACTGCAGACGGCCCGTGCATATCTCACGACGCCCTCCTTGGTAGGCCGGGCCGAACCGCTGGAACAAATCCGGCGCCGCGCGCTGCGCGCGCTCAGGCGGCGCGGCGGCGGCTTCGTGATCGAAGGCGAAGCGGGTACGGGGCGCTCGCGCATGCTGGACGGTTTCGTGCTCGAGGCCAAGCTTGTGGGCGCCCGATCGGTACGCGCCAGTGGACTCGAAAGAAGCGACCGGCCGTTCGGCGTCGCGAGTGCTCTGCTTGCGCAGCTCGCCCGTACGCTCCCCGAGTCGGTGGCCGCCTTTCGCAAGGAGAACCGTCCGGCCTGCGAGCTGCTGTTTGACCGGGCCGAAGCACCCTCGCAGGATCAGGGGCCGGGCCTCGCAGAGGATAGCGCGGTGCGTGACTTGGCCGATCCAACGCTGTCGCGCGGGACCGTGCATGAGGCGATTCGAAAGTTCATACAGTCGATCGCCGACAAGCGGCCGCTGGCGATCGCCATCGACGACTTTCACGCGGTCGATGAACCCTCGGCCGCTGCATTCGCTTCGTTCGCGCAGGCCGCCAAACGGCGACGGGTGGTGTACGCGGTGACCCTGCAGTCTGGCACGCCGCCGGTCGCACCCAAAGCGGTCGAGGTCCTCCAGCGCCACGCCGCCACGCTGAACTTGGCACCACTGAGCCTGGAGGACATGACGGCGCTGCTCAGCTCCGTGTTTGGGTCGGTTCCCAACGTGAGCCTACTCGCTCAACGCCTGCACCGGCTCGCCAATGGAAGACCGCGCGAGTGCCTCGAGCTAGCGCAGCACTTGGTCGACGCCGGCCTGGTCACCTACGAAGGTAGCGGCTGGACGCTGCCCCGTGAGCTGCCCTCCGATGCCCTACCGAGCAGCATGGCCGAAGCGCTCAGCCAGCGCGTCGATCAACTCTCACCGGCCGCCCGCGGCCTGGCAGAATTGCTGGCGCTCTCGCTGCTGGGACATCTATCGGCAGATCAACTCGCGTCCACCGAAGTGACGGGCGAGACTGGACTGCACGGTCCGATCGCAGAGCTGCGGTCAGCACAGGTGCTGGTCGGAGACGAGGCGAGCTACCGGCTCGCCCATGGCGAGTGGCGCCGCGTTCTGTTGGCTGGGCTCGACGACCAAACCGCCCGGAACCTCCACCGGTTGTTAGCACGGGCCTTGTCAGACGAACACGACAGCGTGGTGCACGCGGCCCACCACCTGATCCACGCAGGCGAAGCTGAGGAAGCCTATTCACTCCTTTGCCCCCACGAGCTCGATGTCATGGCGCAGCTTGAACGCTTGCGCTGCGAACTAGCTGGCATCGGCGGTGCCCAGGGTGCCGAAGCGGTCCTGGCCGCCCTGCAACATGCCGAAAGGGAGGGACGCCCCGCCGTCGAACTGTTCGTCCTGAGGTGGTCGCTCGCAGGCATGTCCGCGTTCGGGGAAGACCCGCGCTATTACGCGTACGTCGCAAAGGATCTCCTGGCGCAAGCCAAGAAGGATTCCGGCTACGACGACTGGCTGCAACTCAGCGCCCACGAAGATCCTCAACAGCGGCTGTTCGCAGCGCTTTCGGCAGCCCAGGCACGCTTCGACGAAACGCCGGAAGCGCAGCGGGTGTGTGCCCCCAGCGACGGCATCCGCGCACTGGCGAACCATGTCGTGATGTCGATCGCCGTTGGCTCGCGCATCCTGGATGACAAACTCATCGACGGGCTTCCGGCCCTGCTCGAGCCCTTCGCCTCGCTGAGTCCCCTGCTCGACGCCCTGTGGGGCAACGCGTGTGCGACCCGACTGGCCGCGTGCCAGGGGAACACCGTCCGGGCGCGCGAGGTCTGGCTCGGCGTACTGGAACGGCTCGAGGCGGTCGAGCAGGACGCGATGGTGCAAGCCATTGTGACCGCCATCTGCTACGGAATCGGGCTCGCGGAGGCGCGCATTGGGCTGCCAAGCGTCACCACATGGGCCGACCGGCTGGATGCCGAACCGGCCCAGGCGGTCAACGCCCAGCACATTCGCCGCCTGGCCGCCCTTCAGCGCGGCAACTGGGAAGACGCCGAGCGCCACCGAGCCCACGCGGAGCTCCTGCTCCTGCAGGACAACCCACCCCAGATGTTTCAGGGCCCGAACGCCGAGCTCATCCCCTACATGGTCGCGCGGGATCTAACGGGCACCAAGCAGGTGGCAGCACGGATCGGAGCCCTGGCGGAGACCTACCCAGGCTGGGAACCCTGGCGCCTGGCGGCCGAGTCCGCCTGTGCACGTCTACGGGGCGAGCTCCTGCTTGCACTCGAGCACGCAGAAGCCGGACTCGCCATGACCCGAGACGAAGCGCTGGACGAGGGGGTCCCGGGACCGGCCTGGGCAACGCTCACACTGATGAAGGTGCAGGCGCTGATCGAGCAAGGCCGTACTTCAGAGGCAACGACCATTGGCACCCGTGCGCTCGACGCCTGTCAACGCTACCAGTTGCCAACCGACGATCTGGAGCGCGCGGTCGCGCTCGCCGAAGGCATGGAGGGAGACGCGGCGACCGGCCTGCAGCGGCTGGATGCGTTGACGGCGCGGCAGCGGGCGCGTGGAGTAGAAGGCTTGCTACTGGGCGCTAGCTACGAGTCGGCGGCACGCGTATGCATGGCAAACGACCATCTGAGCGAGTTTCGGCGCTATGCCAACCTTGCGGCCGAACAGTACCGCCCCAATAAGAGCTCGGTCCTGGGTGCACGCTACGAACGCCTGATGGAGGAGGCAGGCCAACGGGGCCTCGTCAGCGGGATTCCTCCCGCGCGCATATCGGGGGGCCTCGCCGGCGACCGGAGCGGGGCGCGGCCGCGCATCATGACCGCCATCTCTGGCTGTGATGACGCCGAGGAACGGGCGACCCGCGGGCTGGCGCTGTTGTTTGAAGCGACTTCCGCACGGCGGGGGTATCTGTATCTGGTCGGGGAGGACGGACTGCAACTCGCCGCCACGAACGCCGATGCCACCTCCTCTCCTCACCTGACGGGGTGGCTAGCCCAGTACGTCGCAGCCCAAACGGAAGGCATCGACAGCGCGGTGACCGAAACCCAGGAGGAGTGCGAAGCCACCCAGGCAAATGTCACCGGCGCCTGTACCTTCATCGGTGGCAGCCCCTACCAGGCGATACCACTGCTCGGTCGACAAGGCGAAAACCAGCTGCTCGCCGGCGTAGCGGTTGTCAGCATCGATCGGGCGGTCGACCTGAACGAGGCCACGCAAGTAGCGGCAGCCCTGGCCGAATACCTGGTCGAATGCGGAGACGCGAAGTGGAAGATGATGGTTTGAGCGGCGGCGACTTCCAGCGGCCACAGCGATGGCACAGCGCTGAGTACCAAGGCTGCGGCAGACCCTCGCACCCAATGCACTTCACGTTGGGAACGGAAGCCACTAGC
>JAPPOR010000021.1 GCA_028817905.1 Myxococcales bacterium
AGTCGGGCGCATGGCCGGCTTCCGCCCAGAGGGGTGGTTTGACCAGATGATCGACGCCGAATTTCCCCAGGAATGACCAGTCCGTCTCGCACGGCGCGGTGTGCCGCGTGGGTGTGGACGGAGTTGTGCGCGAGGCGGATAGGCAGCACAACCGGCGTTCCGAGGCGCCCCGCTGTCAAAGTAACCGAAAAGCCTAGATATCTACACACTCGTGCTCTGATGCGTCGGCCTCGCGCGGGGGGGTGCCTCGGGGCCATCGTGAGCGTCTTCGCAACCGTGTCGGGCTCCTGAGACCAGCTCGAGCCACGATCCATCCTCGAGCCAATGCCACTGGGGCAGTCTCATGTGACAAACGAGGGGCCACCCAAGAATGGCGGGTGTTTTGTCGCTTCCGTGTTGGCAGCGCCGCCTAGCCAGGTACCTCTGGAGCTGGCCCGCATCACTCGCGAGTCGGTGAAGCGATGCGGAACGTGTGTTCCGCGGCGTATACCGTGCCCGAATACAGATTGGGCTGCGGCCCCCTGGCTTCACCCGGGGGCCGCGGACAGACTGTAGGACACACTTGCCTTGCGCGGCGAAGTCGCCCGCACAATGGAGGTCGACCTTGTCTGTACTATCAGTCCCGGACGCACAGGTGCGTTCACTATCCACGGCCAGCCTACTGCTGGTGCTTCTACTGATAGCAGCGTGTGGAGACGACGATCCTTCGGACGCCAACGGGGGTCCTGACGCGAACGTCATCGTCGAATGTTGCGGCGACGGCGATGGCGACCTCGGCGACGATGACGGTCACGAGCGCGACCACGAATTCGGCGACGGGGACGGCGACGGCGACGGGGACGGCGACGGGGACGGCGACGGGGACGGCGACGGCGACGACGACGATGCTGGCGTCGATGACGATGCTGGCATCGATGACGATGCTGGCATCGCCGAGGTGTCGACTCGCGCCAACCCCTTCGTCTTGGCGGACCACGACCCCTTCGACACGTTCGCGGCCGATGTAGACACCGCGAGCTACGATGCCCTGCTGCGGGACCTCGCCGGGGGCCGGGCGCCGGTCCCTGCGCTCGTGCGGTTGGAGGAGTATGTCAACTACTTTCACTACGACTACCCGACCCCCGAACCCACTGCCCGGGATCCGTTTCGCATCGACCTGGAAGCGGCCTCCGCACCCATGCGCGAAGATGTGCACGTCTTGCGCGTAGGCATCGCGGCCGAGGCCCTGGGTGCACACAACCGACGCAAGGCCAACCTGGTGTTCCTGGTCGACATCTCGGGGAGCATGGGGAGCCCCGACAAGCTTCCGATGGTACAGCAGACGCTCACGCACGCGCTCGCCACGCTCGAGCCAGACGACCTGATCTCGATCGTCACCTACGCAGGGGGGGCATCCGTGCTGCTTTCGCCCACGCCGGTCCGTGAGCATGACACGATCGCCGCAGCCATCGAGGGGCTCGAAAGTGGTGGCTCCACGGCTGGGTCCCGCGGCATCCAACTGGCATACGAGCAGGCGCGGGCAGCCTTTCTTCAAGAGGGGATCAATCATGTGCTGTTATGCACCGATGGGGACTTCAATGTCGGCGTCACCGGCACCGACGAGCTGATCGCCCTGATCGAGAAGGAGCGCGAGAGCGGCGTGACCCTTACCGCGCTCGGCTTCGGTCGCAGTCGCCTAGGGGAAGCGATGATGGAGCGCGTCAGCAATGCCGGCAACGGGACCTACAGCATCATCTACGAAGCCCGCCAGGCGCACCGCTACGCCGAGACGCGCTTGATCTCGTCGTTGGTGCATGTCGCCAAGGACATGAAGATCCAGGTGGAGTTCAATCCGGAGCACGTGGAGGCCTACCGGCTGCTCGGATATGACAACCGGAGGATCGCGGACGAGGATTTTCGCGACGACCTTGTGGATGCGGGCGAGGTCGGGGCCGGACACACGGTCACCGCCCTGTTCGAGGTGATCCTGGTGGGTGACCCCGTCCCGGACATCGTCGGGGCGCCCGCGCCACGGGGCGGGGCCGACTATGCTGGACCACGGGAAGTGCCTGCGGACGCGCTCGCGCGCGTGAAGGTGCGCTACAAGCGGGTGGCAGACGCTGCCGACGCCCAGGCACTCGAGGTGAGCGCCGACATCTCACCTGACGCCTTCCTACCCGTTGTAGATGTGACAGCCGACCTGCGTTGGGCCCTGGGTATGGCCCTCCTGGGAGAGCGCCTGGTCGACAACGCGTACAGCAACACCATCGACTTCGACAAGCTGCGCGCGTGGCTGACTCCACTCGCCGACGTCGATGCGGACCGCCGGCAGCTGGTCGACCAGCTCGACAGAATCGAGGCTCTGTAGGCGCCGGGCGTTTCCGGGACATCGATACGGTGGCCGCACCATTCGTGCCGGCGGACAATCTGGACCCACCTGCTCGGGCCACTTCGAATACCCACCTGTTGGGTTCCCGATCCAGCCGCGCGTGCGGGTGCACCACCACCCTGGCACGGAGTGCCAGCCGAGCTATGCAGGACTCAACGTGTGGGACGGCGAGGACTACCGGATAGAAAATGACGGGCTACCATCTTCGGTACCATCTTCGGGACATCCATGTCCCGCGGGGCACGGACCCCGCGCACGACTCA
>JAPPOR010000554.1 GCA_028817905.1 Myxococcales bacterium
GCCTGCCCACGTTGTTCGTGCGCCTCACCCCTTCCCCAGCCATTGTGGGCGTCCCCTAGCCCTAGTCTACTTGCGCTTCCATAGCTTGAGGTTGAGCTCACCCAAGAACCGACGTGCGTCAGGAACCAGCGCGGACCTGGGCCAGCGCCGCAGCAGGGTCCGCAGAGCGTTGCGTGCATCATCGATGTTCCCGAGATCGTCGGCGCAGCGCGCCAACAGCATCGCCGCATCCGGCTGTAATTCCTTGTCGCGGGTCTGCTCCAGCACCTCCTTCGCGAGGATCGATGCCTCGCCATGGCGGCCCAACTTCCGCATCGCCCGCGCCAGCTCGTAGTGAACGGCCGGCATGTGGGGGGCGTCGTCGTCGAGCCGTTCAGCCTCCTGAAAGGACTCCGCCGCCTCGGCGAAGCGTCCCGTACGCATCAGGCCGAGTCCCTTTTGGTAGGCCTGTACGGACAGCTCCTGACGAAAATGGTCGTGCGCATCCTTGAAAAACGCCCTCTCGGCGGTAGAGAGCTGCTGCTGTCGGATTTCCTCGTAGCCCTCCACCACCTCGGTCCGTTGTTTGCGACGAACCATGGTGTAGAAGGCGGCCGCCCGCGCCTCCGCCTGCTCACGCTGCTGCGTTCGGCGCGTCTCCTCGGCGAGATCCTTCCGGAGTTCGGACACCTCCTCCCGCAGCCCCTCCTGTTCTGACTCGATTTCATTGATGCGCACATCCGACCAGAGTTTGAGGCCGACGAACGACAGGGTGGCAAACAGTACATAGGCAACCGCGCTGTTCCACGTGAAGCGCCGCTCATAGCTGGCCTGTCGCTTTGCGATCGACTTGATGTCGGCGGCCAGCGAGTTCGTGAGGTTGTTGGTCTTGATGACGAGGCCGCGAGACTCGATGATCTCCGTTCTGATCTCCCGAATCTCGTCGTCGGTGTCGCGCATGCTCGCGGGCATAGCGTGGGGGCTACGACCTTGGCAAGCGAGCCAGCAGAAGCGGCTCGCCATGGAGCCCGGATATCTCACCAACTCGCGAGTGGATCGCGCATGGATTCGTCTTCACAGGGTTTTCGGCGAGCGACCGCGTCGTCCAGCACAAAGGCCACGCGTCCAAACGATCGACTTCGCTCACATTTTGGAGGCGGACCGGGTTCATGGGTGCTTCAGCGTTCGGATCGCGCAGGTCTTCGGCTTCTAGCCCCCCGATCCGCGGGTCGCGCCGCTTCGCTTCGGTCCGGCTGCAGGCCACAACCTCAAAAAGTTCATGCTCGGGATGGACACTGGCTAGCCAGGTTTGGCCAAGGCGACCTGGGGGTTGGCAAATGATTTGCCCCTGGTCCGTTCCCCACCAGGCGACACCTGCCAGCCAAGCTTGACGCGCTGCCGCGCAACGCCTAAAAACCGGGACGAATTGCGGTCAGAGGCCACCAGCCGGAACCCAAAGTGGTGTATAGAAGCAAGCTGGCTGCGCCATCACATCTGCGCCGCCCTCACCTCGCTGGAGTATTGGAGAGATGAAATCCCGATTTGCTGGTGCGGCCTTGCTCCTATGGGGGGTTGCTTCCCTGCAAACTTCCGCCTCAGGGTGCGCAGGTGGCGGACGCTACGTCGTCGTAGGAACGGCCAAAGCGCCGAGCACAAGCGGCATCATCGAGGTGGACGAGCTGGACGGGGGAAGCCGGCTTGTCACGATCCACATGGAGCACCTGCATCCGCCCGAGCGACTCTCGGAATCCTACGACCACTACGTCGTCTGGTTTGAAGACCCACGCGGAGGACACCCCATCCGGGCTGGCGAGCTCGCCTACAATCCCGACAACCGCACCGGGGACCTTTCCGAGACAAGTCCGCTGTCGGAGTTTACCATCAAGATCACCGCCGAAAAGGACCGGGTCGGCAGCACGCCCAGTGCCTACTTGGTGGCAACCCAGCCGGTGCGCGCCGACTGACACCGCCGCCGCACCCGCTCGGCTGAGGAGGGCCAAGCGTGTACGAAACATCGGATATCAAGAAGAACCTCAAGATCCAGATCGACGGTGCTCCGTACGCGGTCGTGGAGTTCCAGTTCGTCAAGCCAGGCAAAGGGGGCGCGTTCACGCGCACCAAGCTCAAGAACATGATCAGTGGTGCCGTGCTCGAGCGGACGTTCCGCTCCGGAGAGAAGCTCGAGCCAGCCGATATGTCGGAGCGCCAGATGCAGTATTTGTACATGGAAGGCGATAATGCCGTCTTCATGGACACCAGCGACTACGAGCAGATCCAGCTAACTCAGGAGCAGCTCGGCGACAACCGCTTCTATCTGGTCGACGGATTGATGGTCGATGTGTTGTTCTTCAACGACAAACCCATCGGCGTCACCCCACCCAATTTCGTAGAGCTGGAGGTCGTCGAGACCGAGCCCGGCTTCAAAGGCGACACCTCCTCGAACACCACAAAGCCAGCCAAGCTCAGCACCGGGTTGGAGGTTCAGGTCCCGCTCTTCATCGATCAGGGGGAGTGGCTGAAGATCGACACGCGCACGGGGTCATACTCTGAACGCGTGAAGAAGTAGCTTGAGGCGGGGCGAGCGACACCGCCTGGGCCGGACACGCATCGAAAATCTCGAAAGGCGACACCGCGCGCTGCAGGCGCTCCGTCATTTCTTCGATGACCGTGGCTTCGTCGAAGTGGAGACGCCAGCGATCGTCCCGTCGCCGGGCCTGGACTACCACCTGGAGGCGTTCGAGGTAGGGCACACCGGCGGACCGCGGTATCTTCATACCAGCCCCGAATACCAGATGAAACGTCTCCTCGCGGGCGGCTTTGAGCGGATCTATCAGATCTGCAAAGCCTTTCGACGCGACGAACAGGGGACCTTTCACAACCCGGAGTTCACCATGCTCGAGTGGTATCGCACGCACGCTGGCGCGTGCGAGGTGATGCAGGACACCGAGGAGCTCATCGCAAGCATCGTTCGCAGGCTATCGGGAGGCACAACGCTGGTCGGCACAGATGGCCCCATCGATGTGGCGCCGCCCTTTGCGCGCATGACCGTGGCACAAGCGTTCGCCCGCTACGCGGACGTCGACGTGTTCGAGGTCCTGCCGGATGAGGAGCGCTTTTTCCGACTGCTCATCGAGCGGATCGAACCCAATCTGGGCCGGGAGCAGCCTGTCTTCCTGACACACTACCCGGCGAGCATGGCCTCACTTGCCCGCCTGACCCCCGAGGATCCACGCTTCGCTGACCGCTTCGAGACGTATGTGGACGGCATCGAGCTATCCAACGGTTTTGGAGAACTGGTCGATCCGGCGGAGCAAAGGATCCGCCTGGAACGGGACCAGGCCAGGCGACGCACCGACGGGCGGGCGGTGTACCCGATCGACGAACGCTTCATGGCAGCCCTGGAGGAGGGCGTGCCTCCGAGCGGAGGCAACGCCCTGGGCGTGGACCGGCTCGTCATGCTGCTCATCGGGAGCCGCGACATCGCCGACGTCATGACCTTCACAACGGAGGAGGTCTAGCTAGTCAACGACCCCGTCGCAGCCCGACTCGGAGCAGGTCAGGGACAACCTCACCTCGCGACCGCGGCCCGGCGGCTCGAACTCGAAGGAGACCACGTCACCCACTTGATCGCCGTTGTCGTCGATCACACTGATGCTAGCGCCTCCAAAGCTGTCACCGCCAAGTTCCCGGTCGACATCCGGCACCTCCCGGTACTGATCGGCGCCCTCACCGGGGGTTTCGCAAAGCATCGTCGCTTCCATGAGCTTCTCCGTCCCCTCATCCGCGTCCCAAGCGACGATCTTGAACTGCTTTACCCCGGCACTCACGCAGCTACCGAAGCCAAAATCCCAGCGCAGCAACAGCCTCGCGGGGGCTGCTGTCAGCAGGACGGGCGGATTCACCTCGGTGGTCGACCCATCGCCCACCACCCGCTGCGACAGGATGCCACCCTCCGTACTGTCGAGAATGGGGACCCGATTCTCGTCCAGGCCGAACATCTCGATCGTGTAGAGACCCGCTGGAACGTTGCGCATCCGAACGGCATCACCGTCGCAAGGCGCCTCCAGCCGCATGAAACCTTCGTCGAGCTCGGCCTCAATGTACTCCACGCCCAGGCTCTCGCAACTGCGGTCGTTCCCGAGAACATAGGGGATGACCAGAGTGCCTGCACCAGGCTCCGGGTCCACCTCGCGGCATCCGGCGACGGCTCCAAGGACGCACAAGAGCGCCATCGGCGAGGGGCAGCGGAAGCGAAACCGGAAGGGGCTGCACCTGTTACGAACCATGGCTGTGACCTCCATAACGCCCTCGGAAACTAGACCCGGTTCGGTGGCGCCACAAGAAAGTGTCCGTATGCACCGCAACCAGGGTCTGTCCCGCAGGCAGTTTGGCACACCCTTCGAGCGCGCTTGGAATGGATGCCGAGGGCGCCGGTCGCAGACACACTGTCTGTATTTCAGGATGAGCGGACGCCGACGCGGCCCTGCCCATCCGAGCGGTAGAAAGTGCGAGTCGTGACGAGCCGGCGCCGCCATGCCTCCGCCAGCTCGAGGGAGCCGTTTTCCAAGTCTCAAGAGATCGTTGTGCTTTCGACCACCGCGGCGACGCTTGGGATCCACCCCTATCCATTCCTATTTCAAACACTCAATCGAATACCCTGAGGCTTCGCCGATGCCGGTTGACAGTGCGCGGGGTGCTCGTGCAAGTGATCGGCTTCGCAAGGGTTTCGGAGGTGTGCCCACCCCGACGACTCACGCTTCCATGGTACCGTTACGATCATGGCGGTCCTGAGCGATGAGACATTGCGAGAGGAGATCCGGGCCGGTCGTATCGTATTGAGAGGCGACGAGGCAGCCGCCACCCATTGCGCCTACGAGTTCAAAGCGGCCCGCGTCGTGTTTGGGGGCACCGATGACGGGGCTGCGCGGGTGGTGGACCTGACCGACGGCAGCGCCCAGACGGCGACCCTCAAGCCGAAGGAAGTGGCCTGGATCCGGACTCAAAAGGAGGTGAGCATCCCCCCCGACCGGGTGGGCCTGTGGATTCAGACCAACTCACTGTCGCGACAGGGTCTGCTCCTCATGAACTCGACGCTGGTCGAGCCCGGGTACCGCGGCTACCTCGCTGCGCATCTGGCCAACCTGGGGGCGGTGCCTGTTACCCTGGGGCCGAGCGATACCGTCGCCAAGCTGGTGCTCCTCAGTCTGGATCGCCACGCACGAGATCTGGTGGAAGCAACCACCAACTTCAAGAACTACGACGCCTTCATCGAGAAGTTAGCCGCCCGCTCACACCCTTCGTTCCTCCGCATGAACGAGTTCGCAACCGACCTCTCCAGGGAGCTAGACAGGGCGGTTGAAACCGCGAAGGCGACCGCCCAGACCTTCGTGGACGACGCGGTCACGGACGGGGAAGATCGGCTGAAGGAGTACAGCAACCAACTGCACCGTGAAGCCAAGGAGAAACTGAATCTCTCGTACTTCGCCAAGCTCGGCGGCGCGTACATGCTCGGGATCGCCCTTGGCATTGCGTTCTTCTCAGCAGCCATGGCGTGGGCACTGCCGACGCTGCGAAGCCTGGACAGCGAATCGGCGGCCCGCATCGAAGGGGTGCTGAAACAGAAGAACCTGGAACTCCAGCTGGAGATCGACCGCCTGAAGGATAGCGTCGAGGCATTGGAGGCCCGCCAGAACAGCGGCCCGGCAACCGATGAACCGAGTCAGCCGGGTGACAATCCCCCCTGATGTGCTAGAGGCGGAATGAAGGAAGCCCACATTCATGCTCTCGCCTAGACAGGCAACCGCAAGCCCGCCCGACCGCCGATCCCTCCGACAGCCACTGGATCCGGTGACCGGGTACAACGTAGTGGCAGCCGACTACGAAGGCTGGCACTGGCAAACGTTCTGGCGTCGCAACGAGCACCCACTGGTCATCTCGGCACTGCAACCGTTTCGGCGTGGCCTGGACATTGGCTGCGGCACAGGCGCCTATATGCGGTCATTGAAACGGCTAGGAGAGGTGACCGGGATCGATCCGTCCCCCGAAATGCTCCGCCAGGCTCGCCTCAAGTTGCGCTGGGGCGCCGAGCTCAGGCTGGGCACCACGGCCAGCCTCCCCGTGGACGCGAACCGATACGATCTATGTCTGAGCGCGCGGTCCCTGTGCCACGAAGCGAACCTCGAAGCCGCCATACGGGAAGTCGCGCGGGTTGCGACGGTGGGAGGCACCTGGGTCATCACGGACGTACACTCCGAACACCCATACCCATGCACCCGCATTCCAGTCGCGGGACGGGGCGACGTATTCATCGAGACGCACAAGCGCACACCGGAGAAACTCGCCCAGGTAGCCTGTAGCACCGGCCTGTGGCGGCTCGCGCACGCCCAGAGCTACACATGGCATGACCTGCTATGGCAGCCAAAGTCGACGGAGTTCGCACGCATCGATCGCCGCGGCGTGCGCCCCGTGTTCTTCATCCTGCGACTCGTCCGCATGGCCAATCCGGCAGCGAATCCGGCGTAGGAACCTGCGCGGTGCCCTTCACCCGGGGCGGAGCAGGTAAAAGACGTATCCGTAGCTGTGTCCGTGATCGCGATGAATGGCGGCCTCATGACTAGCCTGGTCCAGTACCGCGAGGACCTCCGCGGGAGGGTTCTCGGCCCGCCATGCTGCGATGCGCTGCTCCAACGGCGTGTAGTAGTCGTCCCACCAATCCTTCCCGGGCACAGCGAAATCTCCCACGACGCGCCAGCCCGCACGCTCGGCCGCGGCCCTGTTGCCAGCCAGGTCGGTCATCGGAGGGTAGGCGTCGTCCCAAAACGCCCGCGCCTCCGCCGGCGGATCTGGCACGAGCCAGGTCGCCTCCGTCACTGCCGCTCCCCCTTCCGGATGGACAAGCCGACGCCAGTGGGAAAGTCCCCACTCGAAGCCCACGTTGTAGATAGCCCCCTCGCTCCAGATCAGATGGAAGGCACCCTCAGGAAGCCCTCCGAGTTCAGCCATGGAGCCCTGGAGCGGCGTAACACGTTCGCCCAGGCCCGCCGCAGCAGCTCGTTCCCTCAGCTCTAGTACGAAGGTCGGGAGTAGATCGATGGCGGCGGCGCGGCCTCCCGTGGCCTCGACAAGATCCAGCGTATGACGTCCGGGACCGCATCCCAGGTCGAGAATCTGGGGCCGCGCTGGGAGCTTGCCCAGCTCTCTCAGCGCCCGCAGGGTAGACGCTCGGCTTCCCGGCGCCTGCTGCGGCAACCCCCGATGGAGCTTCATGAAGTGCTTGAACGAGTCAGACATGTGGCCACCTATCATGTCCCACGAACGCCCCGGCGAGTAGCTTCCCAGCTGGCGAGGCGGTGGACCTCGCCGAAAGGCCGGGAGTGGCTTCTTCGGCCGATCGGGCACGGTCCGTGGGCTTCCCGATCAAGGCCCAAAACGATGCTTGTAACCCACAGAGATCTGAAGAGGTTTTCCGGGCCGGGGGCCAAAGGGTCGGACCGAGGCGATGTACCGCGTGTCGAGCAGGTTCTCGACCGTCAGGTAGAGCCGGTCCCGATCTCCCGGGGAGTAACTTGCGCCGAGGTCGAAGATGAGCAGCTCCTCGCCCCCTTCCTGACCCCGAAAGTCGCCCTGCCCCGACTCCGCTCGCATGGCGGAAGCGTATCGCGCAACAGCCGAAAGCGCCCAATCAGAGGACTCGGCGCGCAGTGTGCCCGTGAGCGTGTGGATCGGGACATAGGGTAGTTCGTCACCCTTATTGACGTCGCCATAGATCGGGAAGCCGGAGCTAAAATTGGTGCGAAAGCTAGTACGCGTCAGCGTGTAGCTGACGTCAGCACCGACCGTGAGCCCGCCGCCCACCGGGACTTCGACACCGGAGACCGCCTCGAAGCCATAGATGAACACTCGCCCTGCATTGAACTGCTGGTCGAGCGTCGCCGCCCCGCACCCCGAACTAAACGTGCAAACCGCCACGAGGTTGTCATAGTCGTTGAAGAAGCCAATCAGGTCGGCAGCCGCGAGCGCGTTGCGGAAGCGAGCTCCTAGCTCATAGTTGGTACTGTCCTCGGGCTCCAACTGGTCGGTAGAGTCGTCGTCGGGGCCAGCCGGCGCCTGCAGAACCACGGGACTGAAACCCTTGTGCACTCCGCCAAGGACGGCAAGCGAGGGCAAGAGCTGGTAGTGGACGGCGACCCCGGGCATCACTACCGTGTCGGAGCGCGTACTCTCGAGGCCTGTCCGCCGGTCCTCCATGGCTGCGCCGATCAACTCCACGCGCACGCCAGGTGTGATGTGCAGCTGTCCGAATCCGAACTCGTCCCGCACGTGCAGCGCGACGGCGAGCGTCTCCACTTCGTTGCGCATGATCGGGTCCCGCACCTGCCCGTCGGGCACGAGCACCCCCCCTTGCATCAGGTACCCCGACTCGCGGTGATCGCGCTCGATCGAGTCGAAATGCACCCGCGCGCCCAGTTCCAGGTCGTGCGTCGCCGGCCCCGTCTGCCCGTCCCATTGCATTGCGATCTGCAATCCCTGTGAGACGAAACGGCGGTCATTTGCGATGACGAGCAGCGTCTCGTCAGCAGCCATCGAGTCCTGGGCACCGGCAAGCACCTGATGGAAGACCGCATTGACGCCCCGGTCGGGGTTGGCCAGGATATCGCCGAGGGCCGGTCCGCCCTGGAAACGATTGAGGCGGTCCCACACCCGGTGGAAGTCATGGCGGTATGCGGTGGCGCGTATGGCAAGCTCATCGCCGATGGCCATCAGGTAGCTCAGCTGTACCTGCGAGCGCCACCAGTTCATCTCATCGAGCTGACTGGCACGGTAGCGGCGCAGGGCGTTGTCAGCGAAGTCAGCACGCGAGATACCGAGATACGTCTCGTTGCTATGCTCGTCAGCGTAGCCGAGCTTGAGGTCGAGCTGGTGGTAGAGGTGCGCCTCGATCGGGCTCCGGTACCGCAGTTTTAGCATGGCCTCGTTCTTCTTGAAGCCGGTGCTGCCGTCACCGTCGAGCTGCTTGAAGCCGTCACTCTGCAGATGCACGCCTTCTAGCAACACTCCCAATGGCCCGGAGTGCTGGCCCCAGTAGCCGTGTACCTTCCCAGCGCGATACTGACCCACCGACAGGTCGAGTCCACCGTTCGGCGCCTCCGGGATGGGGCGCGTCGTCATGTTCAGTGCGCCCCCGACAGTCTGGGGACCAAAGCGAATCGAGGCCGGACCCTTGAAGACCTCGACCGCGGTCATACGCGTGACGAGCGGGAAGTAGTAGGCAGCGGGTGCCGAATACGGTGCTGGACCAAGCAGCACGCCATCCTCCATCAGCGTGACCTTCGCGCTGCGCTCCGAGCTGGCGCCGCGAATACCGATGTTGGGACGTAGACCATAGCCGTCCTCACCTCGCACGTATACGCCCGGCGCGGCCTCAAGCACGCGATGGATGTCGTCGCGCTCCATGCGCTCGAGATTCTCCTTGTCGATGACCGTGACCGAACCGGCGAGCCGCGGAATCTCTTCGGGCGCGCCCAGAATCGAGAGCTGCTCAAGCATGATCTCGCCATCGTCAGCCGTGGGCCCCGTGGCGAGCTGATCGTCCGCTGCGGCGGCCGCTGGGTCCCCCGGTGCCTCCCCCGGTGCCTCCACAGACGGCTCAAGCTCGTCCGCGGGGTCGGCAGCCGGCCTTGGACTCGAGTCCGATGCCGCGGGATTCGGACCCGCGTCTGGAGTGGGCTCGTCGTATGGACGCGCCTGAGGCTCCGCCTTAGGCACCGGTGTCGGGCTGGGCGTTCGAACCTGGCCCACGACAGGACTTGTGTGGGCAAGCAGCGCCGCCAGAAGAAATCGTCTGTAGAAGTACATCAACGTCTAGGGAGGCGCGCAGCAGACAGCTGAATGGGCACGCTCGAGGGCTCCGCAGCTACCCACCAAGATGGCCTAAAACTCACTTCCAGGGTCGCTAGGTCCACATCCGGATCAACCAGCTGTGCTGCGCGACGACCGTTCAGTGAAACCAACGCCTGGGCGCGGACCTCCACGTCCCCGCCGCGGCGGGCGAAGTCATCACAGATGTGGTGTGCAAGCTGCAGGATCAGGTCCGGCTGGGAGGACATCTCACCTTCCTGACGCGGTGTCAGGTACTCGCTGGGCGTGACCTGGAGCTGCCGCCCGCTGACGCGGTCACGCACGCGATAGGTCACAGAGCCGTGCTTCTCCCGCACCATCACTTTCCAGGAAAAGCGCATACCGTCCTCGTTCCACAGGACATTCCCCGGATAGGCGTAGTGCCTGAGCGGCACAAGCACCTGCAACACGCAGTACCCCGCCACGGCTGCCAACCCGATGGAGCGCGACAGTCGTCCGCCAAGTGGAAGGCACCGGGGAAGCGTGGCAGGAGCGAGGCGAAGCAGTGACCGCGGCCAGTCGGGCGGAAAGAACAACAGTGCGGCCACAGTCATGATGAATGGGAAGAGCCCGATGTCGAAGAGCATCCCGGTCGCGATGTGAAAGCACAGCAGCACCGCGTAAGCAAAAGGGCGCGTGCGGGCAAGGCTGAGCCACAGCACGATGGTGGTGTCGAAGAGGAAACCGGCCCAGCTCATTAGGTGGGGTGTCCATCGCTGTGCCAAGAGGGGCCCGAACAGCGCTGCCTCGGTACGCGCCGCGAGCCACAGGTTCAAAGGCTGGGCGTGGAGCAGCCAATCCCCACCAACCTTGGCCAAGCCCGCGTACAGGTAGACGACCGCGATCTGGAAGCGCAGCAGCAAGAGCATCCACGCAGACACCGCCTCCTGGCGCAAGCGCGGTGCGCGGACGGCGTCCAGCGACCATGCGCGATGGGCTGGCATCACGCTCAGCAATGCCCCCAGCAACACAGCCAGGTAGTAGTGATTGAGATAGTTGGTCACATCGATGAGCTGCACGTACGCAAATCCCAGCGTGAACAGCGGCGCAGCAACCCGATGGAAGAGACCAAGCGCGACCATGAGCGCGAGCATCGCGAGCGCACCAAAGTGCACGTACATGCCCCAACCAGGCCACGACGTCACCCACTCGAAGCCGGGATACTTGAAGTGGAGCTGGGGCTCGACGTACAGCACCTCTACCCAGCCCGAGAGGACGAAGCGCGTGATCCCCGCGAACATGAGCAGTCCGTAGAGCATGCGAAAGGCAGCCAGCCAGGCGATGTCCACTGGTGCCATGAGGCGTGCCATGAGACCCCGGTGCTCAGTCATTGTCGCCTGCACCCTCGCGCGGCACGCGTAGGTTGAGCACCGTCACGAACTGGCTCTTGAACAGGTCGGTGACACCTTTGACCGCCGCGTGAGCCGCCTCGACCGACGCCAGATCTCTATCGAGAGCATCCACCAGGGAGCCGTCAAGCGCCTCGACAGCTTCAATCGCCCTATCGATCCCGTCGCGGAGCTCGCTCCCAAGCTCGCCCGCCCCCATCTCCTCGAGTAGCCTGTCGAAGCCGAACGACCGCTCGTCGTGCTCCGGCCCCCCGGTGTACAGCGCCCGCAGTGCGCGCAGGTTGGCGGCTACGTACTCCTTCGAGCGGTTCGCCCATAGCGACTCGCGGTCCTGCGGACAGATCGTACGGCTGCACCTGCCGGAGATGCCCGCGGGGCCGGCAAGCTTCCTGTCTTTCACCTGCTGGTCGACGTAAAACATCGCGGCAAATAGTCCGTCTAGGGCCTCCTGCCCGGACGCGTACGGGTCGCGCCCCGCCTCAAGCCTGCCCGCGAAGTCCCCCTCCCGAGGCTCCCACGCGTCGCGCAGCGCGCGGGCGTCAGCGAGCAACCTACCTGCAACCGCCTCCGCATACGCGGCACGCCGCGCCGCCACGTCGCCAGACGCGAGCATCGCCCACTGACCCTCGCTGTTGATCGAGAGCGTCGTAGGGCAGTCATTGTCACCGCCGTCCACGAAGAGTAGGTACTCGAGCGCGTCGAGACCGTAGGCGTTGACCAGCGTCCGCTCGAAGAAGTCGTCGGACCACACCCCGTTTGCCACGACCTCCTGGTCGACGCGGCAGGCGCTTGCGGTCGGCCAGGAATAGATTTCATCCCGCAGTCCCTCGCCCCCCATCACGATGCCGGGCACGCCAGCAGGGCCCACCTGAAGCATCTCGAGCGACTGCCAAGTATCCATCGCGGTCACGAACGCAGCGCGGGCGGCGTCACGCGCAGTTCCGTCATTGCCTGACTCGACGAGGGCCTTTGTAGCCTGGTGGAGTCCCTGCGCCTGTTCAGCGAAGTCCCTCAACGCCGGCAACACGACGCGAGTAGTCACGCTACGTAGGAGCGCTCCGCGCCCACCAGAGCCCCCAGCGCGCCCCCTTGACCTACCATCGTTCGCACCACCGGCATCGGCCGTGAACTCGCCGCGGGCTTCCGAACAGCCACTGACGGCCCAGACCACGAGCGCGACCAACGTCACAGAGCTGAAGCCAGCCCAGCTACGGTCACTTGCGTCCGCACACGCTACCATCCGCCTTCACCGTCGGCGTCACCGAGGTTTTCGGCTTCGAAGCCGTAGGCATCCCCCAGCAAGGTCCGGGCCTCGATCAACGCGACCTTGTAGTCGTCGATCGCAGTTTCACCCGCATCGGGCAGAACAGGCGCGTCGCCGATCTTCTCGTGCAGCGCCTTGTAGTCGTCAAGGATCGGCGAGCGCCGGTTGAACTGCAGCGACAGCGCAAAGCCTTTCAGCTCGGACCAATGCTTGGCGTGGTCGAGGAAGCTGTAATCGTCAGTGTCGAAGGAGCCCATGTCCTTTAGCGTGTCGTTGATATAGTGCACAACGGTAGCCGCGATCGCCTTCTCCCATGCCTCAAGCGCTTTGTTGCGCTCCGCCCTGAGTGCCTCCATGGCGTCTTCGTCGAGTGCTCCCCCGGCGTCCGCGATGATCAGCCGGCCCGCTGTAAACGCCGTGATCGCGTCGCCCGAAAAGTCGGTGACCACGTTCGAGCCACGGTCGCGCTTGCCCGCGTTCTGCGAGTGCCCGAAGTTGTACTCGCTGGTCAGGTCGATCAGGCCGTCTCGGTTGAAGTCGTGATGACCTGAAGCGTATTCGGGGCGACCGCCTTTCGCGGCGATCTCGTCGTCGGTGTAGTCAGCGTAGTCACGTGCCGCGCCAAAGTAGCCGAAGCCTTCGTCCCAGGCGTGCTCGAGGGCACTGTAGGGCTTGCCCTCTTCGGCCATCGTGTTGTCGGACAGGAGGCCCTTGCCTTCGGTGTCGTCGTCGAGATAGTCGTCCGCACCCTGGGAAAACGCCACCGCCCCGAGTAGAAACTTCTGCAAAAGTTGCGCAAGGTCCTGCCCCGTGGCGGTCACGAACACCGCGCCGATCGGCGCGCCGTCCGGGCCCTGAGGCGTTGCATTGTTGGCCCGATCGACCGCCAGGTCGTCGAGCTGGGCAAACCAGTGACGAACCAGCGCTTCCGGCGACATCGTTCCGTCACCCCAACCGGCCATGCCGACGGTCCAATCCACATACTGGCCCGTTGCGTCGTTGCCGGCGATCTTGCCGACCAGATCCTTGTCGCTCGAGATCTCATCGTAGGTCGACTGCTTGGTGGGGGGTTCCGTGCTGAGACGCACGGCCTCGCCTCCCGTGGTGGTGCTATCGAACGCAAAGAGCGACTCCAACGCCTGCTCGATGTCACCCTCCGCAGGTGCCAGGTCGCCGCTGTCGATCTGGTCGGTCAGTCCGCCCAGGTAGCTCTTCATGTCGGCGATCAACAGATGGCGAAACACCTGGCCCGAGTAGCTGACGCTGCTCTCTCCATCGACGAAGCGACTCGTGAACGCGTAGCCCGGCCGGTCTTCGTCGCCATCACCATCACCATCACCATCACCATCACCATCACCATCACCATCGCCATCACCATCACCATCACCATCAACATCAACATCACCGACGGCGGAGACGGAGCCGAACCAGACGCCCAGGCCCGAAAAAAAGAAGAAGCAAGGCGACACAAAGGCACCTAA
>JAPPOR010000976.1 GCA_028817905.1 Myxococcales bacterium
GCGGCGAGAGCCTGTCAACGTCGTCCGGTGCCGACAGGGGCAACAGCGGTGCGCGCCGGTCGATGCCGGCATGGCAGAGCCAGCTCTTGGCGCTTGCGATGAGTCGCAGTGCGGTCTTGCTTCCGAGCGAGCGGGCCAGCTCCCCCACGACGAAACCTTCTGGCGCGTCAGGCCAGGGCAACGCGAGCGCGTCTTCGGCGAGCTCGCTCGTGTGTGGAAGGTAGAGGAACGAGGGCATGAGCGGACGCCGGTCTACCTGTCCCGGCGCTACGACTTGCGCTACCGGCTCGACCGTCACGTCTGGAGGATCGCGCTGCGCGGAGGTGAGGGGTGTCCACGCGAGGGCGCAATGGGTCGTTCCGAGATCGATGCCGACGGCAAAGGGTGGGCTCACAGTTCGACCTCCGCGGGTGCGAGCACCCGAACGTCGTGCCCATCGCTGAGCTTGGGCAAAGAGATCGACTGGGCGCGCCAGCCCGCGTGCGTGAGCACACCAGAAAACGGAGGCTGGCCAGCGACCTGCCCGACCAGGCGGATCTCGCTGGCCGAGAAACCGACCGGCACGCTCACCGAGCTGCCCTCGTCTTCGGCGCGAATGCGGGCTACCTGGACGTGTTCGAGCAGGGCGGTCCGGCACTGATCGTGCACCACGCGGGCGGCGGCGCCGATGTCGGCGTCTGGATAGCTGCCCATATCCTCCATCAGAAAGTCGAGTAGCCGCCCCTCACGCTGAAGCAATCCCAACAGCTGCAGCGCGGCCTCCGTCGGCGCCTCGTGAAGGCGGACCGGGGGGGCTTCTGGTGCGGGCGCTGGCTCGGGTCCGGGTTCGGGGGCTTCCAGCGCCGACTCGGTCGACGAGCCTGGCAGCTCTTGTATCTGGGCAGCAAACTTACCGTCAAACAAGATTCGGAAGAAGGCACCGAAGGCGAGCCCGATGCGGACCAGAAAAGAAGGGATTTCAATCTCGGACATGGAAAATGACCTCGCGTGGTGACGGCTCCCCGGGGAGACGTCGTCCGTCGGGACTGCTTCTAGCAAACCCGGCCGCTTCGCGAAGCCCTGAAGGCCCTCTCCCCCATGGTGGACCGGCCGGGTCGGCGACAGGGGATTCGGCAGAGAGGGCGATCGCCCCGAATCGAGGAATGATCCATGTTAGAATCCTTGGCCAGCGATCTCGTTTACAGATCAGTCACGTTTGGAGAGCTGGCCATTGCCTGTTGGCGTTGTATCAAGGGTTGTCGGTCGCACTTCCGGCACTCCGGGCGGTGATGGGCGGCTGGCTTGTGCCCCTCGGGGAGGGGTCGCGAGGTCATCTGGCTTCCCTGCCTCGTTGGGCTGGGGCGGAGCCCTGCTAGAATTTCGTATCCCCAGTCACAGCCGCAAGTATCGGCGCCCAGCCTGGTGTGCCAACACATCGACAGGTTCCCTCTTTCATCACCCCAGGCGGATGCATAGGTCATCGTATGTTCCAGCGTAGAAGCCCCCAGACCATAGTCCTCTGCTTCGTCTTCCTCGCCTTCTTCACGTGGTTGGACCTGTGGACCAAGCACTGGGCGACCCAAGCACTGCCGTGTGATCCCGCGGCGAGCGAGTCCTGTCGCAACATACCCGGCAAGCCTCCGGGTCGCCGTGCTGGCATCGAGCTCGTTCCTGGCTATCTCGACCTGGCATACGCCGAAAACCGCGGTATGGCGTTTAGCCTGCTAAGCGATGCCCCGGCCTGGGTGCGGACCACGCTGTTCACCGCCTCGGCCGTGGTGTTCACCGCAGTGCTCATCTGGATGCTGCTGACGCATCAAGGTGGCCCCCTTCTGGCCTGGAGCGTTCCCCTGATCGTATCGGGTGCCCTCGGTAACATGGTGGACCGTTGGCGGCTCGGCTATGTGGTTGACTTCATCCGCTTCCACATCCATGACGGCTGGGAGTGGCCCACGTTCAACGTGGCCGATTGCACGATCCTGGTCGGCTTTGTCCTCTTGCTGATCGATGGCATGCAAAAGCCCGGTACCGCCGACGGGCGAGCGGGTCCGCACCCCGCCGCCGATACCCCGTAGCCAGGCCGACAAAGTCAGCTCGGGCTCCGCGCCCGTGTCCTGCCCATGTCCCGGGTTGCACAGCAACTGGGCCGTCCTGGTCATCCCGACGAGTATGGCGAACCCGTGTATGAGTGGTCCATCGGCCCCTGTCCGGGCGGCGCGCGACTCGGGGGATGCCCCTACGGTGGCTGCCCACGGGAGTGTCGCGGGGTCCAATTGCGCTGGCGAAGCCAACACGGCTGAGACAGATTGAACGATGCGTTGAGCGACGCGTCCCTGTCGCGACCCGGGTGACGGAGGTGAGGTTCGTGGGAGTGCTTGAAAAACGTTCGATTCCCGGACGGTTGAGGGGGGCGGCCCTGTGCTGCGGACTCGGCCTGGCCGCGTGGTTATCGGGATGCCCAGGGACGGGCCAACAGGCTGGTCAAGGGAACAGCGAACAGGGTCAAGGGACCCGTCCAGGGGCCGCTAGCGCGGAGCATACCGCAATGATGCAGCCATCAGCGGGTACTGCTGGTTCCGGGGATGGGCAGCCTGGCGCGCTGTCCGACCGGAGCGATGATGACCCGGGCGCTTCGGGCGACGAGGGGCGGGGCGATCCACCGGACCCGCCCGCGGAGCCGATGGAACCGGACGGCTCTAGCACGGAGGGATCCGGCGGCGTGGATCCAGCCCCGGGCGGTGGGGACGGGGACAGTGACGATGGCGGCGAGGGCCCGGGAGACCGAGCGAGCGACGGCCCAAGGGACGCGGGCGCGGCTGAGCCGTGCACCGAGGCAGCGTGCGGACCACGCCCACTCGCGCCGAACTACATGTGTGCCGATGGTACGTTGGCCGGTCCGGGACCATGCGAACGGCAGGCCGACGGCGCTTGCGGCTATACATTGGTGGAATGTCCGCCCGACGAGCCCGATGAACCCGACGGCGGTGTTGGCGAAGGGAAGGGGGAGGCTACCGGCGCGACCTGCGGCGGGATCGCTGGCCTCCAATGCAAGGACGGCCAGTTCTGCAACTACGAAGAAGACGCGGGTGGGCTCGGCTGCGACGGGACGGTGGCGGATGCTGCGGGCACCTGCGAAGAGATCCCGGGTGCCTGCACGCAGGACCACATGCCGGTGTGTGGTTGCGACCGGCGGAGCTATTCCAATGCTTGCACTGCCCATTCAGCAGGTGTGTCCGTGCTGCGGGAAGACGCATGCACCGATGCCGACTGCGAGTCCATCGGTGGGCGCGTTGTGTTTGGCCGAGGACCGTCCCCGATGTGCGCCGCTGGCGAGAAAGACTGGGGTTGGATTCGCTTGCAGAGCGGTGCGATACCGATCGAGGGTGCCATCTGCTGTCTTAGGTAGCGCCTCGTTCCGCGGCGGGAGTGTGGTACCCCTGCCGGGTGACCGACCATCCACGCTGCGGCCACCGACCACCGTGCCCAGGATGTCCCGCACTCGGACAGGGGATAGGGGAGCTTTCCATCGTGCAGCGCCTACAACGCTTTGCCGAAGAAGCTTCTGCCCGTTTTGCTGCGGTGCCCATCGGCACCGCAGCCGGATATCGTCACCGCGCTCGACTGGCGGTCCGGGGACGTGCGGCCTCCCCCAAGCTCGGTCTATTTCAAGCGGGGACCCACCGCATCGTGGACATCCCAGCCTGCCTGGTCCATCACCCGCGCATCAATGCGGTGGCGGACGCCGTCAAGGCCGCCGTGCGCGAAAGCGGTTTTTCGCCCTACGCCGATGGCCCCCACCGGGGACTCATTCGCTATGTGCAAGTGATGCTCGATGCGGCGGCCGAGCACGTTCAGCTGGTCGTCGTAACCAACTCCGATGTCCCTGAGGACGTGAGTGCCCTGTGGCCACTTCTGCAAGACCGGCTCGGCGCGTCGCTGCAGGGCCTCTT
This sequence comes from Myxococcales bacterium, assembly GCA_028817905.1. GTDB lineage: Bacteria > Myxococcota_A > Polyangia > Polyangiales > JAFGIB01 > JAPPOR01. The sequence continues at coordinate 3,930 of JAPPOR010000976.1, forward strand.
CTGGAATGGGCATCCCACACGCGACAACGCCGTCCTTGGGTCCCACTGGCAACGGATCGCAGGCGAGCCTGCCCTGGGGGAGACCATCTGTGGAACGCGCGTATTCTTTCCACCCGATGCGTTCGCGCAGAACAACCCCGCTGTCTACCGGCAGATCGTCGCACAGGTCGGCTCATGGGTGCCGGACGGAAGTGACCTTGTCGAGTTCTACGCGGGTGTAGGGGCGATCGGCCTGTCACAGTCGACCCGCGCCCGGTCGGTCGTCTTTAATGAGTTGGGGGAGGGTTCGCTCCGAGGGCTGTCGATGGGTATCGAGGCCTTGCCCAAAGCGGCTGCGTCACGCACGCGCATCCATTCGGGCCGCGCCGGAGAGCATGCGAACCTTGTGGCTCAGGCCACCACGGTCGTGGTCGATCCTCCCCGAAAAGGGCTCGATACCGAGTTGCTCGACGCCCTGTGCGAAGCCCCGCCCCGGCTTCAAACCTTGATCTACCTCAGTTGCGGCCCGGAGGCGTGGATGGAAGAGGCGAGGCGCCTGCAGCCGGTCTTGCCATTGCGTGAGGTGATCGTTCACGACCTGTTCCCCTGGACCGGCCACGTGGAAGTGCTCGCGCGCTTTGCCCGCTGAAGGGCATTCGCCAGGGCTTGCGGCCGCCTGTTTCTCTTCTGTTGGTTGCCTCGACCGGATGAGGAGGTCGGTGGCTGGGCGGCGCTCGGCACGGGTCTCCGGCTTCTCAGGGATTTGGCCAGACATTCGCTGCTCTTGCGACGGTGTGCACGACGGGCGTGCGCACAATGCTGACAACCGTTCTTGAGGCCCGTTCTGCCGCCAGCGCCACCCGCGCGGCATGTATAGAAACGTGGGGTGCCGTTGGGCACGGGCGCTGCGCGCTCGAGCGAACATGGGGTCCGCATACTCCATGGTATTATGGTGGCAGCGTGCAGCGACGAAGTTCATCGGAGCCTGCCGCAAGCACACCCCTCAACACCGGAACGGTGGGATGTGAGGCTTCCGGCGACGGGCCGGTTTCCGATCAGCTTGTGGCGGAGCATTTTGCCATGCGCCGATCGCTTGGCGAGGGGGGGCTCGCGCGCGTTTGTGAGGCGGTCGACCTGCGGTCGGGTCGGGTGGTTGCCCTCAAGCAGCTGCTCCGGCCTGATCACCTTCGGCACAAGGCCCTATTCGAGCTCGAGTATCATACCCTCAAGGAGCTTTCTCACCCCTCGCTGATCGAAGTGTATGAGTACGGCCTGACGCTCCAGGGCCGGCCTTTCTATACGATGGAGCTGCTCGCTGGGCAGGACGTGAAGGAGCTCGCACCGCTTCCCTGGCAGGAGGTCTGCGAGTTGCTGGTCGGGGTGGCGTCGTCGCTCGCGGTCCTGCATTCGCGACGGCTGCTGCACCGTGACGTCTCAGCTCGCAACGTACGACGGACTGGCAAAGGTCAGGCGAAGCTGATCGACTTTGGTGCGATGTGTGAAATGGGCACGCCCGCTGAAATCACCGGAACCGCTCCCTTCATGGCCCCCGAAGCGGTGTTTGGCCAACCGCTTGATGGGAGAACGGATCTGTATTCGCTGGGCGCCTTGGCCTAGTTCGCGCTTCTGGGTCGCCATGCCTACCCCGCGCGGAGCGTCTCGGGGCTGCGCAGTTACTGGCAGCTTCGACCTAACCCACCCCACGTGCTCAATCCGGACATCCCCGTACCGTTGAGTCAGCTCGTGGTCGCCCTGCTAGCCATCGAGCCCATGAGCCGTCCGAGCTCCGCCGCCGAGGTCATCATCAAGCTGAGTGGGATCGCAGGCTTGCCATTGCAGGAGGCGCCCTCGGTCCAGCAAGCCTACCTGACCGCGCCGCGGCTCTTGGGACGCGAGGCTGCGCTGATCGCCGTGCGTAGCCAGATCCGACACGCAGCCCGCGGACATGGGGGGGCGGTTCTACTCGAGGGCGACGCGGGTTCGGGGCGCACCCGCATGTTGGATGTGGCCACGCTGGAAGCGAAGCTCGCCACGGCCTCGGTGTTGCGAACCGGCGGCGGTTCCGGCCAGGAGTGGTCCGGCTTACGCACGCTTCTGGCGAAGTCGGTCGAGGGCCAATCGGAGTGTGGCGGTGTTGCGAAGGAGCTCTTGTCTTGGCTTGGGGAGCAGTCGCCTGCGGCGGGGGCCGCGGAACAGGCGTCCCCGACGGAGGGGCCACAGCGCCATGCACGCATTCATGATGCGGGCAGACGGTGGCTGCTCTCGGTGGCGCGCCAGAAGCACGTTGTTGTCTTGGTCGACGACTTCGATCGTCTCGATGAGCCCAGCGCTTCCGTGATCGCGCGCGTGGTCCAGGAATGTGGCCAGCGGCGTTTGGCGGTGATCGCGACGCGTGAGCTCGGCGCTCAGGCCAGGGCCCCGACGGCTGCGGACTTGTTGTGCGCGGCGGCACAGCGAGTCCAGCTGGAGGCCTTCGGCCCCGAGGGCACGAATACGCTGCTGGCGTCAGTGTTTGGGGATGCACCAGGGCTGGAAGTCGTGAGTGCGCGCATCCACCAGCAGGCCTATGGCAATCCCCGGGCTACCATGGAACTGGCGCAGGAACTCGTCGATCGCGGGCTTGCCCGCTATGAAGCCGGACGGTGGTTGCTTCCAGAACGGCTCGAGCCCAGAACCCTTGGGGCCGGTCTGGGTACGCGGCTCACTGGAAAGCTCGAGCGCTTGGGCGACGGGGCGCGCGCGCTTGCGGACGCACTGTCGTTGACGCAGGATGAACCCCTCGACCTTTCGGAATACGCGGCGGCCCTGGGCGGTGTCCGGCTCCTGTCCGTGCATCAGGCGCTGCGGGAACTCACGCGAGCGGGTGTGGTTCAGCGGCAGGGGAACGACGTTCGCTTCGCTGGCCCCGGGTGGGCGGCGGTGCTCACCTCTGAGATGGGGGACTCGCGCAAGGCGTTGCTCCACGCCGACATCGCAACCGTCCTCGCGCGTGCTGGCCGCGACTCGATACGTGTGGCGCGTCATCGGTTCGCAGCAGGGCAAGATGCCCTCGCGGTCGAGGCCATCGTGGGACAAATCGCTCGACAGTCGCGCTGGGACACCGGCCCTGAGGACTATCCGGACCTGCTTGCGCTGGCGATCGGCGCAGCGGAGAAACTGTCCAGGCCGCGGCGTGAGCACTATGCGCTTCGCCTAGAGCTGTTCAACGTGGGACGCAACCTGGGAGTGCCCGGCATGCATCCACATCTGCGCTGGCTCCTTGCGGAACTGACCCAGGCGTCCGGGCTCGATGATTGGCATCAACAACCCGAAGGTCTGGATGACAAGACGCGCCTGGGCAACGCCCTCTCCCGAGCCCAAGCCCGTTTCGATGCGACGCCGAGCGAGGAGCGTATCCTCGCTCCGGACAGTGCGCTTCCAGCGCTAGCCACCCTCGTCTCCGGGATCGCGGGCTTTGCCTCCAATACGTGCGACTATGCGCTGCTCGAGTCACTGCCCTCGCTTGCACCCTTCGCCCCGCTGGCGCCCATGGTTGCGATCATCGAGCAGATCAAGTGCGCGCTCTGGGACTGGAGCCTCGGGCGCCACGGGCCCATGCACCGGCGTCTGTCGACCATCCTTTCCGAACTGGAGTGCGATAATGCCGACGAAGGTAGGCTGCGTTCCTGGCTCGGCGTGACCTACGCGTTGGCCCAACCCGAGCTCTACACTGGCACGGGCGATCCGTTGGCCCGTGCCGACGAGCTCGCCGAATACCCGGCCTGGAAGGCGGCGGCGTGGGATATTCGGCGGTTATACCACCTGGGCCAGGGGGACCTGCCCGCGGCGCGACATTGTGAACAGGAGCTGGCAGCGCTGCAATTGGCAACCGGGGTGCGAGGCGCCATGCAGGATGTGCTTATCCCGCGCGAGGCCAACTGGTGGGCGATTGCGGGCGATCTCGTGGCGCTCAAACCACGCCTGGACCGCCTGCAGGCGCTCAGCCGCCTGCACCCGGGGATGGAAGCACATTTCCTGCAGGTCTCGTCGGAATACGAGTGCTTGCGTGGCAACCATACGGCCGCGCGTGACCTGGTGGAGGCCGCCCTTGGCGCCGGTGCGGGAAAGCACCGGTCATGGCTCGACGCGGTACGGACCCACCTATCTGTGCTGGCCGCGGTCTGTGACCATGCCCAGGTCGAGCGCGTGGGTGCGAAATACCTGGAGGCTGCGAGGGATCGAGGGGTTGACGATGGTCTCTACCTTGTCCGCGTGCAGGTTGCGATGGCCAGAGGCGAGCTCGGCGACCTGGAGACGGCGAAGCGCGAGATTGAGCAGGTCCTGGACGACCTCATGGCGGTTCGCAACATGGACCTGGTAGTGGCCTGCTGCCACGATGCTCGGGCCAGGTTGGCGATACGGATGGCCGACGAGTCCGCATTCGTCCGCCACGCCGTGGAGTGCCGCCGACGCTACCGCACTACGAAATGGCCTGCGCTCGCTTCCAAGTTCGAAAGCTTGCTCGAAGCGGCTCGCTCGCAAGGTATGCTGCTCAATGGCCTCCCCTCGCAGTTGGAGGTCGAGCAAGTCGCCGCTGGCCACGCTGTCCGAAGTGAGATCCTGGAAATCGAGACGGCTGACGTACGGTGCGAACACGCCCTGAGGCTTTTGCTCAACAACTCGACAGCCAACGACGGCCACCTGTTTGCGGTTCGGTCTTCGGGATTGGAGGTGATTGCCAGCGCCAATGCGCAAGCGCCGAGTCTAGCCTTGCGGTCGTTCGCGAGTGAGTTCGTCGCTGCGGAAGTGGCGGAGCGCTCGGCGTTGGAGAGCCCTACGATGGGCTACACCATGAGCGTCGCATTGAACGGTAGGGCAGGGGACGCCCAGCTCGACTGGACTGACGACAACGGCGAACCCTACGAGTTCGTGCCTTTGCTCGTTCGTCGGGACCAGGGCGAGAGGATCGTTGGGGTCGTCGCGCTCGCGGCTTGCTATCCCAGGCTGGTACCCAATGACAGCTTCGTTGAGGTCGTGTGTCAGGCACTAGTGGATGCCGGCGATCTTGAAGATGAACCGCCACCCATGGCTGCTTGCGAGTAGAGCTGACCGGACTGCTGACCTCGTCCCCATGGGCTCAAAGCCTACCCGGGATCTGTCACGGATCGTAGTTCAGGTTTGGCGCAAGCCAGCGCTCGACCTCCGCTTCAGTCATGCCCTTGCGCCTGGCATAGTCGGCGACCTGATCGCGCTCGATCTTGCCCAACGTGAAGTACCGTGAGCGCGGGTGGGCGAAATAGAGACCGCTGACACTGGCGCCTGGCCACATCGCACATGACTCGGTGAGTTTCATTCCGGTGTTCTTCTCCACGTCGAGCAGTTCCCACAGAATGCGCTTTTCGGTGTGGTCGGGGCAGGCAGGATAGCCAGCCGCCGGTCGAATACCGCGGTACTTCTCGCCAATCAGCTCCTGCCGCGTCAGCTTCTCGTCTTGGCCGTAGCCCCATTCCATGCGGACCCGCTGGTGTAGGTATTCTGCGAACGCCTCCGCAAGGCGATCCGCCAGGGCCTCGGTCATGATTGCGCTGTAGTCATCATGGGCCTGCCGGTACTTGTCGGCGAGTTCTTTGCTGCCCAGACCGGCGGTCACCGCGAAGGCGCCTATGTGGTCAGGCAGGCCCGTTTCCCTGGGGGCGACGAAGTCGCCGAGCGCGCGGCAGGGCTCACCCTCGCGCGCCTTTTGCTGCCGCAAGAAGTGAAATCGGGTGAGTGGCTCGCTGCGGGCGGCATCCCGATACAATTCGACGTCATCGCCGACGGCGTTGGCGGGGAACAGCCCGTAGACCCCGTGGGCGGTCAGGAGCTTGCCCTCGATGATCCGGTCGAGTAGCTCCTGCGCATCCGCGTACAGCGTCTTGGCCTGATCGCCGTATTTCTCGTGTTCGAGAATGCGTGGGTAGACGCCCTTGAGCTCCCACGTGTGAAAGAACGGTGTCCAGTCGATGTAGTCGCGCAGGGTCTCGAGGGGAAAGTTCTCGAGTACCTGCAGACCTGTTTGTCTGGGGGTTGCGACATCGGCCGGAGTCCACTCAAGCTGTGGTCGACTTGCACGCGCCTCTTCGAGCGAAAGCAGGGACTCCGCCGGTGCGGCATGGCGACGGCGCAGTCGCTCATAGTCCGCTTTGTGCTCTTCGACGAAGGCGGCCTTGTGCTCGCTCAACAGGGAAGTTGTCACGGGCACGGCGCGGCTGGCGTCTAGAACGTGGACAACGGGCTGCCCATAGCTGGGTGCGATCTTGACGGCGGTGTGGGCGCGACTGGTAGTCGCTCCGCCGATCAACAGTGGTTGTTCCAGACCCTGGCGCTGCATCTCGCGCGCTACGTGTGTCATCTCATCCAGTGACGGCGTAATCAGGCCCGACAGACCGATGATATCCGCATCGATCTCCCGAGCGCGCTGGAGAATCTTCTCGCAGGGGACCATTACTCCCATGTCGATCACTTCGTAGTTGTTGCACGCGAGCACCACGCCAACGATGTTCTTTCCGATGTCATGCACGTCTCCCTTGACGGTGGCGAGCAAGACCTTGCCCTGCGCGCGCATGTCGCGGCCTGCGGCGGCGGCCGCGGCCTTCTCCGCCTCCATGAAGGGGGTCAGGTAGGCAACCGACTTCTTCATCACACGGGCGGACTTGACTACCTGGGGCAGAAACATCTTGCCCGCCCCGAACAGGTCGCCGACGACTCCCATGCCGTCCATCAGTGGTCCCTCGATGACCGATAGTGGCTTTCCGAGCTTTTGCCGCGCTTCCTCGGTGTCCTCCTCGATGAACGTGTCAATGCCCTTGACCAGGGCGTGGGACAAGCGCTGTTCGACCGTGCCGCCACGCCACTCGGCGTTCTTCTTGTCTCCCCCCTTGTTGCTCCCCCCGCTTTCGCCTGCTGCCTTGAGCTCCTCGCCAAAGTCGACCAGTCGCTCGGTCGCGTCCGGCCGTCGATTGAGCAGAACGTCCTCGACCAACTCCTTGAGCTTGGGCTCGATCTCCTCGTAGACTTCGAGCATCCCGGCATTCACGATGCCCATGTCCATGCCGGCTTCGATTGCGTGGTACAGGAAGGCCGAGTGCATCGCCTCACGCACGCGGTTGTTTCCGCGAAAACTGAAGGAGATGTTCGAGACCCCGCCGCTGACCTTGGCGTGCGGCAGGTGTTGCTTGATCCAGCGCGTGGCCTCGATGAAGTCGACCGCGTAGTTGTCGTGTTCCGTCATGCCGGTGGCGACCGTCAGGACGTTGGGGTCGAAGATGATGTCTTCGGGTGGGAACCCCACCTCGTTGACGAGAATGCGGTAAGCACGCTCGCAGATGCGGATCTTGTCTTCGAAGGTTGCCGCCTGGCCCTCTTCATCGAAGGCCATCACTACGGTGGCCGCACCATAGCGCATGATGGTTCGCGCCCGCTGGCGGAATACCTCCTCGCCCTCCTTGAGCGAGATCGAGTTGACGATGCCCTTGCCCTGTAGTTGCCGCAGGCCGGCCTCGATGACTTCCCACTTGGACGAGTCGACCATGAACGGGACCGCCGCAACCTCCGGCTCGCTTGCGAGCAGCGAAAGAAAGCGCGACATCGCCTGCACGCCGTCGATCATCCCCTCGTCCATGCAGATATCGATCACGTTCGCGCCGTTGTCGACCTGTTGGCGCGCGACGTTCACGCCGGCTTCGTAGTCGCCCTTCTTGATCAGCTTGGCGAAGCGCGGCGAGCCTGCGACGTTCGTACGCTCACCGATCATCATGTACACGCCCTGTTGCTGCGTGAAGGGTTGCGACCCCGACAGTCGCAGGGGGCAAAAGCTCTGCTTGCTGACCGTCTCCGGCACGCTCACGCTCAGCTTGCGGTCGGGCTCGGTCGACCCCCTGTGGTCATGATGATGTCGGTAGGCCGGTACATCGCGCGGGTGCTTGCCATGCAAGGCCTTGGCGATAGCCGCGATGTGCTCCGGGGTGTTGCCGCAGCAACCGCCGGCGATGTTGAGCGCGCCCGCACCGGCGAAATCGCTCAGGAAGCGTCCCATGTCCTCGGGGCCGAGATCGAACCCCGTGGCTGACAGGGGGTTCGGGAGTCCGGCGTTGGGATAGGCCGAGATGGCGCAACTGGATTTGTCTGACAGCTCCTGCAGGAACGGAAACATCAGGTCCGGACCGAGCGAGCAGTTCAAGCCCACGGATAAGGGGTCGACGTGCTTGACCGCGTTCCAATAGGCCTCGACGGTTTGGGCTGAAATCATGGTTTCGCCTCCGCGCCCCACGGCGGCCGAGATCATGATCGGCAGCGTCTTGCCCGATTGCTCGAAGACCTCCTGAATGGCTACCAGCGCTGCCTTGGCGTTGAGCGAGTCGAAGATCGTTTCCACCAGCAGCAGGTCGACGCCCCCGGCGATCAACGCCTTGACCTGGTCGGCGTAGGCGCCCTTGACCTGGTCGAAGGTCACGACGCGGAAGCCGGGGTCGTCTGCGTCCGGGGAGTTGGTCAGGGATACGGTCATCGGACCGACCGCTCCCGCGACGAAGCGGGGCTTGCCGTCCTGGTTGGCGACCCGATCGGCCCATATCCTGCACTGGCGCGCCGACTGTTCGTTGATTTCCCAAGCCAGCTCGTTGAGGAAGTCGTTTTCGACGATCTCTTGGTAGAAGTCGGGGTTCTTGCGACCGCCCCGCTCGCGCGGGTCCTCGACGAAGAACTCGCTCTGGGTGATGCCGGTCGCGCCAAAGGTGTTGGTCTCGATGATGTCCGCGCCCGCCTCGAGGAAGCGACGATGTATGTCGCAGATCATGTCTGGCTGGGTGAGCGAGAACAGGTCCCCGTTGTTGAGCAGGTCCTTGTCGTTGTCCTTGAAGCGCTCGCCGCGGATATCCGCCTCTTTCATATCGTAGCTGCGGATGGTGGTGCCCATCGCGCCATCGATGATGAGGATGCGTTCCTGCAGGAGTTTCTCGATTGGATGCTGGTCTGGGGGCATGGCCTACTTCGTGTTGTCCGCGCCAGTGCTGCGCGTGGGTTGCTGAGCGCCGGAGAGGGCTTGTGGCTTTTCAGCCACCGCCAACACGACGCGCAGGTGGGGTTTCTTGGCTTCGCGACAGGCGAGCTCGGCCTCGCATACGGTCAGGCCGGCGCCGCGCAGCAGAGAGCTCAGGCGGCGAGGAGTGAACCCAGGGTGACGCATCCCGTAGTGGGCGCTGAGTTCACCGGATTCGTGCCGGTCCAGGCATAGGATCACGACGCGTCCGCCCGGCCGGAGCACGCGTGCGCACTCCGACAGTGCCTGTTCGGGATGTTCCGCGTAGGTCAGCGTGTGGAACACGAGCACGTCGTCGAAGCGTGCGGCGTCGAAGGGCAGCGCATGGACGTCGGCCACCTGAGCCAGGGCGTGGGCATGGCGCGCAAGGCGATCCCGGGCAGCACCGATGGCGCGGGCATCGGTGTCGATGCACATGAGTGATCTGCAATAGGGAGCCAGCACGCTGGCCGCCGTCCCGTCCCCTGAGCCGACGTCGAGAACGTCGCCCAAGCGCAACAGCGCGGCATGCCCCAGGGCCAGGGATTGCCATGTCCGCCCAGGGGAGTAGTCACGGTCGAGTTCCAGGATGACCGACTCCGGTAGCCCCTCACGGCGCTCCGCATCGAGCGCGGCGAGCCGCTTTCGGTCTGCCTGGAGGGTCTTGTCGGATGACGCCGCCACTTCGTCCAGCACGTCGCGCACGGGCTTGGTCAGTCCTTCGTGTGCCAGCCCATAGAAGGTCTGGGTGCCGCTCCGGCGGTGGCGCAGCACGCCGGCGTCGCGCATGCGTGCCAGATGGGTCGACACCCGCGACTGCGGGAGGCCGGTGACCCGCACCAGCTCGGAGACGCATAGCTCCCGCTCCGCCAAAAGTGCGCATAATCGCAGGCGATTTTCGTCTCCGAGCAGGCCCAGTGCCTCGGCGTAGCGCTCCAGATTCATGTTTCGATATCCGACAATCTGAATACATGGATATAATACCTTGGCCGCCCGCCATCAAGGCCCCATTTCGTCAGCTTTCC
>JAPPOR010000179.1 GCA_028817905.1 Myxococcales bacterium
GCCTGGCAGCCCGGCGACCCGACCCCATCACGCTCGATTCGCTTTCGTTGCCCCCCAGCGACTTGGCCTCCCAACCGGCCAAGGCGCCCCAACAGGCGATCCCCCAAGCACCGCCCGCCCCCGATGTGGCGGACATTTACAGCGACGCCCTGGTCGGTGCCCCGGAACTGACCGTTGATCCGGCTGCGAAGCCGGACGAGACACGCTTCTCCATGGCCCCGGAACCGCCGCGGGACAGCCTGACGTTCGAACTGAGCGACGCCGAGTTCGAGCCCCGCTCACTGCCGCCCGCCCACGAGTCGCTACCACCGGAACCGAGCGCCAATGCCCTGTCGAAGCTGCCGCTGTTTCCGCTGTTCGCCGACGTCGGCAAAGAAGCGCTAGCGGACATGCTGCGCGACGCGAGCCTGATCGAGGCCGAACACGGGGAGATGGTCGCGCGCACGGGCGAACCTTCGGATGCTCTGTTCGGAATCCTGGAAGGCTCGGTGCGGGTTATCGTACCCGGTCAGAAGATCCAGCTGACCCTGACCGAGGGCGACGTGTTCGGTGAGGGCTGCCTACTGGAGGACCAACCGCGCCACGCCAACGCCATCGCCCAGGGGCGTCTGGTCGCGCTGCGAATCCCGCGACAGGTCCTGCATGGCTTGATCCAGAAACACCCGCGTGTTGCGGAGATCCTGCTGGCCCTACTGACCCGTCGTTTGCTCGGCAACCTCCTGCAAACATCGCCGCTGTTCTCCGAGTTTTCAGGACCGGAAAGAACTCAGCTGGCGCGCACGTTCGAGGTCCGCCGAGCGGCAGCCGGCACCCAGCTGGCCCTGGTCGGAAAGAGCATGGACGCCCTGTACATCGCGCTCACCGGCAAGCTGCGGGTGGAAATCCCCGGGGCCCCCGCGCGCTCGCTCGGACCCGGGCATATGTTCGGCCAGGCTGCCCTGCTCTCCCGGGAACCATCGCGCGCGGATATCACGGCCGAGGTCAACATGATCGTGCTACGACTGCCGGTGGAAATGTTCTCGCAAATCGCCCTGAGCCATCCCATGGTGCTCGCGCAGCTTTCGGAACTAGCCGACGAAGACGTGGTAAAAGTCACGACGTGAGTGACGAATCCGCGTACGAACAGATCGGCGGCGAACCGCAGCTCCGAGCGATCATCGACGAGTTCGTCGAACGTCTGTTCGCCGATATCATGATCGGCTTCTTCTTCCGCAACGCCGACAAGAAGCGCATCAAGGACAAAGAATTCGAGCTGGCCGCAGCCTTTCTCGGGGGGCCACAGCGCTACACCGGACGCCCACTGCGCCAAGCGCATGCGCAACACCCGATCATGGGTGGGCAGTTTGCGCGCCGCAAGAAGCTTCTCGAGGAAGTGCTGATCGAGAAAGACGTGCCACGTGCGATCATCGACGCTTGGATGGCGCATACCGAGGACCTGCGGCCGCAGATTACGGGTGATCCGGACGGCGAGTGCAACGACTCATGACCGCAGAGCGATCGCTCTCGGTGGTCATGCCCGTGCGCGATGCCTTGGACACGCTACCTGAGGCGCTTGACAGTGTGCTGTCGCAGCGGGGCGCGCCCGCATTCGAGGTGGTCGCAGTGGAAGACGGGAGCCAAGACGGCAGCGCCCAATGGCTTGCGCGTTGCGCCGCACGCCACCGCCAGGTGCGTGTCGTCGAGAGCGGCGGAGTGGGCATCGCGCGTGCGCTCAACCATGGCATCGCAGCCTGCGGCGGTGACGTCATCGCACGCATGGACGCGGACGATGTGTGCATGGACACGCGCCTCGCGACGCAGCTGGCCCATCTAGAAGCTCAGCCGCGGATTGCGGTGCTTGGCGCCCAGGTCGAACTGATCTCACAGGACCCGATCGGCGATGGCATGCGATCGTACGTAGCCTGGCAGCACTCGCTCACGACGCCGAATCAACACCACGCCCAACTGTTCGTCGAGTCCCCCGTATGTCATCCATCGACGATCCTGCGTCGGTCCGCGTGGGCTTCGCTTGGCGGCTACCGCGACGGCCCATTTCCAGAGGACTACGACCTGTGGCTGCGCCTGGACGCCGCCGGCTATGGCATCGCCAAGGTGCCAGAAAGGCTGCTCTCGTGGCGACAGGGGCCGGACCGAGCCACCACCACCGATCCACGCTACGCAGCCGATCGCTTCGTCGCCTGCAAGGCGCCGTTCCTAGCACGTCGGCTGCAGAGCCGCCCTGGCGCCATCAGCGTCTGGGGCGCTGGCAAGACGGGCAAGCGCCTGGTGCGTGCCTTGGAGCCCCATGGCGTCCGGGTTGAACGCTTCATCGATATCGACCCCAGGAAAATCGGGCGTTGTGCGCGTGGTGCACCCATCGAGGATCCCGACAGCCTGCGCCATCGGCGCTCGGCGTGGTTGCTCGTTGCAGTCGGTGCCCGCGGCGCGCGCGAACGGGTGCGCCAACACCTATCTGCGCTCGGATACCAGGAGGGTGTCGACTACCTGTGCGGCAGCTAGCTAGCTAGCCGCGCGAGGGTTGCCAGCCGTCAAGGCTGCAAGAATGTGCTTATTTCGTACGGGACGACCCCCGGCAAGTGGGCTATTCTCCGCGCCCATGAGCTACAGTTGCCGATATCGTTGCGTCGGAACGGAGGAAACGTTTCCCGTCGATCAGGTCATTTACCGCTCCCCGACGACCGGCGAACTGCTGGAGGTCGAGCACGACCTCGCGGCCCTCAAGGACCGTAGCCCAGCGTCCTGGATCAAACTGTTCGACGAACGCAAGGGCTCAAACAAGTGGCCCTACGCCAGCGGCGTCTGGGGCAAAAAAGAGTGGGTCATGCCGGGCATCGACGACAACAACATTGTGTCGTTGCACGAAGGCCACACGAATCTGTTCTGGGCTGAGCGTTACGGTGCGAGCCTCGGGCTCGACGATTTGTGGATCAAGCTGTGCGGCAACAGCCACACGGGGTCATTCAAAGACCTTGGGATGACCGTGCTCGTCAGTGTGGTCAAGCAGATGATTTCCCAGGGGACCCCGATCCAAGCGATCGTGTGCGCCTCGACCGGCGACACCTCCGCGGCCCTGGCTGCGTACTGTGCCGCCGCAGGGATCCGGGCCGTTGTGCTGTTGCCCGCCGGCAAGGTGACCACCGCCCAGTTGGTTCAGCCACTGGCCAACAACGCCCTTGTGTGTGCCCTGGATACCGATTTCGACGGCTGCATGGCGATCGTCAAACGGCTGGCGGAAGAGGACGGCATCTACCTCGCCAACTCCATGAACTCCCTACGGCTGGAGGGCCAGAAGACCGTGGGCATCGAGGTCGTTCAGCAGTTTGACTGGCAGGTCCCCGACTGGGTGATCATCCCGGGTGGCAATCTGGGCAACGTGTCCGCCCTGGGAGCCGGCTTCGATATGCTCGAAGCCCTGGGCCTGATCACGCGGCGGCCCCGGATCTGCGTGGCCCAGGCACAAGCTGCCAACCCCCTGTACCTGGCCTATCAGAAGGGCTGGCACACGTTCGAGCCGATCACGGCGCAACCGACGGAAGCGAGCGCGATCCGGATCGGCAACCCGGTGTCCTTTCAGCGCGCGGTTCGTACCCTGGAAAAGTACGAGGGGGTTGTGGAGCAAGCGTCCGAGAAGGAGTTGTCCGAGGCCGCTGCTGCTGCCGACCGCACGGGCACGTTCGCGTGCCCGCACACCGGTGTCGCGTTGGCGTGTTTGTCCAAACTCATCGGAAGCAAGCAGATCAAGCCTGGCGACCGCGTCGTTGTCGTATCAACCGCGAGCGGACTGAAATTCACCGATTTCAAGATCCGCTACCACGAGCAGCGCCTGCGCGACATTGACAGCGACCTGCCCAATCAGCCCAAATCGTTGCCGAACGATTACGAAGCCGTAAAGCGGGCGGTCCTCAACTCCATTTGAAGCGCGGACCACCGCGCCCCCCCAAACCAGCTGGCGCACCCAAAAACGACCATCCGGCAACCGGCCGAAGGCACGCGTCGTGGGCCCACGCTTCGCCTGCGAATCCGGCGGGTTTCCAGCTGGTCACCGGCTCGCAACAGAACGTGATCCACCTCACATAGAGCTGCATTTAACAAGCCGGACAACTCCCGGAAACAGACCCCGATTACCACCAGCAACACTGCGGTCGAGAGCCGCGGCGAAGCACCCGGGTCACCCCTGCGGTGGGTGGCAAGAGGAGTCTGCATCCAGACGGGGGCTGGGATGGTCCGCATGACGGCCAACCGCCCGAGAACAGCAAGGGAGCAATGGAAACGATGCGCAAACTAGTGACCCTTCTTAGCGTGATGGCCGCGCTGGTCGCCGGCTGTCAAAAACCCGCGGAGGCGCCCAAACCCAAGGGGGAAGAACCGGCAGCCGACAAGCCGGCCGTGGCCGAAGCCCCGGCACCCAAAGCGGTCGACGACACCGGCCCGATCAAGGTGGGAATCCTCCATTCGCTGTCGGGAACCATGGCGATCAGCGAGACCTCGCTGAAAGACGTGGCCCTGATGACGATCGAAGAGATCAACTCCGCCGGTGGCGTATTGGGCCGCAAGCTGGAGCCAGTGGTGGTCGACCCGGCCTCCGACTGGCCCTTGTTCGCTGAAAAAGCGCGCGAACTCATCCAGAAAGAAGGCGTGGCGGTCACCTTCGGATGTTGGACCTCCGTGTCGCGTAAATCGGTCCTTCCCGTGTTCGAGGAACTGAACGGGCTGCTGTTCTACCCGGTTCAGTACGAAGGCGAGGAGTCCTCCTACAACGTCTTCTATACCGGCGCGGCACCGAACCAGCAGGCGATTCCCGCTGTCGAGTACCTGATGAGCGAAGCTGGAGGCGGCGCCAAACGGTGGGTTCTGCTCGGCACCGACTACGTGTACCCACGAACGACCAACAAGATCCTGCGCTACTTCCTCAAGTCCAAGGGCGTAGCCGACGACGCGATCATGGAAGAGTACACCCCGTTCGGTCACTCCGACTACCAGACCATCATCGCGAACATCAAGAAGTTCGCAGAGGCTGGACCGACAGCGGTTGTCTCCACTATCAACGGCGACTCAAACGTCCCGTTTTACAAGGAGCTCGCGAACCAAGGTTTGAAGGCGGAGGACGTGCCAGTCGTCGCCTTTTCCGTGGGCGAGGAAGAGCTGCGCGGCATCGACACAAAGCCGCTGGTGGGCCACCTGGCAGCCTGGAACTACTTCATGTCGATCGACAACCCGATCAACAGCGGGTTCATCGACAAGTGGAAGGCATACGTCAAGAAGAACAACCTGCCGGACGGCGACAAGCGCGTCACCAACGACCCGATGGAAGCGACGTACATCGGAATTCACATGTGGCGTCAAGCGGTGGAACAGGCCGGCACGACGCACGTAGACGCCGTTCGCCAGGCGGTCGCGGGCCAGGTATTCAAGGGCCCGGCCGGCTTCGAGATCAAGATGGACGAGCGCAACCACCACCTGCACAAGCCGGTCTTGATCGGCGAGGTCCAGGAGGATGGCCAGTTCAACATCGTCTGGAAGACAGAGGGCCCAATCCGCGCCGAGCCCTGGAGCAAGTATGTCCCGGAGAGCGCCAAGAAGGTCGCCGACTGGACCTACCCTTGGGTCTGCGGGAACTGCACAGCCGCCAAGTTCGGCGGTTCACTGGCCGCCAAGTAGTAGAGGCCCAAGCGCCACGCGATCTCCCCTGCCGTCAAGCAGCTGTACCTGACGGCTTCGACGAAGACTGCACCGCTTAGCTTCTAACGCCGTACTCCCCTGCCTGCTGCGGCTTGGCCTGGTGGGGGAGTGCGGTTCCTCCAGTGCTGCAACTCCGCCAATCCATGTGTATCACCAACCCCCTACGCGCAACCCCGCTCGTCGCCCGCTTGACCGCCATCCTCGGATTGCTAGCCATTGTGTTCGCCGGGACGTCCACAGCCGGCGCGCAATCCGTGCCCCAGCTTGCCCGGAGGCTCACCACCAAGGACACCCGTGAGGTCCGGACGGCCATTGTGGCGCTGGGCAAGCACAAGGACCCTCGGGCTCTCGCAGTCCTCGAAGCTCTTGAGCAACGTCGCCTGAAGGCGGCGTCGAACGGTCAAGTGTTCATAGCAGGCCCGTCGGGGGACCTGGCCGACGTCGCCACGGGCAAGGTAGTCGAGACGCCCCCCAAGACGCGCCGCGTGTCTCTTACAAACGCGACCCGGCGAGCCGTTCGCAAGGCACTGGCTCAGTTGCGGCTCCATTCCCAGGACGTGGAGGTCCGTCGCGCCGGCGCACGGGTGGTCTCGCAAGCGCCCGGCGCCGACGATGCCGAGTACCTACGAACAACGCTGGAAAAGGAGACCGATTCCGAAACCAAGGAGCTGCTCTCCCTGGCAGTCGCACAAATCGACCTGAAGAGCGACAGCGCCGCGCAGCGACTGGCCGCCGTGCGCACCATCGCCGACGTGGGAGAGCTGTCTTTGAAGCCACAGCTCAAGGCCATGCTCGAGCGCGATGGCGCAGGCCGTTTCAGCGAGCCGGACCCGGACGTGCGGGCTGCGCTCACGTCCGCTGTCAGCTCCCTGGAAGGCAAGGAGCTGCTCGTCCGCATCGTGCGCGATATCTTCTACGGCATGAGTCTCGGCAGCGTGTTGCTGCTGGCTGCGCTCGGTCTCGCGATTACCTTCGGACTGATGGGGGTGATCAACATGGCCCACGGAGAGATGATCATGCTGGGAGCCTATTCGGCCTACGTCGTACAAGACGTCTTTGCCACAGCGGCTCCTGCAGCACTCGACTGGTACTTGCTAGCAGCGCTGCCGACGGCCTTCATCGTATGCTTCCTGGTCGGGGTCCTGTTGGAACGCACGGTCATTCGGTTTCTCTACGGTCGTCCGCTCGAGACGCTACTAGCAACCTGGGGTATCAGCCTGATCATTATTCAGGTGGTCCGCCTAACGTTCGGTGCCCAAAATGTGACCGTGGCCAACCCATCGTGGCTATCGGGTGGATGGGAACTCGTTTCCGGGGTCGTGCTGCCCTACACGCGACTGGCCACGATGGCCTTCGTCGCGGCGGTTGTGGGGTTCGTTTGGTATCTTCTGCGGTTCACCCATCTGGGCCTGCATGTGCGGGCCATCACCCAGAACCGTCGCATGGCCCGTTGCATGGGCATTCCGACCGAGCGCGTGGACATGATGACATTTGGTCTTGGTTCTGCGGTGGCAGGCCTGGGCGGCGTGGCCTTGTCACAGATCGGCAATGTCGGCCCGGAGCTGGGCCAGCAATATATCGTAGACAGCTTCATGGTGGTGGTCGTGGGTGGCGTCGGTGAGCTCGCCGGAACGGTGGTGGCCGCGCTGGGCCTCGGCACGGTCAACAAGATTCTCGAACCGGTGTCCGGTGCCGTGCTCGGAAAGATCATGGTGCTTGGGTTCATCATTCTCTTCATCCAGCGCCGCCCGCAGGGCCTATTCGCCCTCAAGGGCCGTGCGGCGGAAGGCTAGGTTCGACTACCAATGCAAGCGGTCAGGAAGCGCCTGTTTGAGATCCACTCACCCTTGCAGTGGCTCGCTTTTGCGGCCATTGCCGTTTTGCTCCTCGTTGCCGTCCCAGCGCTCAACACGAGTGTGGCGACCGACTCCGCACTCCACCTGCCGGACTACCTGGTGCCGCTGCTCGGCAAGTTTCTGTGCTTCATGCTGGTGGCGATCGCGATGGACCTGGTGTGGGGTTACACCGGCATCCTTAGTCTGGGGCACGCCGTCTTCTTCGCCACTGGTGGCTATGCAATGGGCATGTACCTGATGCGGTCGATCGGGACCCAGGGTGTGTACCGTAGCGAGCTGCCCGACTTCATGGTGTTTCTCGACTGGAAGGAGCTTCCCTGGTTTTGGCGGCCATTCGACGATTTCGGCGTCGCCATGGCCGCCGCCATCCTCGTGCCCGGCATCATGGCCTTCGTCTTTGGATTCCTGGCCTTCCGCTCCCGCATCAAGGGCGTCTACTTCTCGATCATCACGCAGGCCATGACCTATGCACTGATGCTGCTGATGTTCCGGAACAACACCGGCTTTGGGGGCAACAACGGTCTGACCGACTTCAAAACGATTCTGGGTTGGTCGCTCCAGGATCAGGCGGTCAAGGTAAACCTCTACACCGCAGCCGCCGGGGCCTTGCTCGTGGGTTACCTGCTGTGCCGCTACGTGGTGACCAGCAAGCTAGGCCGCGTGCTCATGGCCGTACGCGACCAGGAAAGCCGGGTCATGTTCGCCGGTTACGATCCGGTGGCCTTCAAGCTATTCGCCTGGACGATCTCTGCCATGCTCTGCGGCTTGGCCGGCGCCCTGTACGTGCCCCAGGTGGGCATCATCAACCCGAGCGAACTGGCCCCGGCCAACTCGATCGAGATCGCCATCTGGGTCGCCGTGGGCGGCCGCGGCACGCTCGTGGGCGCAGCGGTCGGCGCCTTGCTCGTCAACGGCTTCAAGAGCTACCTGACCGCGGCGTACCCCGACCTGTGGCTATTCTTCCTCGGCGGGCTGTTTGTGCTGGTCACACTGCTGGTCCCGCAGGGATTGCTTTCGCTGCTGGGGCGCTTGCCTCGGCTTGTGCGCCGACGCGGCAACCACGAGACACAGGACCCGTCCCACGAAGTCGCGAGGGAAGCGCCATGACCACAGAGAGGGCCACAGAAGCGGGAAGCAGCGCCGACGAGCAGCCGGTCGACAGCGACGAAGGGGCAGACGTAGCGCAGGGCATGCGCTCGATGCTGTGGGTGGACCACGTTACGGTGTCGTTCGACGGCTTTCGCGCACTCAACCAGCTCTCCCTGGTGCTCGCCCCGGGTGAACTGCGCTGCATCATTGGACCCAACGGGGCCGGGAAGACCACGATGATGGACGTGATCACCGGCAAAACTCGGCCCGACACGGGCAGGGTCTTCATGCAAAACGGCAGTGTGGAACTCACGCGCATGTCCGAGCCGGAGATCGCGCGGATTGGCGTTGGGCGTAAGTTCCAACGGCCGACCGTATTCGAGCAACTGAGCGTATTCGAAAACCTCGAGCTCGCCTGTAAGGGTCACAAGGACGTTTTCAGCACCCTGTTTGCGAAGCTCTCGGGCGAGCAGGGTGACCGGATCGAGTCCGCCCTTCAAACCATCGGCCTTGCCGACCAGCGCAGCGATCGCTCCGGGCTGCTGTCCCACGGGCAAAAGCAATGGCTCGAGATCGGCATGCTGCTCGTCCAGGACCCGCGGGTCATGCTCGTCGACGAGCCGGTGGCTGGCATGACCCATCAGGAGATCGACCGCACCGCCGAACTGCTGAACTCACTGGCGGGTGAGCGGACGATCGTGGTGGTGGAGCACGACATGGAGTTCGTGCGACGGATTGCGCGGACCGTCACCGTGCTCCACGAGGGCTCGGTGCTCGCGGAAGGCTCCATGGACAAGGTGCAGAGCGATCCCGCGGTCATCGAAGTGTATTTGGGATCATAGATGGGACTGCTCGAGATCCAGAAGCTGAATCAGTACTATGGCGAGAGCCATACCCTGTGGGACGTGGACCTCGACGTCCCCCGCGGCGAGTGCGTGGTCGTGATGGGGCGCAACGGAGTAGGCAAGACGACCCTCCTGCGCAGCATCATGGGACTGCTGCCGGCGACCGGGGGCATGAAGTTCGACGGCGAAGAGCTGGTCTCCAAGCCGGCCGAGCGACGGGCCCGAGCGGGCATCGGCTACGTGCCCCAGGGCCGCGAGATCTTCGCTCAGCTCACGGTGGAAGAGAACCTCCGGACGGGTCTGGGAGCCCGCCGGGACAGCCTGCGGGAGCTGCCCGAGATGGTCTTTGACCTATTTCCGGTGCTGAAAGACATGCTGAACCGGCGCGGGGGCGATCTGTCGGGCGGCCAACAGCAGCAGTTGGCCATTGGCCGAGCGCTCGCCATCGATCCCAAGTTGTTGATCCTGGACGAGCCCACCGAAGGCATCCAACCCAACATCGTCGCGCAGATTGGCGACGTCGTCGACCGGCTGCGGCTGTCGCGGGAAGCGGAGCAAGAGGTGGCCGACGGGGTCGACCGGGCGCGCACCCAGTATGGCGTCACGGTCCTGCTGGTCGAGCAGAAGCTGCCCTTTGCGCGCCGCTTGGCGCAGCGTTTCTTTATTCTCGAGCGTGGACGCGTGGCCGCGGGCGGCACTATGGATGAGCTCGATGACGACCTCGTCGCACAGTACCTCAAGGTCTGATCACCACCCCACGAGGGGGGCCGCCTGCGATCCGCCCCGCCGTTGGGATGCATCGCTTGAGCTGGGGTTCCGGCGTGATGCACGCCGGACGACCCTGGCCCTGCGCCGCCACAAGGGACCGCTTGGCGTGCAGAGGCCCTTCTACCCCGAGCCGGATGGCACCTGTCATGTATACCTGCTGCACCCGCCCGGCGGGGTGGCGGGCGGCGACGCGCTGGTGATCGATGCCCACCTAGGAGCCGGCGCCCAGGCGCTGCTCACAACACCCGCGGCCGGCAAGCTGTATCGCTGCGACACCCAGGCTGGACCGTCGCATCAGACCCAGAGGTTCGACGTCGCCGACGGCGCGTGCCTTGAGTGGCTCCCCCAGGAGACGATCGTGTTCGACGCGGCTCGCAGCCAGCTCGCGACGCGGGTGGAGCTCGCCCAGCATGCCCAGTTCCTAGGCTGGGAGGTCCTGTGCCTCGGCCGGCCCGCGGCGGGAGAACGCTTTGAGCACGGGCGCGTCCGCCAAGCGTTCGAGGTATATCGCGAGGGGCGGCCCATGTTCGTCGAGCGCGGCCTTTACGAAGGCGGCGCCCCCGTGTTGGAAGCCCCGTGGGGCCTATCGAACCAGCCCATCATGGGGACAATGGTCTGCGTGACGCCTGCGGTGGAGGGCCTGGTCGAACAGCTGCGCGATGCGCTTCCACCAAACGGCAAGGGCACCGCCCAAGGTCACTTTTCGGTTTCCCAGTTGCGCGAGGTATTGGTCTGCCGCTATTTGGGAGCTCGTGCTGAGTCGGCCCTGCAAGGGTTCCGCATGGCCTGGGGCATCGTGCGTACGGCGGTCTACGGGCGCCAGCCGCGCGAGCCGCGCATCTGGTTGACCTAGCGAGAACAAGAGCCTGGCAGGACCTGAAAGGGCGGACAACACCATGGAGCTGACACCCCGAGAAAAGGACAAGCTGCTGTTGTTCACGGCGGCGCTACTCGCCGAGCGGCGTATGGCACGCGGCCTCAAACTCAACTATCCGGAGGCGGTCGCATTGATCTCGGCGGCGGTGCTGGAGGGCGCGCGCGACGGCAAGAGCGTGGCGGATCTGATGAGTGAAGGCGCAGCCGTGCTGACCGAGGACGACGTGATGCCGGGCGTCGCCGACATGGTCCACGAAGTCCAGGTGGAAGCCACCTTTCCCGATGGCACCAAACTCGTCACCGTGCACGACCCCATTCGCCCCAGCGGCCAAGGCGCCGCGGAGGCAGGTGTCACCGCGGGTGAGCTCCTACCAGCCCAGGGCGAACTCGAGCTCAATGCGGGCAGACCGACCCGGTCAATCGAGGTCTCGAACACCGGCGACCGCCCCGTGCAGGTGGGGTCACACTACCACTTCCATGAAACCAACGAGGCGCTGTCGTTCGACCGCGAAGCCGCCAGGGGCTATCGGCTCGACATCGCGGCCGGGACCGCGATTCGTTTCGAGCCTGGACAGACCCGCACCGTGCAGCTCGTGGCGCTGTCTGGAGACCGCAGAGTGTACGGCTTCAACGCCAAGGTGATGGGCGAGCTGGAGGGCGCGTCATGAGCCGCATCGACCGCAACGCCTATGCCGCGATGTACGGCCCCACGGTCGGCGACCGCGTGCGCCTGGCCGATACAGAGCTGTTCATCCAGGTCGAGCGGGACCACACCGTGTACGGCGATGAGGTCAAGTTCGGCGGAGGCAAGGTTATCCGCGACGGCATGGGGCAGAGCCAACGGGAGCGTGCCGAAGTGGTCGATGTTGTGATCACGAACGCCTTGATTGTCGATCACTGGGGCATCGTCAAAGCCGACGTCGGCATCAAGGACGGAAGGATCGCCGGCATTGGGAAGGCCGGCAACCCCGATATTCAGCCCGGGGTCGATATCATCGTGGGGCCGGGAACCGAGGCCATCGCCGGCGAGGGGAGCATTCTGACCGCCGGCGGAATCGACGCGCACATCCACTTCATTTGCCCGCAGCAAGTGGACGACGCCCTGATGAGCGGCGTCACCACGATGCTGGGGGGCGGGACGGGCCCAGCGACCGGGACCAACGCCACCACCTGCACCCCCGGGGCCTGGAACATCCAGCGAATGCTGCAAGCGGCCGACGGCCTGCCGATGAATCTGGGCTTCATGGGCAAGGGCAACGCCAGCTTGCCAGGAGCGCTACGCGAGCAGGTCGCCAGCGGAGCGATGGGGCTCAAGCTGCACGAAGACTGGGGCACGACTCCAGCGGCGATCGACGCGTGTTTGACCGTGGCCGACGAGCACGACGTGCAAGTCGCCATCCACACCGACACGCTCAATGAGTCCGGCTTCGTCGAGACGACCCTGGCCGCGTTCAAGGGCCGCACGATTCACACGTTCCATACAGAGGGCGCCGGCGGGGGACATGCCCCGGACATCATCAAGGCATGTGGCCAACCCAATGTGCTGCCTTCGTCGACCAACCCCACGCGGCCCTACACGGTCAACACCATCGACGAGCACCTGGACATGCTGATGGTGTGTCACCATCTCGACCCGAAAATCCCCGAGGACGTGGCCTTCGCGGAGTCGCGCATTCGCAAGGAGACAATCGCCGCGGAAGACATCCTGCACGACCTGGGCGCCTTCAGCATGATCGCGTCGGACTCGCAGGCCATGGGCCGCGTGGGCGAGGTCGTCATCCGCACCTGGCAGACCGCTCACAAAATGAAGGTCCAGCGCGGCAGCCTCACCGGCGACCCCCCCGAGCACGACAACCTGAGGGCCAAGCGCTACGTCGCCAAGTACACCATCAACCCAGCCATCGCGCACGGGATCGCGGACCAGGTCGGCTCCGTGGAGGTGGGCAAGCGGGCAGACTTGGTGCTGTGGAAACCCGCGCTGTTCGGAGTGAAACCCTCGCTCGTATTGATGGGCGGCATGATCGCTGCTGCTCCCATGGGCGACCCCAACGCATCCATTCCGACCCCCCAGCCGGTGCACTATCGACCGATGTTCGGAGCGCTGGGTAGCGCACGGGCCGCCACCGGTGTGAGTTTCGTCTCCAAGGCCGCCATCGACGCCAATGTGGCGGGCGCGATCGGTCTCAGCAAGGCGACCGTGCCCGTGTTCAACACGCGCAAGGTCACCAAAGCGGACATGATCCACAATGACTACACCCCCACGATCGAGGTGGATCCCCAGACGTACGTGGTACGGGCGGACGGGGATGTCTTGACGTGCGAACCGGCCCAATCCCTGCCGATGGCCCAGCGCTACTTTCTGTTCTAACCCCGTGACCATGACCCTGCCCGTGTTGGACCAGGAGGCTTCGGCCGACGCACGACCAAGCGACCGACTCACCCTACCCTTCGAGTTGCGTCAGAAGAGCCGCTTGCGTGCGCGCCTGGACTCGGGTGTCGAGGTGGCCGTGTACCGGGCGCGGGGAACCGTACTGCGCGGCGGTGCCAAACTGCGGTCTACAAGTGGCCTGGTGGTTGAAGTGGTCGCGGCGCCCGAGCAGGTCTCAACGGTCCGCGCAGCCAATGCCCAGGCCCTAGCGCGCGGCGCCTACCACCTTGGCAACCGTCACGTGCCCGTGCAGGTGGGTGAGGGGTTCCTACGCTACCAGCACGACCATGTGCTCGACGAGATGGTACGGGGACTGGGCCTGGAAGTGGTGTGTGAGCAGGCGCCGTTCGAGCCCGAGGGTGGCGCGTATGCAGGCGGGCACGGGGATGGGCGCGGGCACGGGCACGGGGATGGGC
>JAPPOR010000435.1 GCA_028817905.1 Myxococcales bacterium
CACGCCGCCGTTCGTTTCGTTCGGCTCCCACCGAAGTCGAGAGCGCCTCGCAGCCGTCGCGGATGAAATAGGTCCAGGGAGGGAAGCCCGTTTTGTTGGTCACCGCATTGACTCACTCTCGATCATTGAACTGATCGAGTTTTCAGGC
Organism: Myxococcales bacterium; assembly: GCA_028817905.1. Taxonomy (GTDB): domain Bacteria; phylum Myxococcota_A; class Polyangia; order Polyangiales; family JAFGIB01; genus JAPPOR01. Next base: position 149 of record JAPPOR010000435.1, read on the forward strand.
TTGGTCGGCTACCTAGTCCAGCAGCTACCCATTCGAACCGATTTTTCCCGGGAGCAGACGTTTACCGAGCTCCTCGGAGAGGTCAGAACTACGATTCTGGAAGGACGCCTGCATCAGGCCCTTCCGTTCCCTCTTGTCGTAGAACGATTGAACCCTGCACGTGACGCCGGCTTCTCTCCGTTGTTTCAGACGACGTTCGCGTTTGATCGCCCCGTGCTCTCCGGTTTCCAGACCGCCTCTGCAGGCCCCTCGGAGCTTGACGCCGAGCCTTTCCCCCTCGACTCCATGGGTGCTCAGTTCGATCTGACACTTCGGTTCGAGGACACGACGGACGGTCTGGTCGGTACGTGGGAGTACTGCACGGCGCTCTTCGAAGCATCCACGATTGAGCGCATGGCGGTGCATCTTCAGACCCTTCTTGAAGCCATTGCGACCGATCCTACGAGTCGCGTTTCCGCACTACCACTTCTGTCGCCGGCCGGGCGTGCGACAGTTCTAGACACCTGGAACGAGACGACGAAAGTATTTCCAGGCCCGCAGCGTGTCGATCAATCTTTCGAAGCCCAAGCGACCAGGACTCCAAGCGATCGCTGTGGAAGGCTCGGGCACAAGGCTGACCTACGCCGAACTGGACGAACGCGCGAATCAGATGGCGAACCTGCTTCACGGCCGCGGAGTCGGTCGGGGCGACTTGGTCGGAGTCTACTTCGGAACCACTGTGGAGATCTACGCAGCGATCTTCGGGGTTCTGAAGGCAGGCGCAGCATACGTTCCGTTGGACGTGCGCCATCCAGCACTCCGAATACGGGCGATCATCGACAAGGCGAGAGTTCCTATTGTCATTGCGCAAGTAAGCCCCTTACGGGCTGCCCCGGTGCGTTCCGGCTGAAGGCGCGGCAGACTGCGCGTCGATGTCTCTCTCGATGCAGCTACTCGGTGGTTTGCTGTCCCAGCGCGCCGGGGCCGTGGAGGACGGCCCATTGGTCGGAGACGAGCTCGCCGATGCGGCGGAGGGGCCAGTCGACCTCGAGCTTAGCGATGACGTCGATCAGGTAGGCGCGCGGCTGGACGCCGACAGCGCGACAGGACTGCACGAGAGTGTAGGCGCCTGCGAGTCGCTTTGCAGCCTCGGGGGAACCGGTGAAGAGATACGCTTCGGACGTTTCTGGCAGCGAGACTTCCCCAATGCATGCTCCCGTCGCAGATCGTGGTCGTTCCGTCACTTCCCAAGACGAACAGCGGTAAACTCGACCGACAGGCGCTTCCTCCTCCGAGAGTGACGGGCTCAACGTCTCCAGCCGCCCCAAGGAACGCGCTTCAAGCAGTCGTCGCAGAAGCGTGGAAGGAAGTTCTTGAAGTGAAGGAGGTGGGAATCCTCGACAACTTCTTCGAACTGGGCGGGCACTCTCTACTGGCCGCCCACTTGCAGTAGAGGCTGAAGCGTAGCTTGCGTTCCGACGTCACCATGCTCGACGTTCTCCGCTACCCAACTGTCGAGGCGTTCGCAGCCAGGTTGGAAGAGCGCCTCGAGTCGACATCAGCAGCCGGTTAGAGTCCGCCATCAGCGAACTCGTTTGCAGATGAGTCAAGTTTGGAGAGCTTGCCAAGAAGAGGTGCTTCTTAGCGCGCCTGCGTCCGACGTCGCCGCCGGTTCCCAGTTTTCCTGTGCGGCGCTTCAGGACGGCACGGTCTGGTGCTGGGGAGCGAATCAAGGAAGGCTCGGCAATGACACCGAGGAGAACAGCGCTGTGCCCGTGCCCGTACTCCTGCCCACGGACTGAGGTGCAGGGCCAAGTGTTCTGCGCGGGGTGCGGGGCGAGACGCCTCCACGATGCGGAGCCGAAGACACTCTACCGCTACAGGCGGGATTGCGATGACTCACTGCCCTTTGCGGCAGACCCCATCGATGCAGGATGGGGGGACTGGCACGGCGCAAGTGACGTTGGGTGGACCCGAACACCCGTACTCGTCCCGCAGGAATGCGCATTCGTCCGCCAGCTCCGATCGGACCCTTCGGACGGCCTCCCTGTTGATCCGCAGCACAGCGCTACCACAGTTGCGGGTGCACCAGGTGCCGGTCCGTACCGAGGTGCAATCGCTGTCCTTTTCGCAGCCATGGGCCGCCCGTTGAACGACCGCGGACATATGGTCGGCGATGCTCTTGAACGCCTCCGAGCAGGCAGCGAAGCCAGCGTCTGCATGGAGCTCGACGCCGACAAAGGGACCCTCCACGATTTCCATGAACTCGGGTCCTCCCCCCGGCGGGCTACCGGAGTCGTCGTCGGAGAGGCCCATGGACGTGCCGGTGTGTTGCGCGCCTCGCGACTCGGCGCATCCGACGACCGCTTGTAGCCAAGCAGCCGTGAAGACGATGAAAACCATGGGCCGCAACCGGGCACCTCCCCTTCGCCTCAGTCAACCCTAGCCCGCGGGCGATTTGTGTCAAACGCCGCACGCCCCCTGCTGCAAGGGGGGGAG
>JAPPOR010000867.1 GCA_028817905.1 Myxococcales bacterium
TCGAGCGTCGCATCGCCCACATGGCGAGCGTGGCCGGACTCAACTGATACCCTAGCTTACTGACCAATGCACGTACGGGCCGCATCGCATGCGCCGACGGTCTGCGCCATGCGGGTGGAGTCGGACGAGACGCCCCATCTATCGATGACGCTACGGCACACGCCCTCGGCGTAGCACCCGACGCCTTCGCAACCGGTCTGGCCTGCGCACTCGACGATCTCCGTACACCCCGGATCCACAAGGCACGCACCAAACGAATCGAGGCAGCGATCGCACAAGCACTTCGCCCCCTGTGTGTAGGGGCCCCCGCGCGAGTCGACCAGCGCCTGACATGCTGCCGGTGTGTCGGGCGGAGGCACCAGGTCGCGGCACTGGCTAGCGCAGGCGTCGATGGCCCCGCAGCTGTCATCGCCGGCTGCTCCGGCCGCCGCCAGGGTGCACACAGAACAGGCGGCCGAGACGCGCTCTGTACACGCAGAGACCTCCACTTCCTCGTTGCAGGCACCGTGGACCTGGCACGCGCTCGCCTTGGTTTCCAGGGTTGCTTGCACGGCACCTGGGCAGTGCAAGGCAAGGGCCTGCTGGCAGCTGACAGCACTTCGCGTTGCGTCGAGTTCGGCGAAGGAGGGCGCGCTGGGGCCGGACGCGGTGACTCCGATCGCCGCCGGCTGGCTCTCGCAGCGACATTGATGGACCCGCATGGCCGACGGGCCCCCCAAGTCGACGCAGCGACCCGACTGGCTCTCACCGACCCCCTCACACACTCGATCGGCCGGCGGTTCCCCGGCCCCGCAGACGCCTACCAACGCATCCTGACAACCCAACCCGTCCGCCTCCTCAGGCGAAAGGGTGGCGCTGGTACCGTCGAGACAACTGCAGCTCAGGCCCCCGCCGGCCGGGTCGCAATAGCCCGAATAGCTGTTGCAGCTGGCCGGTTGCTCGGGATTGCAGGCTCGGGAAACTGCATCGTGGCATGTGCCCGCGGTCACGGGGCGTCCCACCGCACCATAGAACGTGCAGTCGCAGGTGTACTGACCGAGCGCGCCATCGGAAACCGGATTGCACGTGCCAAGCGGCTCTTCGCACGGAACGGCACAGGTCCGGAACAGCGCATCGTCACACTCCGCAACGTCCTGCCGCGCGAGCGGTGAAGCCTGACTCGGGTCACCACAGCGACAATCCCAACCGCCGGCCTGCACGCGCCAGCACGCACCCGAGTAGTCGCCGTCGGTCGTGCAGTGGTCACGCGGCCCGTTCTGCGGGTCCGGCTCGACGCCGCAGGCGTCTAGAAGCGCCGCTGAGCAGGATTGCGTATCGCGCGTCACGGCCGCCTGCGCGCCACACGTACAGGTCCAAGGCCCCTGCTCGGACGGCCCCTGGCACACATGCCACATTTGGTCGCTGTCCGGGCCCGGCCAAACCACCGCCCGACAGGCCCACGAGGGCAGGCCACTGCCCCCCAACGGAGTCTCTCCTCCCATCCCCTCGGGCAACTCGCCCTCGTCATCCACCCGGTCACCGTCCCTCCTGCGGTCCGAACCGGCCGGAGCAGGAGATGGCTCGTTGCCCGGACCCGTGCGAGCGGGGGGCTCGATGCCCGGACCCAGCGGGGTGGGTGGATCGTCGACGGGCTCGCCAACCGGGACATCGATGAGTCCCTCGTCACCACCCTGGCCACCCACACACCCTGTCCCGGGCATCAGCCCCAGCAGCATGAGCGTGAGCACGACCAGCTCGCGGCAGGGATTCGGCTTGGGGCACTTGCCACGTCGCATCGGAATCAGGACCTCCTAGCCCGGGACATTCACGGCTTCGACGCCGCCTCGCTTGTCCTTCGACTCCACAGGTTCCCTTGTCGCCCTAGGAAATACGGGGAGTATTCCCGTCGGTCGCCGAGAGCCCTGTGAAGCCGAATCCCTCCGCGATCCGACGCCGCAGTCGTGAATGTGCCGGTCTAGCCTCCAACGTGCAGCGGAATGACGACCGGCGCTAGGGGCGAAGTGCACATTCCATCCTGGCGAATGGCCCCACAATGTGCAGAATACTCGACATGGACTACGAAATGCTCTCACGAGAGCTCGTGCGGGCCCTGCGAGCCGGTCGTTCGCAAGCCGCCCTCGCTCGCCGACTCGGCTACCAGAGCAACGTGGTCTACACGTGGGAGTCGGGCCGCTGCTTCCCTACTGCCGCGCGCTTTCTGCAAGCCGCCGCGCGCACCGGGGTGGACGTCCAGGGGGCCGTCACGCGTTTCTACGGGGCGGTTCCCCCGTGGCTCGCCAGCACCGAGGTCACGAGCCCCAAGGGCGTCGCCCGACTGCTGTCGGACCTGCGTGGACGCACACCGATCGTGCAGGTAGCGGCTGCTTCGCACCTGAGCCGATTCGCGGTGTCGCGGTTCTTGCAGGGAACGACCGAGCCGCGCCTACCGGATTTTCTCCGAGTGCTAGAAGCGGTTTCGCTGCGTCTGCTGGATCTTCTAGCGCTGTTGGTCGACCCCGAGGAACTGCCCTCGATCGCGCAGACCTGGCGCGACCTAGAAGCCACTCGCAGGGCCGCCTACGACGAGCCATGGACCTTGGGGGTCCTACGCGCCCTGGAGCTCGCCGACTACCAACGCCTACCAAGCCACCAATCTGGCTGGATTGCCAAGCGCATCGGGATTTCCCTGGAGGAAGAGCAACGGTGCCTGTCGCTGCTGCAGCGCAGCAAGCAGATCCGCATGACCAATGGCCGCTGGTCGCTCGTGCGTGTGCTCACGGTCGACACGCGGAGGGACGCGGCCATGGCACGCAACCTCCGGCGCTGGTGGTCCGAGGTCGCCCTCGAGCGCCTCAATCGGGGCGACGAGGGCCTATTCGCCTACAACCTCGCGGGTGTCTCCAGCCGCGACTATGATCGCCTCAGGGAACTCCATCGAACCTACTTCCGACAAGCACGGGCGATCGTCTCCCAGTCGGAACCGGTCGAGCGCGTCGTGTTGCTAAACACCCATGTGCTCGGCCTCGACCAGCCCCAGTCACCTTAGTTTTCATTCGGGAAAGGGCGAAGCTCGGCGCGGTCTTGTCGCGGTACCAGCTGGCCAGCCGCATGGGCAGTGTCTTGCGTCTGCGAGCCCATCGGACGTACCAGACGACCACGATGGAGTAGGCCCACCACGCCATCGGCGCCGTGCGTTGCACGGCATGCTCAATGCGGTTGTGAGGGTCTTCGAATCCGAGCCGGCTCTTGGCCCAGCCGAAGGTCTCCTCCAGCGACCTCGAGCTTCTTCCATCGCCCCTTGTTCGCGCGTTGCTCGGGACTTTCGAGGCGCTTGCCCTTCAGTCAGGGACGACCGACTCCTCGATAGGGCGGGGGGCGGCGCGTACAGCGCAGCGTCCATCCGGCCGCGACCGACCAGGTCGACACACTCGGGTAGCTCGCGGACGATCGAGCGATTGACGTAGGCGTTGTCGGCGAAGACGAGAAAGCGCCGTTTCGCCTCGCATTTCGCGACTTCGGCCAGCATCTGGGCGGCCAGCGCCGTGCGCTTGAGGTGCTCGACTGGGCGGCCTTGGCGGCCTTGACCGAGCGATCGAGGCGGACCAAGAAGGGCAGCGACACCGTCTTGCCCCAGGGCAACGCCACAGCCGCGGCCAGCACGACCCAGTTGTGCCCGAAGTGGTAGTATGGCTTGGCCCCAGTGGACAGCAGTGGGTTGCGGTGCATCCCTGCCGAGGCGATGTGCTTGCCCGTGTGCCGTGCGAGCGTGTCGTCCAGGGTCAGCTCGACTCGCTGTGCAGGTGCGAGCAGCTTCAGCACCATCTGCAACACCACCCGCCCCACGCTGTCAGGCGACCACGCACCTCGGCCGAAGAAGCGCTGAAAACCGCTGGCGTCCTCCTCCGCGACCCGGCGGCTCGCATCACCCCGGTCACGGTGCGTTTGCCAACGCAGACGAGCCATCCGGGCATGAGCGTCAGGAATCGGCGATAGCTCGGTGCAGTGAAACACGGCTCGACATTGCCAGGCACGAAAGCAAACCCTCGGGGATGGTCACGGGTGGGGACCTCGCGGATCGGATTGGTGTGTAAGCAAGTCCGAGCAAATGCAGGCCGCGAGCGATCCTGGTCAATTCCGTCACTGGGCGTAATTGATGAGATCATGAGCCTAGCCAGACCCACGCACGCGTGGATCAAGCCCGTCCCCAACCTGATCTCGGCATTCCGCATCGCGCTGGCAATCTGGTTCCCGTTCGCCGCCCCGGAGCTTCGCCTCGCGATCGTCGCCACGGCCGGCGTGAGCGACGGCATCGACGGCTTCATCGCCCGTCGATTTGACGCCACCAGTTGGCAGGGTGGTCTGCTCGACGCGGTGGCCGACAAGCTCTTCACCACCGTGGCTCTCGTTACCCTCACCGTCGACGGCACGATCGTCCCCTTTCACCTGCCGCTCCTGATGATGCGCGACCTGGTCGTCGCCTCCGCCTCCGCCGTGGTCGCCGCCCGCAGGCGTTGGGGCGACTTCAAGCGTATGCAGTCTCGGCTAGCCGGCAAGGCGACCACGTTCCTGCTGTTCGGCACCATGGGCGCGCTCCTTGTTCCCCTGCCCGAGCTCGTCGTCCCGCTGGTCGGCCTCAGCATCACAAGCAGCTTCGCCGCCGCAGTCGACTACGCCCGCACCTTCAAGGAAGGCGCACCATAGATGATCACCCAGGACGCCGCCCAGGTGCCTGTTCCTAGCCTCCGTGTGGCGGTGGGGCCGGGCACGGACCGAAAAACGAGGCCGAAGAAAACCGTCCTGCACTCTGCGCACCGAGCGCGCGGAGCGGGCAACCGCCGGTGCCTTCCAGCCTCTTGGGAAGCCCTTGGAGCCGTCGGCAGGCCCTTGCTGGCCCTTGCTGGCCCGGGCCTGGGGAAGCAGGAAGCAGGCTCTGCATCACGGGGTCACCGCAGGACCTCGGCATACAAGAACCGTAGCGCCGCAGCGCACTGATGGCGGGTCGATGCGCTACGCCCCAGCAGCGTCAAGCGCTTCCTGCGGCGCCTTTTCGTTTCCTCCACATACGAAACCCAACGATCCTGGCCGGCACTGGAGAACTCCGGCCAGGATCATTCGCTACAACGCTATCTGGATTGGCTGGTGACATACTTTGATCTTCTCCCGCATTGGCCGTTGGTGGCGTGTTTGCCGCGGCTGAGTCCGTGTCTGTTTGAAAGTAGTAGCTTCTGCCACCACCCAAGAATACCCCCGGATCCCAATCTATGATCAAGCGCGTGTAAAGGTCTCCTTGGTTGCTAGGATCGTTCCACAATGTGTCATTCGTGGAATAGCTCGGTGCTGGGCCGGATACGGTGATGACACCGTCCACTCCCGGACCACTATCCGGAGTTCCGGGATTCGGTGTCGCCATGTCAAACACGGCATCCGTGCCCGCTAGATCGATGATCACCTGGAACAATTCACAGGGGGGTGCTTGGTTATTGAATACCAGCCAATCGCTTGCTTCTGTGTCACCGTCGATTGCTACTCTAACGATAACCGATGATGCATTCGCAGTGGCATAGGATCCGCTGGAAACGAATGTTGCGGTGGATGTCCCGCCGCAACTTGTACTCACCGTGAGGGTGGAGCCCACGATATTGCAGCCTGTGGAGAGCGAGCTGACTTGGGCCGAGGCCGGAACAGCTGAGAAGCAAACTATGAGACTCGCTGCTAGTGCGATAGTAGCGCGGACTGACTTCATATCGTTTCTCCTTGTTGATTGGGAGCGGCTCCGAAACTACCGCCGAAGTTGCGACCTTTGCCCCTCATTGTTGGGTGGCGCACGGCGTGTTGCGACGGTCGGGCGGGGATGCTCGAGACTGGAACCGAACCGCCACTCGAGTCGACTCGAAAGCGGAATCTGCGCGTAGGTTCCAGAGCTCCACCATGTTTGTTGTACATCGTTGGATCTTGACTTCCCTCTCGCTGCCAAACTTGGGGAATGTCCGTCGCCGACTCTTATCGCGATCGAAGCGGCGGTTCCATCGGATGGATGTAGTTTGTTGCTTCGCGTCAATGCGCACAATCGAGCATGTAGAAGCGGCGGAATCGACCGGAGCATAAAAGCTGTGGCACCTGACTACGCTGCAATCGCAGTTGGCTTCTGATCGAAGAAAGATGCCTCCCGTCGATGTTCGGATGCCATGCGACCTTCGCGGATCAGTAAGGCGCTTAGCTGGAAGGTTGCTCACGACTGAGCGACCGATAGCCCCCCGCTTCTTTCCACTCTCGTGCTCTCCTAGCACTCCGTGGTGTGAAGCCCAGTACATCACGAATGTTTGGACCGTGTCATCCCGTTGGGTAAGCGCCATCTACGCCAAATTGTCCAAGAGTACGTCGAACACCACAACGGAGCGCGCGGCCGCACCAGTCGCTCGACAAACAAGCTCATCACACCCATCGTGAGGCCGTGTGAGCGCCGTTCCTTGTTTGGCACAGGACGGGGACCCAAGTCGTCGCGCTGTTCTACAGTCTCATCGAGACCTGCAGGCTCGTCGGGGCAGACCCGTACGAGCATCGCGACCCGACGAATGGGCCTTCAACTCACAAACCAGCCCAAGGCCGGGCTTCGGAACACCTTGGCTTCCGTAACCCAGAGCACTGCAGCACCTGTACGACCATCACGCGCTTCCGACATTAAAATCGATTTGGCTCTCATGGCTCATAGGCAAGGTCGCTCACGCTGCCTTGCAGCATGCGGCCCATTTAGGGTTCGACAACTCGCGAACCTGTAGCTAGACGCGGCTGATCGCGTACGTACCCTTCTACGCTGGGCATGACCTTAACCATGACCTACGAGGGGTGCGAATGCGATTCTTGGAACGCGAACAATGTATGCTCTATCTGGCGGCATCATGTGTTGTACTGTGGGCGGCCTGCTCCGATCCCGATCCCATCACAGGGGCGGTCGGCACTGCTTGTGCCGGCGATGACAACTGCGCACTTCGGTGCTCGGAGGGTAGCTGCGACGTGCAGTGCTCCGACGACTCGGACTGTGGCAGCACCTGCTCGGGCGGCAGGTGCGAGCAGTCTTGTGAGGACGACGCCACATGCAACTTCTCCTGCTCAGGAGCTGACTGCTCCCAGCGCTGCTCGGGGGACTCCGAGTGCACCCTCACCTGTTCCGGCGGTGGGTGCACGCAAGACTGCAGCAACAACGGAGGTTCGTGCACAAAAACTTGCTCCGGCGGGGGGTGCACTGATGGTGCGCGCAACCAGGGCGACGGCGACGGAACCGGCGATGGTGATGGCGACGGAACCGGCGATGGTGATGGCGACGGAACCGGCGATGGCGATGTCATCATCAGTCGCGACAAGTGCTCGGGCAGCGACAACTGCGATTTCGACTGCGCCAGTGGCTGGTGCGGGATCACGTGTGACGGCACCTCTGAATGCGAGAGCACCTGCGCAGGCGGACGGTGCCAGCAGTCCTGCGAAGACGGGGCAACCTGCGACTTCAATTGTGCAGGGTCCGGTTGCACCCAGGTCTGCCTTGATGGTTCGGATTGCACCCTGGCCTGCCCTGGCGGTAAGTGCACGCAGGATTGCAGCAACGCTGCCAGCCAGTGCACCACGACATGCAGGGGTGGTGAGTGTACGAGTAGCGACGGAGCCGGCGATGGTGATGGTGACGGAACCGGCGATGGTGACGGCGATGGCGACGGCGACGGCGACGGCGACGGCGACGGCGACGGCGACGGCGACGGCGACGGCGACGGCGACGGCGACGGCGACGGGCCTGGCTTCACGTGTGGCGAGTCAGACGCAAGCTCACCAGAATCGTGCCCGACAGCTTGCACCGGCGGCTGTCAAGGCGCGGTCTGCAACATCGATTGCTCCAGTGGCCCGGCTGCTGTGAGCGCATGCTCCAATAGCACGCTGACCTGCCCCGATGACATGCGCTGTGTAGTCGACTGCGACGCGATAGATGGCTGCAACAACACCAACGTCGATTGCAGTGCTGGGGCCGAGTGTGAAGTCCAATGCTTCGCAACGAACTCTTGCACTAAGGTGTCCGTCGACTGCCCTGACCAAGGTCCATGCCTGGTGGATTGCAGCGCCGTAGGAGCATGTACGTCTGGCACGCAAACATGCGGTGCCAACACCTGCACCACAACATGCGACGCAGCGAACGCCGGCCTGTCAAGTGTGGCATGCGGGAGCTCCTGCGACTGCTCGGGTACCTGCCGCTGATAGGTGTGCCGCGCGGGGGCGCGGGCGCATCGCCTCGCGCGGCTTCTCTGAGTTCTTGCACCCAGGAGATGCACAGATTCCGGGCCTCTGGCTGGCTGGTCTCGCGGAGAAGCCACCGCTTTGCGCGCGGCCCTACATGAACACGACTTCGCCGGTGGGCAGCTGACCATAGGCGACGTGGCCGTCGGTTCGGGGTCGGTTGCCTAGCTGCCACTCGAAGAAAACCCGGTCACCACGTTCCGATCGGTGCTCGACCACCAGCGCCGATGCGCCACTGATGGGCGCGCGTAAGTATTTCGATCGCTCCTCCTGCAAGACTGAGCAGCCGAGGGCGGCCGAAAGCGCTGCCGGAGGCGGGGTAGCGCGAACCATGGAGCGGGGTGCCTGCGGTGCGAGCGGCGGTGCCGAACTCCGCCTCACGGCGATCGCGCAGCAGGGCGTCGGCCCGGCGGGCGCCTTGGTCGGGCGGCACTTCTGCGGCTCCGTCTTCGTTTTCCGTATAAGCCTCGTCACGTAGGGAGTCACCGGAGGCCTCGAGGGCCTTGAGAAGGAGGGCACCTTGTTCCGGGGGTAGCGGCCCCGGGTCTTGTCCGAGCATTTTCACGAGATCGCCGCCGGATCGCGCAGGACGTCGGCTTCACACGGCTTTCGGTGACCGACTCACATACGCCCTGTATTTGCGAGCTCGCCGAAAGCCGTGTGGAGTCGAGGGGCAAGCGAGGCGGCGGCGTTCTCGTGAAATGATCCGGGCTAGCCCGGGTCATTCACCAACCCACGCGCCCTCGCACAACCGTTCGACTCCGCAGCCGTTCCGCTTCGGTCGAAAATACGGCCCGGTATTGCCTCCTTCACCGAAACCGCTGCGAAGCCGATCACTTTCACGATCATCGCGCGCTTTGGTGAATGATCCGGGCTAGCCCGCCGGTCGCTCGCGACGCACGCTGCGGCTGGCGCTCCGCGTGTATGCGGCTCTCGCCGTTGAGCCACACTCCCCCTGCCCCGCCGGAAAGGTACGGCGACCGAGGCCCCACCTGCAAGGTGCACCTCGCGGCTGCCCCATGGCGTAACCGTCTGGTACCCTTCAGGCATGGCACTTCACTGCTTGGGGGTGGTGAGTCTCTGCGCATCGCTGCTCCTAGGCTGCCAGCACAGCGAGTTCGTCCAGACGGGGCCCGCGCCCGTGTACCAAAGGACCCATCAGGCGGCCCACGTGCAGGTGCTGCACCGGTTTCCCACCGCGCCCCATCGAGAGCTCGGATTCCTCGTCACGCGCGAAAGTGGACTCGTCCAGGGATCATCAGGCGCCATCATCGCGCGGATGCGGCAGGACGCGGCGAAGCGCGGCTGCGACGCGGTCGTCATCACGGCGTCCGCGGACCACACGATCCACAGTACCCACGCGCATACCACCACATACGCCTCCTCGCGGCTCGCTGGCGGCGCGGTGACCTCCTCGTCAACCCCGAGCAGCAGGACCAGCACGACAACCACCGGAAGCATTCAAACCATGAAGGGCTTCCGCGGCGTCTGCATCGTCTTTACTGGCAAGCGCAAGCTGTCGAGCACCGACCGTCGGAAGATCGCGGACCGGAAGCAGGTGTCCATCACGTATGCGCGAGGGGAACAACTGCTCACCACCCGAATCGGCGACTCGAAGATGCGCATGACTGTGCAAGGGGCCCCCGCGGTAGAACCGGACAGCGTAGAACTACGACTCGAGCTGCATCGCGAGATCGCCGCCGCCACCTCCGACCCCGAGCCGCTGCGCCTGAGTGGTTGCCAGATGAACTTGGAGCTGGGGAAGCGCGGCTCGCTCACCCTGGAACAAACGGAGCATGACGCGCAGCCGAGCCGAGAGAGCTGGCGCGGAGTCCTATCTCTCGCGGCAGTGGCCCGCGTTGCCCTCGCGGACCGAGCCGAAGCCCGGCTGTGTGACTTCCGTTTCAAGATCGGTGCCGCAAGCCGGAAGAAGCTCGGCTCGTTCGTACGCGAATACCGGCGCGTTCAAGGGGACAGAACCGTCGACGTGCCCGAGATCTGAACACCTTCCGCTCCGCTCATCTCGCACCGATTCCAACATGCGTGAAGCGCGTCCCCCCTCCGCTAACTGAAGCCGCCGATCAGAATCCAGTTCACGGTCGCTTCGCTGAGGGAGTTGCTGCTGTGCACGGTGAACTGGGTTGGAGCCTGTCGGTGACCCAGAAGGTCTCGTTTGCGTCACCGGTCACCACGACCTTGTAGTTGCCGCTGGGCTCCTCGATGAGGGGGATGTTCAGGCTCGAACCGCCTTCAAATTTGGCCCAACCGGATAGGTTCCGCGATCGCTCCCAGGGGTCCGTGTTCTCCGAAACCCCACGCAGCCCCACGACCGTACCCGCCACCACCCGCAGTGGATGGGTGGACCCCATATAGCGCGCCACGTCGGATCCGAAGATTGTCGGCGTGCTGTCACCCGTGTCGAGATCTGTGATGCGACAGTTGAGAATCAGCGGGTCGGTGGGGAACGGCGGACGCGGATCGGGGGTCGTCCAGTTTCGCAGGGGAGGTTCGTCGCGGCTGATGACCAGCGTCCGCCGGTCCTGTGCCGAGTTGGCTGGCCCGAGCAGAACGCACGCGATCAGCGTCGGGTGCTGCATCGGCGTGGCCGAGTTGGCCAGTAGAACCGTGGGCTGCGTTGGCGGCGAGTTTGGTGAAAGCATGCTACGCATTGGCGGCCGCTGGACGGCGCGAGCCCCGCCTGCAGGGGGCCCAGGCGGGCTCACAACGCAGGCGGGCTAGGCTCAGGGCAGCAGGTCTTGTGATCGAAGCGCGCGAAACTCACCATGGGCAACTGTCACGGCACAGCCACCGACTTCCACCCGCTCGAGTCGTTCGGTAGCGCCATGCGCACACGCGTACAGGCGCGACGGGCGGCCGATCTCGGCGCCCTGTTCGATCTCGATCTCGTCCCCGTAGGAGAGCCGTCCATGGCGGCATAGATGGACAGCCAGGGGACCGGCGGCCGAGCCGGTGGCCGCATCCTCGATCGCATGGCCGGCCGCGAACATGCGGTTCCTGTAGTGCAGCCCGTCGCCTGAAAACACGTTGACCCCGACGTCGCCGAGCCGTTTGAGGGCGGCAAAGTCTGGGACGAGCGCGGCTACTTCTTCGCGTGAAGGCAACGCCACAAAGAGGTGTTGGACACCCAGATCGTAACGCTCCACCGGTAGCTCGGAACGCTCGACGCCCAGCGCGGCTAGCACCTCGCCGACGTCCTCGACGGCCGAAGACGTCGGCAACGGCTGGGCCATGCGGCCGAACACGACCCGCGCGCCCTCCCGCTCCAAGCGAACGGGGATGACGCCGGCACCGGTTTCAATTCGGAGCTCCTCGAGCTGCATCGGCTGGCCAAGCACGAACGCGGCTCCAAGGGTGGGGTGACCCGCGAAGGGAAGCTCCGCCGTGGGGGTAAAGATGCGGATACGCGCGTGGCCCCCACGCTCGGCGCGCAACACGAACACGCTCTCGGAAAAGCCCATTTCGCGCGCGAGCGCCTGCATGACCTCAGGCGCCACACCCGTCGCGTCCGTAAAGACCGCCAACTGGTTGCCGCTTAGCGGCCGATCCGTGAACACATCGCACAGGACGTAGCGCAGGGTCTTCATCGGCACGTGTCTTAGCCCGCATCGATCACCAAATCACGCGCCCTCGCACAACTGCTCGACTCCGCAGCGCTTTCGCTTCAGTCGAAAATACAACGAGTATGCCCTCCTTCACCGAAACCCCTGCGAAGCCGATCACTTGCACGACCATCACGTGCCTTGGTGATGGATGCGGGCTTGATCCAAGAAGCCACCAAGAATTGGCTGGATTGATCCCTCGAGCGTTCCCTGCATAGTTTCTCGCACCATGAGACGTATCGTCGTTGATCGTGGTCCATGGCGCAGCGCGCGAGCCGGCTTGGGCGAGCCGAGCCGAAGGTCTTCGCCGGGACGAGCAGTAGCGGGGGGATGAAGCCACTGTTACAGCGCTACGGCCCCGCGACAGCGGCGACAGTCTTGCTGTTGACCTTCGTGCTGCGGTGCTTGGGAAGGTTCGCGGGAGCCGGCCACGACGATGCGTATATCACCCTGCTCGCTGCGAAGCTGCTGGCTGACGGTCACGGCTTCGTGAACTTCAACGGCGCCCCGGGGGAAATCGGCTCCAGCCTCCTGCACGTGCTGATCCTGACCGTATGGCGGCTCGCGAGCGGATTCGACCTGTACCTGGTCAACAAGCTCATTGGCCTGCTGTGCGGCAGCGCGACGCTGCTGCTTGTCATGCATCAGCACCGGCGATTGTTCCAAGGCAAGGCGACGTTCGCCCAGGCATGGTTTGCGGCCTGGCTGGCCGCCTGGCTTCCGACCTATGGATTCTGGACGATGGGCGGCCTGGAGACGCCCATCGTCGCCCTGCTACTGCTTGCGCTCACCTGCTCGCTCACGCGCCCGTCCCCGTGGCCGGTAGCGGCTACCGTTGGCCTGCTATCGCTCGCCCGACCGGAAGGGTTCACGTATCTGGGGGTCCCGCTGTTGTTCGGCCTGTTGACGGGGCGCGACCGGTCCTGGTGGCTGCGTGCCATCGGCGCTCCCCTACTGGGCTTCGCCGCGGTCAGCGGCGCGCGCGTCCTGTTCGTCGGCTACCCGGTGCCGCTGCCCGTACTGGCCAAGGCAGGCGGTGACGGGCTGCCACTGCGGCGGTTCGGCAGTGGGGTCAACTACGTGGTGGCCTTCTACCGTGCGTCGGTGCTGGGCGCTGCCATGATGCCAGCCTTCGTGGTGCGCGCGGTGGGCCTATTGCGCATGCTCGAACAAAAGCGCCTGCGCGATGCGCCGACCGCCCAACTCGCCCCGGCCCTGGTGATGGCCGTACACCTCGGCGATGTGATCGTGGCGGGCGGCGACTGGATGGCCTTCTACCGCTTCATGGCGCCCATCGTGCCGCTGATGGCAGTGATCCTCGCCCAGGTGCTGTGGGCACTGGCGGAGCGGGCCATCGCGCGCCCCCGGTGGCGCTGGGGTACCGCCCTGGCACTCACCCTGCTGCTGCCCTGGATATCGTTCGAGCAGACCGGGGTCGCACCACCCTACATGCCCAACACCTGTATGCAGCGCTCGCTCGCGGAGCTTTTCGACCCGCAGTTGGGCGACACCTTCGGAACCCGGATACGCAGGCTCAATCACCCACACATCCGTGACGAGACCATGCTGCTGCCTTTCATCGACGGCCCGCTCAGACCGCTGCAGGCACGCCACCCGACTCTTCGCATCGCCAGTACGCAGATGGGCTTCCTCCCGCACGCCCTATACGAGCGAGGCCTGCGCAACATCGATCTGATCGACGCATTTGGCATCACCGACCCGAGACTGGCAAGCGTCGCCGGTGAGCGAAACGCCCTGGGCCTAACCGTGGGAGCCTACCCGGAGCGTTTCCTGGACCCCAATAGCCCGGCCCCCGCCGCCCAAGCGATTCAGAAACTCGAACCCGACCTCGTCTACACCTTGTCCCTGGAGCGCTCCACCATCAAACGCCTCGAAGAATGGGGCTACCGGCTGATCTGGTCGCGCAGCGAATGCAACGTCTTCGCCCACGCGTTGCGCCTGGGACTGCCGCGGGGCTCAGACTGAGCATCTAGCTAGGGCCGCGGGGGCCTGCCAACAGATCCGCATGTCTCCCAAATGTTCTGGCGGTTTGTCCGTGTAGCGTACCATGTAGGCC
>JAPPOR010000267.1 GCA_028817905.1 Myxococcales bacterium
GCGGAGTCGAGCAGTTGTGCGAGGGCGCGTGATTTGGTGATGGATGCGGGCTAGCAGTAGACTCACAAGCTTTCCCTGGTTCTCGAAGCGCCGGAGCGGTGGGGGGGCCCAGAACAAAAGAAAAGCCCTGCTACAGGGTGCGAGGCACCTGCAACAGGGCTTGTTCTGGCAGACGCCTAACGACGTCCCATCGACAAAGGGCGGTGGCTACATGCCCATCATCAGGGCGGTTCCGCACTCTGCCGCGTTGAACTCGGGCGTGCCGATGCGGCACACTTCGGGCAGCATCTCACGGCACGCCATGCGGTCGAACATGCCTCCCGTCGGATTGCAGACGGGTGGCAGCTGGCTGAGATCGAAGTTCGCTCCCGACAGCATCCCGGTCGGCAGCAGAATATCGCCCTGACCTTCGGGTGTGAGCGACCGCAAGTAGGTGACCAAGCCCTGCCTCTGTTCATCGGTCGCGTCCCACGTGTGCATCGCCGAGTAGAAGCTCTGAAAGCGCTCGGGCAGGACCCGGAACTCGACGCCCGGCGGCTTCATGCCGTTCGTGAAGATCTCGATCAGCTCGTCGTCCGAGTAGCGGGCTGCCTGGGTGGGCGTGTGCTGGACCTGGAAGTTGTCCGCGCCCTTGGTGTGGCAGCTGTCGCAGCGCAGGCTGGTCTCGAAACCGAGGGCTGCGGCGTCGCCCGTGAACTGCGGGCCGTCGGGTCCAAACTCGATCATCATCAGCAGATCGGGGTTGTTCCGGAACCGCTCGCCGATGTCGGCTGGGTTGAAGGTCTCGCCGTTCTTGTAGCGGTCTTCGCCCACCGCCCACTGGGCGGGGTCCGTCTTGGTGATGTACAGGGTCGCCTTGCCGCCGACGCTGCCGTTCGCTACCCGCAGTGTGACCTCGGGTTCTGGCTCGAGGACCGTGACCAGGATGCCGCGCTCCGCACCGTCATCGCTCTGCCAGGAGTCGAAGGACACGGCCGAGGGGGGATCTGCGGTCCAATCCTCCGGCTCGGTCTGGACGCCATTCGCGTAGACCGGAACCTGGAATACGTGCTCGCCATCCCACGCGGAATACATTGGCGAGTAGATGAGGGTCAGCGCGCTGTAGTCCACATTGGGATCTTCCAACGCGCCAGTCTCGCTGCCGGTGCCAGCGCCCCCGCCGGATGAAGAGTCATCACCCCCGCATCCAAGCGCTACTACGGCCATCAACGTGCCATGAACCAATAGCTTCCAACTCAACCTGCTCTTCATCGTGTCTCCTCGCAACTTGCTCTCTGGCCCAGACCGGACACCACGTCGCGCCACCTGGCTTGCATACGCGAGCCTTCCAGACCTGTTGTTCACATCCCAAGCCCAACCGGCCTCCGGTGCTCCGTTCTGGGACCAACCCGACTACCCCTGTAGACCGTCGCTACCCACGGTTCAAGTGGGTCCGGACGTGCACAGGTGAAGGCTACGGGGCGAATCTCTACCGTGGTCTGCCTGCTCTTTCCATCGTTTCCGTGCGGGAGTACGCGCGCCCTAGAATGGTTCACTATCTAGATGGTCGATAGAGCCCGCAATTTCGGCCGAATATGTACACAATATGGCGAGTTCAGTCAGCCAGACGCGCGCCGCGGGCCCACGTGAAAACGGGGATCCGTGCACGCGGATCGGTCTCGAGCGGGCGTCGTGGCACCCGACCGCTTGCCCACTGGCGTAGAGGGAGAGTGCCGGGCTGGGCCTGGCGAGACGTGCCGCCGGCGCGATCCGACGTGCCGTTGATGAAAGGGCCGGCCGAGTGCGTCCTCCCTGGTACTGGAGCATCGGAACGCACCCTGCGGCAAAGGGGGAGGCACCCTGCCTGTTCGCACCAGTCATCGCGCCACGGGGGAGACCCTTGGGCCGACTGATTTTGTGGTATGGCGGGACCGTGCATGCCGGAGCGTGATCCCTGGCGAATCCCGGAAGGGCTGTGGTCGGCCCGGCTGCGTGCTCAGCTGGCCCCTATCCACCACCGAAGCACGTGGCGATCGTGCAAGTTGTTTCCCGGCGCCCTCGGTGAAGGAGTCGAAGTTCGCTGTGTTTGTGACTGAAGCGAAAGCCCTGCGGAGACCAGCGGCCGTGCGAAGGCGCGCACGCTGGATGATCGATGCGGGCGAAGATTCGGGCGTAGCAGAGACGGCGCTGGTCCCGCTCAAGGCGTGGTTGAAGCATGCAGAGTAGGCTCGCGCAGGTACGTCGCGCCCTCGCTGGTGAACGGTTCACGCGGCGCTTGTGGCTGTTCGCTTTTGCGCTGTCCCTGCCCACCATGGGTCTGGGTCACGTGCTGGATGATCTGCAGCAGCAGACCATGTTGCGCGGTAGCTACGACTCGGCCGCGCGCAGCGGCGGCGAGCTCTACTGCTTTAGCCTCGGACCGGGGGAAGGACTCGATGCGAGCCTGCTGAGCTGGTGGGACTACGAAGACTCGGGTCTGTGCTTCCTGCGTCCGCTCAGCAGCTGGACGCTGTGGCTCGATCACGCGTTCCTCTGGGAGCTACCGGCGCTGACCCATCTGCACTCGCTGCTCTGGCTCATGGTACTGTGGTTCGGCTGGCGTCGGATCCTGCTGCGCAGTCTGCCGCGCGACATCGCGAACCTGGCACTGCTTCTGGTCGCCGCCTCCGGCTTCATCAGCTTGTCGACCGGGTGGATCGCGGCCCGGCACGTGCTGGTCGGTGGCAGCCTAACCGTCTGGGGGCTTCATCACGGTTGGATGGGTCGCGATCGGAGGCGCTTCGCGCAGGAGTGGCTCGGCCTTGGCCTTCTGGCGCTTGCGCTCATATCCAGTGAGATGGCTCTCGGCGCGTTTGGGTTCCTGCTCGCGCGTGAGTGGTTCACCCGGGCCCCGGGTCGCTGGTTGCGCCTGAGTGGCTTTATTGTCGCCGGGCTTGCATACGTGGGCGTGCATTCGGCGCTCGGCTATGGCGCCCCCAAGTATCCACTCTATCTCGATCCCTTCGGCGATCCAGCGACCTTCGTACGGGCTGCCCCCGAGCGTCTACTCGGGCTGACGGGCGAACTGGTGCTCGGATTGCCTTCGGAGTTTTGGCTCTACCCGACGCTTCGCCCGCTCGTCGGGGCAGTGAGCGTGCTGTCAGGGGGCATGCTGGCGGTCGCGGTGGCTCGCGTCTGGCACAAGCTGCCGGATGAGCTGAGGCAGACCTTGCGCTGGCTCGGAGTGGGATCGCTCTTGAGCCTTGCCCCCTGCATCAGCGGAATGCAGGGTGGCCGCTCGCTTACCGTTGCCGGCTTCCCCCTGATGGCGGTGATCGCGACGTGCCTGCTGCGGTGGCCTTTTGATGAGGCGTCAGCGGCGTCCACACGCCTGTCCCGGTTCGGCGCGCTGCCGTTCTACGGTCTGTTGTTCGGCGCGCTGATCGGGAATCCGGTTGTGCACGTGGGCTGGTGGGCGGTGGTCGACCGTTTGGAGGAGGCCGGCGAGGCGGGTCTGGATACGGACACCGTTCGCTGCTCCGCAGGCTCTGACGTGTACCTCATCGATGCCAGCCAGGTGGGCGCATCGGCCTGGTATGCCCGCTACTGGATGGTCGACAGGTTCGAGGCGCGGAATTTTCGTCAGTTGACCATGATCCCCACGGGCATCGCAGCGATCGAACTGTCGCGAACCGGGCCGGCAAGCATGACCCTGCGGGCCGAAGACGGTCCGCTCGTCGGGCCGATGGCCGTACCGCGTGGCAGTGAGGGCCGGCTTCAGCCCGGCTTTGCAAGGCGCTATCCCGACTACTGGATCGAGGTGAAACGAACCTCTGATTTGGGCCCGACTGAGGTCTCCTACGGCTTCGCCCACCCACTGGACTCAGCCGAGCTGTGCGTTTTTGTCCACGATGATGAGCGGCTCTATCAGATCGAACCGCCACCTGTCGGTCAGACCCTACGGATCGAGCCTGCCCCAACCATGTCATTCGTGGGCATGGACTGATCCCAATGTGCGCGCCCGTGCCCGCAACGGGCACGGGCACGGTCCGTGCCCGTACTCGCGCTACTCGTCGCTTGCTGTCAGGCGATTCGCCGTATGGCTGTCCATGGCGCGGTGTACGCCCAGCAGCCGAGTGGCCGCGCGCCAAAGTGGATGGGGACAAAGCGCGTAGAACTGTGGGAGGAAGTAGAAGCGGTATGGGTAGCGTATGACCCGCGAACGCCGGCGCATACCCCGATAGATCGCCTTCGCGGTGTCCCGAGGGGCGACTGCCCGGAACATGGGCGGAGTCCGCACGCCCCGGAACATGCCCGTGTCTGTGAAGCCAGGGCAGGCGGCGGTTAGATGTACGCCGGGGTAGCCCCGTTCAAGCAGCTCAAAGCGAACCGCCTCCGTGAGCGCGATCACCGCGTGCTTGGTGGCACAGTACACGGCGGCTCCGCCGGCAGGTGCCAGGCCCAGGATCGAGGCCACGTTCACCACGTGTCCGCGTCCGCGCTTCACCATCGAAGGCATGAATGCGTGCATCATCCACATCACGCCGTTCAGGTTCACGTCTACCGTATGGGCCCAGGCTGAATCCTCGCCGGCCAGAAAATCCCCCTTGTGGACGATGCCCGCGTTGTTGACCAGGACGTCCACGTCACCCACCGCATCTTCTACACGGCGGCGAAGCGCGTAGCACCCGTCGCGATCGGTGACGTCGTGCACGAAGCCTTCGGCGCGCGCGCCGCGCTTCCGCAGTTCTTCCACCGCACCGTTGAGTGTCGCCTCGGACACATCGACCAGCACAACGGTCGCGCCGTCCGCTGCGCACAGCTTCGCCAACTCGAAGCCAATCCCGCGTCCGCCGCCGGTAATCAGGACCGTCCTATCGCTGGCCGGGTGACTCATGCAGCTAGCTCGACCGCGGGCGCGCGACCGCCCTGGTCATTCTTCCCCGACTCCGTCCAGCTCGAGGAGTCCAACCCCAGTCTCGCCCATCCCGGTGGATACGATCGGTGACTCTTCGGCCGTTTCCCACGGGAGGTCGGGCCACCATCGCTGCGACGGCAACGGCCCATCCAACTCGAAGCTCTCTCCCGGACGGGGCGTAGCCACCCGTGTTCCGTGCTTTTGCCCGGCTACCAGAACGCGCTCGATCGGCTCCGTCCAGCCGTGCATGGCCAGGTCGAAGAGGCCCCAATGTACCGGCACCATCACATCGCCCAATACCATGCGATGCGCATCGACAGCCTGCTCCGGCCCCAGGTGGATGTCGGCCCAGTGGCGACTGTAGGCGCCCGCCTCAATCAAGGTTATGTCGAACGGACCAAGCCGCCGCCCGATGTCTGTGAGGCCGGGAAACATGGCGGTGTCGCCGCTGTAGAACACGCGGTGCTTCGAACCCGCGATTGCGATCCCTGCCCACAGCGTGTGCTCAAGGTCCGTCACCCCCCGGCCGGAAAAATGCCTGGCTGGGGTGGCGGTCAAGGTGAGACCACGAAAGCGGTGTTCTTCCCACCAGTCGAGTTCGGTAATACGAGCAGGCTCGATGCCCCATGCTTCCAGGTGTGCACCGACGCCCAGTGGGGCGATGAACTTGGCCCGGGTTTTGGCAAGCGCGAGGATGGTCGGGTAGTCGAGGTGGTCGTAGTGGTCGTGTGAAAGGACCACCAAGTCCGTTTCGGGTAGCGCATCCACCGCCATCGGTGAAGGAAAGAAGCGGCGCTGGCCCATCACCTGCATGGGGCCCGCGAAGGCATTCAAGACCGGATCGGTCAACAGCCGCACGCCATCGAGTTCGAGCAGCATGGTTGAGTGCCCGAGCCAGGTCAGCCGCAGACCCGATCGGGGCTCCGCGTCGAACTCCTCTTTCGAGCGTTCGAGGTAGGTCACCGGTTCATGGGGTATGCGGTGTTTGCTGCCCCGGAAGAGCCAATCGGAAATGGCGGCCCAGCCGATTTGGCGGCGCAGGTACCCGTAGACGCTCGGGGCCCCGCGCGGAACCGGATCGTGGAAGTGGCCGTCTCGCCACTGGGGCGATGCTTGCATGCGTTCGAGCCGAGGCCCGGTCGCGCGTGCGCCGAAGGCAGGCAGCGCCATGGTCAGGGCTCCCGTTTATCCTGGTTATCCTGAGTATCCTGCTGACCATTCAGCTGATCATTCTGGGCCGCCTTGCGGTAGGCGCGTCCCAACCGCCCGATGTCCCAGGGGCCGTAGGTCCGGTCGCGCCGGTCGTCGGGGACGAAGGTCGTGTGCAACATGCCTTGCGCGATATCCACAGTCGAGTTCGTGAGCAGCGGGATAGCTCGAAAGTGTAGCACTTCCGCCAAGCGATCGCCGTGGGTCGGCTTCTCGCGCTTTGCCACCGAATGGATGAAGGTGGGCCGCCAAACAACGAGGCGGTGCAATCCGACGCCAGCGAGCGCCTTCTCCGCTTCGCCTTTTACCCGTCCCCACATGACGGGGGAAAGCCCGTTGCGGGCAGCGCCCGTGCCGCTGACAAAGTGGAACGTGATCTCCCGGTGATCCTCGTGGAGTACCTTGGCAACCGCCATCGCGTAGTCACGCGTGATCACACGGTAGCGGTCCGCCTTGGGCTCGGCTAGCTGCGACACGCCCAGGCACCAGTAGACCACGTCGAGGCTCCGCAGGTCCTCCCGATGTGGAGTCACATCCAGGAAGTCCGCAACGTGGACCACGCGGACCTGCTCCTGCAGCTGAGCATCGTCCTTGAGGGGCCGGCGCGTGAACGCGACAATCTCCCCGATGCGCGGGTCGGCCACGCATTGACGCAGCACCTCTCCCCCGGTGGCCCCCGTGGCGCCCCACACACCGGCTCGCAGACCCGGTCGAGCCCGCACGCCCGGCGGGTGCGATGGCGTCTCGATGTCCGTCCGGGTGTCCGCCTGGGGTGCCGACGTGGCTGGCGCCCGTGTGTCCATGGCCTCGTTCCTCGCCGGGTCATCCGGCGTCTCGAACGGCTACTGTCCGAACCGCCGCTTGCGCTGGGCAAAGGCTTCTACAATCTCGTACATCAGCGGGAGGTCAACCTCGGGAAAATGTCGGTCGATGAAGAAGAGCTCGCTGTAGGCGGTCTGTATCGGCATGAATCCTGACATGCGCGTCTCGCCCGAGGACCGCATGAGCAAGTCGGGATTGGGGTAGGGCTGACCGGCGGTATCCAGGTAATCGCGGATATTTCGACTTGCGTCCGGATTCGACATGAGCGCGTCGGCCATCCGCTGGGTGGCCCGCATCAGTTCGTCCTCTCCGCCGTAGTCGAGCGCCACGTTGTACACGTGTGACTTGTGGTGAGCGGTCTTGGATTCCACGCTGTGCAGCAGGTCGATCAGTGACTTGGGCAAGCGATCCTTGCGCCCCAAATGGATGACGCGCGCGTCGTATTCCAGCGCCAACTTCATCATGCGGTTCTCGAAGAACTCCGCAAAAATGTTCATCAGGTGGTCGATCTCGCTCTGCTGCCGCTTCCAGTTCTCGGTGGAGAAGCCCCAAGCGGTCATGGTGTGCACACCGCGCTGAGACAGTTCGCGCACCAGGCTGGCGAGCACCTTGAGCAGGCCGGTCGAGTGGCCCACGTTGGCAGGCAGTGAGCGCTCATTCGCCCATCGCCGGTTGCCATCGGGGATGATCGCCATGTGTCGCAGGCCGTACTGCTTATACCAGTCCTCGCGCTCGCCACGGTCAGCCATGCTGTCCCCCACGCGGGTCTCTGCGGGCTCCGTCGCGGACCGTGTTCCGAGTACTGATTGGATTACGCGCTGCATTTCTCAACCTCCACTGTGCCCAACGACGATTGCCCCATGGCGTGTTCCCGTGCTTCCTGCGTGCTATAGGGCAAAACGACCGGGTCACCGCCCCTTCGCCTGCGGTGCATCGCCCGCCTTGCTTCCGCGCGATGTCCGGCCCGGTGGCTCGTGAGCCCCTATCCATGGTGTGCGAGCGATAGAGCATGTCGCTCGGTCAGACGCTGTTCCCGCCCCTGCGGCATACCGGCGTCCATAAGCTCACGGAAACTGCTGACCACATCATCCACACCATCGAAACTCTCATCACCCACGCATTTGTGTACTTCAGAGGGCGTTTCCCCACAATGTCTGATGTGGAGAAAGGCTAACATTCTGGACCGCGGAATTGCGGTGTACTTGTGCAAATTCTATCCTAGAGCGGCCTGCTGTGCACACTCTCTGATTGCCTGCCATGCCAGTATTTAGAGGTTTTTTCTGAGCTTGGTGGGACCTTTTGGGATCCGTGGCGCGTCCGGAACACGAACACATGATGTGTCCCGACCCTTGGCCGCGGCGGACCCCTTCGCCGAGGGGCTCCTGCCCCCGCGTCGTGCATTGGCTCGCATTGCCGACGAATCCGAGCTAGCTTCGCCGCCGCGATGGAGTTCGTCGTTGAAGCACGGGAACTGCAGAAGACCTATCGACGTGGCCGGATCGAAGTCGGCGCCGTCCGCGGGGTATCGCTGCAGGTGGCTGCCGGGGAGCTGGTTGCGATTGTGGGGCCTTCGGGTTCCGGCAAATCGACCCTGCTCAACATGCTCGGTGCTCTAGACCGCCCCGACCAAGGGGACGTGATCATCGACGGGGTCCCGCTCTCCAGTCTGGATGACGCGGGCCGTACGGGGTTGCGCCGCCAAAAGGTGGGCTTGGTGTTCCAGTTCTTCAACCTCCTGCCACTGCTGACGGCGCGTGAAAACGTTGCCCTGCCCCTTCTGTTGGCCCAAGTTCCGCGGGCCGAAGCCGAGCGCCGCGCGGACGAGCTGCTCGAGCGTGTGGGTCTTGCGGAGCGTGTGCTGCACACGCCCGATGAGATGAGCGGCGGCGAGATGCAGCGCGTGGCCGTGGCGCGGGCTCTCGGGCCCCATCCGGCTGTGTTGCTCGCCGACGAGCCAACGGGCAACCTCGACTCGCATTCGGGCACCGGGGTGCTGCAGCTGCTCGAGGCGGTTGCGAAGGACGAGGGGTGTGCCGTGATCATGGTGACCCACGATCCAAGGGCCGCCGCGGTAGCCCAACGGGTGATCGAGTTCGGTGATGGGCGGATCGTTGGCGAGCGCCGGCGCGAAGTACGGCGGGACGCCGAGCTCGCTCCCGACAGTGCCCTAGAGGCCTGAGCAGGCCGCGAGCAGTACGTGCCTTTTTGCTTTTCTGGCCATGGGCGTCCGTCTGGCGTTGCCGGAATTGGGTGTACTCGCCTGGGTGCCTAGGGGATCCACAACAGGGTTTTGCGTTTCGATCCCATCGAACGCTAGACGGACTGGATTGCAGGGAGTCCTCTTCCAAGCCCTGTGAAGCCGAAGCTCAAGATGCGCTCACCAGTGGACCCACCGTGGCACCGGGGCGACGGCATTGGCAAGTGGTTGGCGGCGGTCCTCGGGCGCACACGAGTGTATGAGTCATCCGGGCTGGTACGACTTGGTCACTATCGTCGTGATGGAACGCGCAGGGCGGGGTTTTCAGAGCGTCCGCGACCGATCAAGGAAGGGTGGATCCCTTTCGAAGAGGCCGCGGATGCTGTGGAAACCGGGGACGAGCGAGGCGGGCGTCGGATGTGCTCGAGTCGTACTAGGCAGTGTCCCTGCTTTCCAGCGCCTGTGCGCCAAGAACGAGGCGAACTCGGGGCCACGCGCGCTGGGCTGCTCGGAGCAAAGCCAGTACGCCTGCTGATCTCACCCGCGCTGTTCGAGCTCGAGCCGGCGCTGCTGGAACCGCGGACACGCATAGACGCGGAACCGCTACGTGCAATGCGCAAGCGCAAATCACAGTCGCCGTATGCATGCATCCCAATGCCGCTTCCTACGCTCGTGCAAACCATCTACGCGTGCACCCAAACGTTTCCGTAGACCGCCCGTGTTGGCAGTGACCGATGTGCTCAACGGGGCAGCCGGTTTGCGACCAAGGGTGGTGCTATTCCTATCAAGGATGACCCCTAGCTGGCCTTGACCGGGTGGGAACATGTCGGCTAATCACCGGCCCCATTGGTCATGTTGGGTTTCTCGTCAGTTGGGGTGTATCCAATGAGTCATACGCGCCGTGGGTCTTTCGTAGTCGTTGTTGCGGGTTGTCTGCTCGCGGCGTCGTGGGTGCAGGCGCAAGATGTGCCCGAAGCAGAGAGCCCAACGGGCTCCGAAGCGGAAGCTGGTGCTTCAGTCGATGAGGCTGGCACGGGTGCCCTGGGATCGGACGATCCGTTCACGGACACGGACAGCGCGTCCGATGCGGACAGTGCCTCGGCGTTAGACGAAGGCACCGAAGCGGACACGTCCACCCCGGAGGCTGACACGGCTTCCACCGAGGCCGAGGCCGAGGCATCGGCTGCGGCGAGCGTCGACCTTTCGGTGTCCGGCGCCGGTGTGGCTCCGACGGCCGGTGGCGAACCCGTCGATGGCCCCGCCTCTGAGGAGGACGAGGCCGACGGTGACATCCGGATCGCCGGCTCCCATATTCGCGGACCGCGCCTGACGCTTGAAGACGGCACGATGTTCGGTGCCGGGCCTCTGCGCACGACGTTCGCGGATCGCATGGCGCTCGAGCAGTTCCGGGCCACCGGGGGCATCTCGGTGACCGCCACGGCCGCCGCGTTGGGACTCGGGGCGCCTGCCACGTTCGTGGCGCTGCGTTCGCGTCTGCGAATGCAACCGACGGTCTTCCTGCTCAACGGTCGGCGGATGGTCAACGCGCCCTTCGCGGACCTGTTCGGCGCTGACCTGGTCGATCTCGATGCACTGCCCATCACGTTGATCTCCCGTATCGAGACGACCACAGGCAACGTCTCAGCCCTGTACGGCGACGGTGCGGTCGGTGGCGTGGTCAACTTCGTGACCCACCGGAACTACGATGGCGTTGAGCTGGACGTGGGCGGGCTGGTGACAAGCTCCTTTGACCAACACCAGGCCGATGTGACCCTGACGACCGGTGCGGGCGATGAGAAGACCGGCATGAACGTCATGGTCAGCTACTTCAATCGTCAGCCGCTCGCTGCGAGCGACCGGGACTGGGTCAGCGAACGGCTCGAGCGCCACGAGAGCATTGTCAGCCATCCGCTCAGCTATCAGCCGCTGCTCAACTTCACGGAGTACCCGGTCGGCGACCCGGGCTGCGCCGCCGCCACGCAGGCGGGTGACGCCACCGGCACGGAGCTTCGCATCCCCCTGTTCGGTGAGCCGATGACGCGTGCGGGCGGAAACGCCATCGATCTCTTGCCCACCTCTCCGCTGGACTACCAGGCCAAGTACAGGGGCGGTGACTTCGACGGCCGCGGCAACATGGACGGCAGCCTGCAGGCCGGCGAAACCGCCACCTACTGCGGCAACGACATGACCCGGTTCCAGGATTTGATTCTCGAAGAGGAGCGCCTGCAGACGTATGCCACCTTCTGGCACGCGTTCAGCGATCACGTCGAGGGATTCGGCGAGCTTGGATACTATCGCAACGAGAACCTCAACCGCGCACCGCCATCGTTTCCGGTCAGCCGCATCAGCCCGGACCTGGCCAACGTCGAACCCGTTATCGTGCCCAAGGCCCACGCGGACATCCCGATTCGGTACAAGGGGTACGCGATTGCTGACAACGTGCCGGTAGACGCCCGTGAGCCGAACGACTTCTTCCTGGTGGGCACACCGCTGCCGCTGCACGCCGGTGCCAATGTGCAGGAGCGTCGGGTAGACACCTTCCGCGGTGTACTGGGGCTCAAGGGCGACATGGAAGAGCTCGGTGCGGGTTCGGTCCTTGAGTCCTGGGACTGGGAACTCGCAGGCGTTTACAGCGAAACCCAGAAGATCTCGCGCGTGCCCGATGTCCTGTTGGACAGGCTCGGAGACGCGCTCAACAGCTGCGTGGGCTCGACGGTGGACATGGATGTCGCCTCGGAGACGTACCTGGAGACCATCCCGTCGACCATCAAGGACCGGCAGGAGGCGGGCTGCTACAATCCGTTCTATAGCTCGGTCGCGAACAACGTGGCCGTCGACCCGCTCAACCTGTCGAATGGCAACGTGCCCAACGATCGCGGCTTCATCAACACCGACAGCGAAGCGGACAGCCAGATGGAAGGCTTTGGTCTCCAGGACGGCGGCTACATCTGCGACCCGGCGGTCAATCCGGAGGAATGCCCCGCCGCGCTCGATCCGGATCAGGACGGCGTGTACGAGCTTGCCGGCACCCCCAACACCAAGCAGGTGGTCGACCGCCTGACCGGCCAGCACGTCACCCTGGAGCGCCGCTCGCTGGCGACGGCCGATCTGATGCTCAGTGGCAACCTGGCGGAATTTGACGGCGGGCGCGTCGCCCTGGCGCTCGGTGGTCAGTTTCGCCGAGAGACCCTGGCGATCGACTTCGATGCCGCGTTCAACCAGCGTCGCTATGCGTTTCTGTTCGGAGCCCCGGATGTGGAGCCGGTCGGCCGCAACATCGGTGCCGCCTTCGCGGAAATGCGCATGGGACTCATGGATGGCCTGCTGGAGGTTCAGGGGGCCGGCCGTGTCGAGCATTTCGAGAACGTGGGCACCGCCATCAGCCCCATGGGGGGGCTGGCGCTTCGACCATTTGCCAGCGGGTCGCTGCCGGCACTCGAATGGCTGCTGGTGCGCGGTCACGTGGGTCTCGGGCATCGAGCGCCCAGCCTGCTCCAGCAATACGGGACGTTCACGTCGTTCCGAACGGTGGAGTTCGACGCCGATCTCCATTTCGTCCCCCACCAGGTTGTTGGCAACCCCAACCTCGACTTCGAGAAGTTCACGACCTTGAGCGGTGGGGTGCAGTGGGATCACCTCGGCTTCCACGTGGGTGCGGATTTCTGGCTCACGATGGCCAAGGACGTGATCAGCGCAGACAACTCCCAGACCCTGGTGCGTGACTGTGACCTTCTATACAAGTCCGTGTCGCGCGACTGCGCCGAGTTGAAGTTCGTCGATCCGCGCCTCTTCAATCACGTCGAGAGCCCTTTCGACAACCTGGCGGAGGTCGACACGAGCGGCATCGATGGCAGCATCAGCTACGCGCTTGACACCCAGCGGCGCGGACTCGGGGATATGGGGACATTCTCGCTGGGCCTTCGCGGGCGCTACATCAACTCGTTCCTGATCAGGAGTCCGCGGGCCCTGCGCGAGTACTACCGCCCGGGCGGCGAGTTGCCGAGCTTCAAGGATGATGGCTCGCTCGACTACTCCAACCTGACGGCCGAATACGAGGCCGCGGGCTATCGCAACCTGGAGAACTTTGCGCCTCCGATGCCCCAGCTGCGCATGTCCGTACCGCTCCGCTGGTTCTTCGGCGGGCACATGGTCGGCGCGACGATGCGTTTTGTGGGCGGGTACTTCGACGACAGCGAGTCCACGATCGAGAAGTACGGTCTTGCCCAAGAGCTCGCCGGCGGCGAGTCCCCGGGTACGCTGGCGATCGAAGACGGCGAGGAGATCCCCGCATGGACCGTATTCGACTTGAACTACGGTTTCCTGTTTGGCGATGCATCTTGGCAGACGCAGGTCGCGCTCGGCGTGATCAATCTGCTGGATGAGCCACCCCCCGGCGCAGAGAGCGGGCTGGGCTACGATGTTGGCATCCACGACCCCCGGGGACGTATGTTCTATGCCCGGGTGACCGGAAAATTCTGATTTCCTCGTTTTGCCGTCCCTGGACAGCTCAGGACGCGGCGCCAGCCGAGCGGGTGGGCCCTCAGGCGCCCTGAGGAGTCAGGCCCGCGTTGACGCGCCTATCGAGGCGGCTGCGGCTTGATCAAGCCCGCAGCCACCAATAACATCCGGCAAGTGGCCGCGACCTCGAGGATCCCGGCGTTCCCGTGCGAACCACGGTGAGTGCCATGGCAAGACGGCGGGCTACCGGTGTGAATGGCCGGCGGCGAGGAGAGGCGATGCAAAGCTCGGTCAAGCTGCTCAAGCATCTTGGAGAGGGCCTGGGGGCGTCGTTCGCCAGCGATCAGATGC
>JAPPOR010000479.1 GCA_028817905.1 Myxococcales bacterium
GCGGTCGGCTTGCTGGCCTGAGTAGCTCCGACAGGAGCGCCCACCCATTCCAGCGGCCCCGATTGGAGGAAACCGGGTGCGAGCCTCCGTGCCACGGCTGGGCCGGGTTGGACCGTTGCCATAAACCGGATCGATGCGGTCGCCGGACGCTGCCGCTCCGCTGGTAGTGGCCACGACCAGTTCTGGCGGGCTAGCGTGCTCGTCCCTCGAGCGCTTTTTCGCATCTCGCTAGGAGGTGCGGATGACCAGCCGCGCGCACATAGGAGATGGCCGCCTCGAGCTCAGCTCGAGCGCGCGCATCATCCCCCGCGAGGGCCAAAGCGATTCCCAGGTGGGCTTGCATGTCCAGCCTGGGCCCCTCCCATACGGCAGGGTCGTAGATGGCATCTACTTGACGGATGAGATCCTCGAAGCACCGAGCCGCATCCAAATGGTGCCCCCGCGCAAGCGACACCAGGGCCCCGGCCCAACCGATGAAGACGCGGGCCGGAAGCGTCATGGCCACTGGCTCGCGACTGCCCAGGACCCGCTCGGCCTCATCGGGTCGTTCGGCCGCAGCTAGGGCGCGCGCATAGTCGATGTACACCGGCGAATCGGGCCCAGACGCTTCGTAGGCCTCCTGGAGCCGTTCCAGCTCACCCTGCGTGTCGTGCCGCACCGCGTATAGGTCGGAAAGCCGTGCCAGATAAGTACTTCTATCCCATCCCGTGCTGGCCTGTAGGGACTCGAAGCGCTCCAACGCCTCGTCGAACCTACCACGGGCCGAGAGCAGCACAGCTCGATATAGGACCAGCTCGTGGGCGACGATCTTGATTCCCAAGAAACGGTTCAGGCGCTCGAGACGCACGATATGCTTTTCGAACTCATCCCATCGGTGCCACGTCTTGGCTCGACGCAAGGCCCCGAAAACCGCCATCGCAAAGGAGGCGGCCGACGTGTAGATCACAGCGCCCCCGCCAGCCAAGCCCACAAGGAACAGAAGCGGCCCAGGCTGACGCGCGCCCCACCAGAGCAAGCAGCAACCCAGGCAGGCGGCGGCCGTTCCCCATGACCACCAGAACACCGGTGTGCGGGCCGCGGGTCGGCTCTCATGCTCATATTCCTGCCGCGGACTGGCGAGGTTGCGTCGCCACGGCTCGACGTCCTTCGCCTGCGCCGAGATGTCGTCGTCGTGAAACTGCACATCCTGGATGCCTTCGGCGTGCAAGCGGAAGGCCAGCTCCCGAGCACTTGGAGCTTCCTCGCGACAGGTCTGTGGAGTTCCGTCGCGGTCGGTGTACGTGACCAGATAGCGCGGCACAACTACTACAAGCATAGTGTAGCGCGGAACCCGCGGCGGCGACCAGGGGGTCGGCTATCGACATGGCGGCGGCAACACACAACAGGCGACTCGTAGTCCTCACGAGCCTTTGTCCCGCCGCCCGGGTGTTGCACCCAACCCGCTCGGAAAAACGCTCAAGGCGAGCCTCGTAGGTGATCACTGAAGGGAACCTGACTCGAGGCCACCAAGCCGACAGGAGTTTCGATGGAGCCTCGCGACCCGCGGGTAGTATGCTCAGACGATGCGCTGGATGGCACTCACGGTTCTTCCATGCCTCTTGCTGCTCGGATTCGGGTGTTCATTCGCTGCTGTTCACGGCCCACCCGAAAACCACGCACAGCTGGTTGCCTTCGACTGCACAACGGAGGACACCATACCGGTTGAAGATGCGCTGTTCGGCGTCAGTGCTGCCTTTGGCGGCACGATGGCTGGGTTCGCGGTCGCAAACGGCAAGATAGACAATGCAGAAGAGGTTCTGCCCGTCGCTGCTGGGCTAGGCGCATTCGCCGTTGCGAGCGTCGCTTCCATCTACGGCTTGACCGTTACCGACGAGTGCCGACAGGCGCGTCTCGAGGCGGCAGAACGCCGAGCGCGCATCGAAGAGCTCCGCCACCAGGAGCTACTGCGAGCGCTGTCGACGCGAGATCAGTCGGGGCCCGTACACGCTGGCGTTCCACCGACGACCCCGGTTACGGGTCGAACCCACGGCACCTCCCCTTCGCCAGCCCCGCGACAGGTTCGGCCTCCCCGGCAACCCTCGCCGACTTCGACTCCGCACCCGGGCTCGCCCGTACCCGAACCCAACGCCGAACAGCGACCAGCGCAATCCCACTAGCTACGTAGCGTTCGCAAAGAACAGCGCCATCGACGTCCTGCGCTCGGTAGCCGGCGAGGCAACCCATCGCACGTTGCAGCGGTTGCGCGCCGCCGTCGAAGCCACGATTTCCTGGCTTAAGCGCAGCTTCAAACTGGCCCGCTGCAGCTGGAGCGGATTGAGGTCCTTCAGGGCCTACACCTGGGGCTCGGTCTTGGCCGCCAACCTCCTGCAGCTTGCGAGGCTGACGATGACCTAGGCACAGGAAAGCGTCACACCTGCAGTCCGCCAACCGTGATGTTCCGGACGTGCCCGAGTCCCCCACAACGGCTTCCCACGCGCCGTCCGCTCGCGACGTGCAGAGCAGACAGCCCCGTGCAGCTTTTGAGCTAAATAGGGGGCGGGATGACGGAGGTAACACGCCGTATGGTTCGCGGCGCCCATCGGCGGTTGCGCCACTCGAGAGGCCGCACAC
>JAPPOR010000696.1 GCA_028817905.1 Myxococcales bacterium
TCCAGGGGAGCTTCGCGCTCGCGTACTTCGGGTAGTACGGGTTCACGACCTCGATGCCGACGGACGGTCCGTTGTGCCCGCCCGCATGGGCGAGCCTGTCGTGGGCGAGGTCGCCGTGCTGCGTGACCTCGCCGTCCGGCCCAACGATTAGCTGCACGCCGAGCTTGCGCTTGAGCAGCACCTTAACCGTGGAGTCGACGCTGCGCGTGACGGTCTCGTGGAGGATGAGCTCGTTCACCTGGCGGCCACTGCGGTCTCGGCCAGCGAAGCGCGTGACCTCCGGGTCGCGGTAGTTGCGGACGCACAGACCTGCTGGCGCAGCAACGTCCGCCCCAGCCACGATGAGCGCATCGACGGCCTCGGTCACTGGCCGCCTCCCTGCTGGTCGTTCTTCTTCGGGCGTTGCAGCTTCATCCCGCCCGGGAACCACTGCTGCATCGTCTCGTCGGTGGGCTCTTTGTTGAGGAGGGTCGCCGGGTCGAGCTCGTTCAACAGTCGGCCGGCGCGAACCATCTGGCCGTGGAGCTTGTCGACCAGCAGCTTGTGCTTGTGCCCGAAGCTGCCCTGCGACGGGTACTCGGGCTCGTCGTCGGGCGATGCGACCAGGAACTCCACGGCACCGCAGACGGGGCACGGCGGCAGCTGCATGAACTTGCCGTTGATCTGCGTCTCGCGCCTCACGCCAACGGTGAACGCGGTGAACAGAACATCGTGGATGTCCCCGCAGGGGATGCACTCCTGCTCGATGCGGTCGACGAAGATTTCACGGACGGGCATGGCATCTCCTCATGCGACCGCCGTGTATTTGCCGAACCACCAGATGGTCGTGTTGCCGGAGACTGTCTGGTAGTCGTAGTAACCGAACCCGTCGCGGTCGATGAAGTACGGGCTGGGTGTTCCCGACCAGCCGCTGCTCGCGTCCAGAAGACTGAACGTGACCGAGGACGGAGTGGCCGGGAAGCGACTGCGGAAGGTCACCGAACCGCCGAGCGCGGTGGAGCGCGTGGCGTTGTAGGTGTTCGTGCCCTCCATTCCAATCCGACCGATCTCTTGAATCGTGCCGCTGGTCTCGAAGGCCGAGTTGGTCGTGGACGACATGGGCAGCGTCCACGTGCGTGTCCAGCTGGTGAAGGTCGGGTCGAAGCTGTTCTCGTGGAGGAACTCGATCTCCGAACGCGAAAAGCGGAAGCCCCCGGAGAAGTAACTGGTGGAGTCACGTACCCACTGGGTTCCATCCCACGACGCGTTGATCGTGAACCAGATGGACGCTGTGTCGGCGTAGACTCGAAGGTGCCCGGAGACCGAGCCGACACCCAGTGCGTCCCAGAGCAGCGCCTTGGTACCTCCGAGGTTCGGCTGACGAATGGTCCGGTGGTAGCCGGCGTTGCCCTCGTTGCCGCGGTAGTGGTCGTCCTCGAATGCGTCGAGGATTTCGGCGAGCGCGGCCTCTACGTTCGTCGCGGTCAGGTTGGCGCCAGCGTCAGTCACCGAGATGGCCGATGCCTGGTGGGCACCGCTCGGGTCGTTGAGGTGGTCGTTGACGTCGCCGAGCAGGTCCGCGAGCTGGCTGTCGACCGTCCCCGCCGTCAGCGCATGCGGGCTCCCGGAGACGGCATCCGCCCCGACGCGGGATGAGCCCGCAGAGCCCGGCGCTTGCGAGCCGAGGTCGGTGACGATCTCCTGGAGCTGCGCCTGAACGCTCGTGCCCGCGATGTAGCTGTGGGCGACGGCCGCGATGGCGCTCGCGTTGTGGGCACCTGCCGCCGCCCCAACGTGTGCGTTCAGCCAGGCGAGCAGCTGTGAGAGCTGCCCGTCGACGTTGCCCGCCGCGAGCGCGTGTGGCGTGCCGGGAGCGGCATCGGCACCGACCTTCTGCGCGCCGGGCGTTCCGGAGGCCGTGGACGAGAGGTCGTCGACGAGCTCGTGGATGGCACCCTCGACGTCGGTGGCCGAAACGAAGCCGTGCGCGGGGATGTCGATGTCGCCCGCAGAGTGCCGGCGAGCGGTGCCGGTGAAGTGATCGGTGACCTCCGCGTCGACCTCGTCGAGCGAGGACTGCACCGTGTCGACGGCGGGCTGAAGCGTCGTCCAGCCCCCGCTCACCACCTGGACCGCGTCACCCTCGGCGAAGATGAAAGCCTGGCGACGTACGGTGTCGATGTCCGGAGCGAGGATCTGGGTCTGGCCGTTACCCCGCCGCACATCGCAGATGAGCAGCTCATCCGGCTGCAGCGGCACCTTGGCCGCGGCTCCGATGGGCCCCGGAGGCGCCTGACGCACGACGATCTCGAAGGTCTCGTCGCGGCGGAAGAACACCTGCTGGGAGTTGCCGTCGGTCCGCGGGTCGGAGAGCAGCCGGTCGAACTTGAGGAAGATGCCGAGCCAGCGTTCCTGCCCTGCCGAGGGGACCTCGGTCGGGATGCCGGCGAAGTCGACAGCGCAGTCCACGACCTGCCCGGTTCCGAAGAAGATGCGCTGGCCGAGGTTGTCGTAGGCCCGTCCGGGGGCCGTCAGGTCGATGGTCAGATCCGGGACCGGCGAGTGCGGCGTCGGCTCGGCACCGCTGATGATGCCGTACACCCCGATGTCCGCCGCCAGGTTGCGGT
>JAPPOR010000844.1 GCA_028817905.1 Myxococcales bacterium
GGGCTGCCGTGGGTGCTGACTCCACCTCGGCGTCGGCAGGGTCTTTGGGTGCATCTGCGGGGGTCGGGGTCGCCGTCGGTGCCGCCGTCGGTGCCGACTGGGCTGCCACGGGCACTGACAGCGAGGCGAGCACGCCGGCCAGTATCCCGGCCAGTACCCGGGGGAGCACCGAGGCGCATACCCAGCCGCGCACGCGCGTTGCGGCTCTGCGTGATAGGCGTTCGTGCTTGGCGTGATAGGATGCGCCGCCATGGAGCCTTTCTCGTCCGGCGCGCTCGCCCTCGGACCTGGCTGGGCAGCGTTCAGTGATCTCCACAGCTGGCTGCGCTATGCCACGATCTTTCTGCTCGCGACTACCAGCGGGGCATTGCTTGGCTATCACCCCGTCTACAGGGGACGACCCATGCGCGTCGAAGACCTTGAGCTTCGTAAGACGCTGCTCGTGTACTCCGCCGTGGGCGCTTTGATCGCGATCGTGTGCGCGACGACGCCGTCCATGGCGTTCGTCATCTTCGGCATCGGTGGGCTCTTGCGCTTTCGCACCGATGTCGGGCTCTCGAAACACACCGGGCACGCGATCATCGCGAGCCTGATCGGTCTGTGTTGGGGGCTTGGTCTCGAACTCGTGGGGGTGTTCGCGACCGCCTACTTCTGGGTCATGATCTACGTGCAGGAGCGCTCGCCCTTGCAGGAACTCGTAGTAGGTGGGCTGGCGCTGCCGGAGATGGGTGCGGCGGCTGACGCGTACCGGCAGGCGATCGGTCGGGCAGGCGGCCGGGTCACCGCCCACGACAAGAACTTCAAGAAGCAGCAGATGACCTTCGTGTTCGTGATGTCCGACAAACGTGGGCTCGAGCCGGTGGTGCGGGCGGTGGAAGAGATTCCGGAGGCGTTGCGTGGAACGCCCCACTTCCCCGAATAGCGACCGCTGCGTGAAGGGTGTGTGGCATCTAGACGTCATTCGGTGGGCTAGGATAGCGGGACCCGGGCGCGCCGGTCCTCTTTGCAAAGCGTCGTACGGAACAGACCCATCCCGTGCAAAGCATCTACCTGCTTATTGGCACCTGCCCGCAATTTATTGGCATCTGCCCGCAATCTTTTTGTTCTCTTGTAGATCTTCCTTTTGTTTCGGATAGTTAGGGGGCGTTCGTGCAATCCGTGACCCAGTCTTCCCGGGACATGTGTCCCGGTTGGACGGATGCCGCAGCGGTGCGCCTACCCAGGCCGCCGGCATCGCGCCAGTCAATACTCCCCTTTTTGGGGTCGCTGGGTATCACGGGGGTTCGGACTCGGGAACGATCCGCGCAATGTCGCTGCGTGTTTGCGGGGTGTCCTCGTATACGTGCCATTCCGCCACTTGGTGGCCACGGACAACCGCCCGCCATATCGCCGCGCCCGAAAGGTCGGGTTCCGCGCACTCCGACTGACCCCAGAAGAGGATGGTCTCACCGCAGGCGTGGCTTCGTGCGAAGGCGTTCTGGTAGTCCGGAAAGGCTTCGAAGAAGCTCTTCCAGGCTGCACGCATCGCTTCCTTCCCGCGGGTGGTGCCCCCTGCGGCATCGACGAACAGATGGTCGTCGGTCATGAGGTCGACAAGCCGCTCAAGGTCGCGTTGGTTGATTGCGTCGTTGAAACGCAACGCCACGTGCTCTGCGGCCGTCGCCATGGGGCACATGCTAGCCGGCATCCATCATCAAGACAGCCCCCCGGGTTGGTGAATGGTAACATCGTGCGCGATCGCACTGTCCATCGCTTGGCTTGCGCCAGTTCAACGGCGTAGCCAATGAACGTACCCAACGGAGGATAGGTGAACGTGCCTGGTGAACGTGCCTGGTGAGCGCGCAACATACGATCGGCAGATCGTTTGGTTGGGACCACGACGCTCGCGCTTGGCACACGCTGGCACAAAGCAGGGCCGCTGACGGCGGCCACACTGATTTCGCACACCCCCATGGGAATGGCACGCTGCTTGCCCCTTGGAGCGTTGCGTGTCCGGTGCATCGCGATCGGATCTGCCACGGGAACGCGCAACGAAGGAGAGGCGAACCATGGTTACTTTGCTGCTGCGGACGCTGCTAGTGGGTGTACTCGCCGGTGCCGTGCTCGTCGGGACCGACAACGAGGACGGAGGGCGTGGGGACGACGAACGACAGGGGGAGTCCGGGGCCGACCTCGGTCGGCAGCGAGCACGCCCATGGTGGTGGTGGCGCGACCGGCCGGAGCCCGAGGCTGTGCCGCCGGCCACCGTGGCGAACGAACGATATGTGTCGGCCGATGCCCGGGCGGGCGCGGTTGGGGTCGCGACCGCGGGGGCTAGCGGTGCGGGATCGCTTGCCGCCGGTGCCCCGGGAGCGATGCAGGCGGCTGAGCCCCAGGCGCCGGATTTCAGCCCCAGCGACCTTGGCTTCGATGAGGACCTTGCGATGGAGAACAGCGGCCGCACCGCTCAGGCGGCGGTGGTGGAAGGGGATATCTACCGGGTACTCGACAGTGGAATGATCCTCAATCTCAACCGCTATCGAGGCTTGCAGGTGATCGACGTCTCCGATCCCGATGCGCCTGCGGTGGTCGGGGCCTATTCCGTGCAGGGACGGCCCGAGGAGATCTACGTTCGCGACGGTCGTGCCTTCGTGTTGCTCAACGGCTGGAGCGGCTACTACGGGAGCCCGGGGGAGGTCACCGTGGAGCGCAAGGAGGGCGGGCTGTTGCTCTCGATCGACCTGAGTGAACCGACCGACCCGCAATTGCTAGACAGCCTGTTCATACCTGGCCGGGTTCGCAAGAGCCGCATGGTGACCGACGGGCCAGCGGCGGCGCTGTATGTGGTCTCGTCCTTTGGCGAGGAACGGTTCGTGGAAGGCGATGGCGGGGAGGAGCTTGAAGGGGAGCTTGAAGGGGAGCTCGACCCGGGAGCCATCGAAGCGGACGCCGGGTTGGCAGAGCCTGGCGAGGAGGGCCCGGTGGGCTACTACGAATGGGTCGAGAGCACGGTCGTG
This sequence comes from Myxococcales bacterium, assembly GCA_028817905.1. Lineage (GTDB taxonomy): Bacteria > Myxococcota_A > Polyangia > Polyangiales > JAFGIB01 > JAPPOR01. Next base: position 2,997 of record JAPPOR010000844.1, read on the forward strand.
ACCAGCTACGACGTCACCGGGGACGGGTTCGAGCAGCGCGACCAGCTCGACTTGGGGGGGTACGTTCAGGACATCCAGGCGACGCCAGAAGCGCTGCTGGTCGCGACCCAGGACTGGCGGCGTGACGAGGACCGCAATCAGGTGTCGCTTGTCGACATCGGTCATGCCGATGGCAGCATGCGGCTCGGCGGAACCGTGCGGGTCAACGGTTACATCCGCAATCAGTTCAACATGGACCTGCACGAAGGCATCTTGCGGGTGGTGTCGACCAACTGGGAGCGAGCCCAAACCAACGTGGTCGAAACCTTTGATGCCCACGATATCGCGAACCTTGCGCCGATCGATGCGTGCGCATTCGGCGACGGTCAGGACCTCTACGCCACGCTCTTCCTGCAGAACAAGGCTTTCTTCGTCACCTATCGGCGCGTCGATCCGTTCCATGCCTTTGAGATCGGCGCCGATGGGCACTGTGAAGAGAAGAGCGAGTATGTCGTTTCCGGCTGGAACGATTTCTTTCGGGCCGTTGCGAGTCAGACGCGGCTGATCGGCATCGGAAGCAATGACGAGGGTGGGGGACAAACCCCCGCGGTGAGTCTCTACGACATCACTGACCTCGCCAATCCCGAGCCCCTGCTGGCCCGTGCGCAGGCGGGTTCATTGCAGTGGTCCTGGTCCGAGGCGAACTTCGACCACCGAGCGTTCAGCGTACTGGAGAATGTGGTCTCTGTAGCGTCGCCGGATGGCACAGAGGAGACCGGGATGGTCCTGTTGCCGTTCTCCGGGTACATGGCTCCGGGCGCAGACGGGCCCGGTCGCTACGTGTCCGGCGTCCAGATCTTCACGTTTTCTGACACGACCGTCACCGCCCGAGCAGCCATGGAGCACGACTCGGAGGTGCGGCGGAGCTTCCCCGCCAGCGAGAGCGTGACCGCCAATCTCTCGGAGCAGAAGCTGGCGCTGTTCGACCACACAGATCCGGATGCGCCCGAGCAGCTCGGGTCGCTTGACCTGGCCCCGGATTATGGGCGCGTGCTGGTCTTCGGCGACTACCTGGCCCGCCTCCAGCGACCCGCTCAGAACTACTACTACGATTTCGAGCTAGGCGACGGATCTCCGGACGAAGCCATTCCGATGGCCAGGGTCGACCTTGTTCCGATCTGGGCCGATCCCAACAGCACCGACGTGATCGCTAGCTTCGAAGTCCCCTTCGACGCGCGCTTGCTCAAGGCGGGAGATGCGCTGGCCGCCATCTCCTATCGGATGGATACGTGTGAGGACTGGCCCTGTACGTACACCACCGAGGTCGCGCTGTATGACCTGAGCGATCCCACGACACCCATGCCCGCGGGCCGCGCGAAAACGGACGATCTCTCACCTTCCTACGTCAACTTCGGCGGGAACCCCTATTTTGGCGGCGGCGACTTCATCGGTTGCGGAGTCGGGCCTGCCTGGTTTTCTGGCAATCAGGTCGACGGAATCTTCGCGCTCGGTGAAGCGGTTGTGTTCACGGTGGCGGACCAGCACCAGGAGACGATCGGAGTCGAGCGGACCTGCTCGACCAGCCCGATCAACGATTGTGGTTCCTTCGAAGACAGCTGCGATGCCTACATCGAAGGTTATCGCTCCTGCACGACGATCGACGATGGTCCCGAGGTGTGCAGGGGCGAGTTCCAGGTCTGCTCCCTGGGCGAGCTTGAGAGCGCCTGCGAACCGATCGATCTGGAGGACATTCCGTACCGGTACGATGAGTGCTGGGAGCATCCCCGGGAACGCTATTGGACGACCTACAAGTTCAAGGCCCTCGACGTACGCGACCTCGCGGACCCACGGTTTGGCGACATGCTCGAGATGCCCCAGGCGGAGGAATCCACGCGTGTGCTTCCGGATGGCCAGTCGCTCTATTATACGTATCGAACTCCGACCACGGTGACGGGCGACGCCCGTCCACACGTGTCCTATCACTTCAAGGAGCTCGACTTTTCGGACCCGGCGTTGCCCGTCGTCGGCGGCTCCGTCAACATCCCCGGTGAGCTTATCGCCATCGAGGAGGATCGCCTGTACACGCGCGACATCCGCTGGGGTGACGAGCGAGCCGAGAGCTATCTTCACGAGTTGACCCTTGTCGGTGATGAGGCGGTGCTCGCTGCTTCGCACAGCTTTGAGGGGCGTGACGTGGTCGAGGTCTTGGCGGATGGCGATCGGCTGCTGGTCAGCCATCGCGAGGCATTCAATGCTGGCGCCTTCCCTCCCATTGGCGTTCCCTTCCCGTTCGGCAATCGCGGGCCGTTTCCCTCGCTGTTCCCGTTCGAACCCCCGTCCGATCGGCTCACGGTCTTTTCGCAGCGCGGACTCGAGCAGCTCGGCGAGCTCGAAAGCGAACGCTACTCGTCGCTGGAAGCAGCGTACGGCGGCCGGGTACTCTACTCGGTGCCCGGCGGGATGATGCTCTTCAACCTTGAAGATCCGAGTGCGCCCTATGCGCAGGCCCACTTCCCCGTGTCCGGTTGGCCGGAGCAGATCCTGTTCACGTCCGATCAGATTACGGTCGCGGCGGGTCGCTACGGCGTCCACCAGTTCGACGCCGACGTGTTCAACCTGCTTACGGAGCGACCTTGAGTCAGCGTTTTGTGGACGTTTGAGTCAGGTTTGATCGCGTTACCTTGATTGGATGCGCCTGGACAAGGTCGCTAGCGCCAGCCGTGGTCTCTCACGGCTTTCATGAACGACTCGCGCTCCAGTGACAGGGGCGTGAGGTAGGTACCGATGCGCTCCCGTTGCCACCAGGCATCCGTGTCCTCATGGAGACGCGTGAAACGATACCGGTAGAGCTCTGCGCGCACGAACCGTGGTCGTTGTCCGTGGAATGGGTCATATGCCAGCAGGCTCAGGGCACCGGGGTCTGCGCGGAGCAGCTTGTAGCTCAGATTGAGAATCCATGGCTGCTGGCTGTAGTCACCAAGGGCTGCAAACCACATCTGCCAGTCCAGTCGATAGTGATACGGCGTCACCAGGCACGGCCGCCGCTCGACGTTGCCCGGTTTGCAGGGGAACTCGTAGTCGTACCAGGTTGCCTTGTCGTCGGGGTGCTCGCTGAGGGTTCCCTGCAACACCACCTCGTGGCGGGTCGCGCCCACCGATCCGAAGGCGCCGTAGCTGTTGACGAGGTGCAGCGGTTCAAAGGAAGTGTTCATGGCCTGGCGCGGTGACAGCATGTTGGCGATCGGATCCAGGCTCAAGAGTCCGACCAGCAAGCCGAGGCCTGAAAGGACCACGCGCTGCGCTCGACTCGCACGCCACCGGCCTTCGCGACCGTCCGCGACCGTGGACAGGAATTGGGGCAGCAGGTGCCGGAGCCACCCGTCGTCGAAGCACGATAGGCACACCACCAGGGTTAGCCAGTTGAGAAACGAGAGGTTGCCGCTCAGGATCAGAAGCAGCTGAAAGGCGACCAAAAAAGCTCCCGCGAAGTGCCGCAGGCGTCGTGGTCCGAATACGAACCATGGAACCACGAGCTCGACGAAGTGGTTGAACAATGCACCGGCCTTGTGGAACCACATCGGGGCCTGGTGCAAGAGCCAGCTCAGGGGGTGTGGAATCGGTTGCGTTTCGTAGTGAAACGCGAGACAGGTGAGCTCGGTCCAGCATGCATCGCCTCGAATCTTGATCATGCCGGCCCCGAACATCACCCGAAATACCAGCCATCGGATCATCCATATGACGGGTGGGGGCGGGACGTGTGCTGCTGGCATGGGGCGCAGCGTTCGCACTGGGCACAGGAACGCACCCAGGAAGGTGGCTTCCAGGAGCAGGATCTCCCAGCCGTATCCCCAGAAGACCTGCCCCACGTGACAAAACGAAAGGTAAATCGCCCACAGCCCCAGCATGAGTAGACCATTGTCGACCCCGAGCATGAGAGCGATCGCAAGCCCCATTCCGATCCAGGCGGACCCATGCAGCATGGGGTCGGAGGCATCTAGCCAGAAGAGGGTGGGCCACTGGACGAAGTCCGTGGAGCGACCGATCCGAGAGAGAAAGTTGCTTGCTGGTAGCAGCCCCTCCGATCCGATGAGTGCACCCATCTGGTCGAGCAGGACCGCGAATGCCACCGTGTGGATGAACCCCAAGCCCCGCAGGTAGACGAAGCGCGTCAGCCAGTACCGCGGCGCGGGGCCGTCGAACCACCCCACGCGCATTCTCCGAAGCACGGCCGCATCTTCCTCGGGGGTTGTCGGGGCACCTGCTTCCATTGAGCACCGGTGCGGAGCCTATCCCAATAGTCGTTGCAGTTCCGGCAAGCCTGCCAACACAGCAGCGGGTCCTGGCTGAAGGATGATGGCGGGATCGAGTTCGTAAACGCGACCCGCTCGAACGGCAGGCAACGCGTGATACCCCGGCCGCGCTTCGAAGGCGGTCCGGTCGAACGGCTTTCCACACCAGCTCGCCAACACTATGTCGGGCTCGCGTTCGACTACGATCTGCGGATCGATGATGCGCTCACTGGCCAGCTCACCGCGACTAAGGTCGGCGAAGATGTCCTGGCCCCCGGCGATCTCGATCAGCTCCGAGACCCACCGGATCCCCGTGATGGTCGGGTCGGGCCACTCCTCGAAGTATACGCGCGGGCGCGAGGCAAGCGCCGCAGACCGGGTCCGCGCTCGGTCGAGGTCGGCCTGGAGCTTCGCCGCCAGTTCCTGAGCATCCTGCTCGGCGCCCACGAGCCGGCCCACGCTCACCACGACGTCGAGGATCTCGTCAAGTGAGCGCTGGTTGAAGATCACGACCTGTAGACCGGCAGCGATCAAGTCGCTCGCCAGCTTGGCCTGGATGTCGGAGAAGCCGATCACGAGGTCGGGCTGCAGCCGCTTGATCTTCGCGACGCTCCCATCGATGAATGCCGAGACCTTGGGCTTGTCGCGTGGTGCTTCTGGCGGCCGGACGGTGTAGGCGCTGATCCCGACGATGCGATGCTGCTGGCCGAGCAGGTACAAGATCTCGGTGGGTTCCTCGGTCAGGCATACGATACGTTGATTCGGATCGCGTGACGTCATGGGAACCGGGTTGGTCGGTGGTTCATTTGCCGATCGCTGCGAGGTAGGCCCGGCCGCGTGGGGAGATCTCGTAGCCGATCTCGAAGCTCTGGGTAAGGCCGAGGCGCTTGAGCTTGCGGACGTCGACCTTGAAAGGATCCCGGTCGCGCCCCATCTTCTTGGCCAGGATGCGTGCTGCAACCTGCGGATGCTGCTCGATGATGCGCAGTGTCTGCATGGTCCAGGGGCCGTTCTTGTCGAGCCGCGCCAGCTTTTTAGTGATGGCCTCGACGTCGTCACTCGAGAGCGCGTCGTCCAGGGCGATCGCGACGCGGTCCCCGTCTCCGCCGTGATGCAGCACGACTCGAAACAGCTGAGTCTCATCGTTCAGCTCGCGGCCGTCCGACAGGTACTCGAAGAGCTCTTCACGTGACGGAAAGCCGGCCTTCCGCGCGTCCTGTTCGGTGATGTCCCTGGCTTGTACGCGGTTGATTTCGTCGACTTCAAGGACGCCGATGGGATGGCAGCGGTATCGGCCTCCCACCTTGACACGCGGCGTGTGCCAGTGCCGGAAGGTAAGCGTAACCTCGCCCGACTTGAGTCCGGCGTGAAAGCGCTTTTGAAACAGCAGCATATCCAGTGCCTTCCTACCACACCGTCTGTTGAAAGGGGAACGCCGGCGGTGGCACCAGGGTCGATCAGCCAAGCGACTGCAGCACGCTTGCAAGCGTGCCGTGCGTCTGCTGCACGCCCTCGATGGTTCGCAGGGACTCCCACCAGGGTGGCCGTGGTTCGCCGTCCTCCATTAGCACCACGCGTTGTGCGGCCCGAGCGAAGGCATCGGTGTAGTCCGGTGGACGGAAGTCCTGCTCCGCGAACTCGATGCACCGGTCCACTTCCGGCACCTGGCCAAGCTGTCGGCGTACGGGCGAAGCCCGTGTGCACTCCAGGCGACTGTCGAATGCTTTGAGGTCATCCCAGTCCGGTTCGGCACCGCCACCAGCCAGACCCGTGCCCCCCATGAGTACCGCAGCTGGGACCTGCTCCGGGCGCGCGCCCGCCACGAGCAGCGCGGCATAGGCGCCCGCGCCCGCGCCCACCAAGACTGCTCGCTCCAGTGCTGCCAGCGCGCTGTCCGCGTCGGCCGCCCACAGCGAGACGTGGTAGGCACCGCCATAGATGCGTCCGGAGTGCCCGTGCCCGGCGAAATCCAACCCGTGGACCGGCCCTGGCCAGCCGAGCGCCGAGATGTCCCAGTCCCGCGCCTCGCCGCCGAGGGCATGGAGCAGCAGCAGCGCTTCGCCCTCGCCCGGTTTCAGCGTGTGCAGCTTGAGTCGCACGCGCGCGTGTTTCAGCTCCACCGCTCGTCCTCCAGAAACGCCAGCACCAACTCCGCCACGGCCTGCGGTTGTTCCATGTGTGCGAAATGACCAGCGTGTGCCACGCGTGCGCGCTGAACTCGCGGTACGTTGGACAGCCGGCGTGCCAGTAGCTGCTCGTCCAGCGGGCCCCAGGTGTCTTCCTCGGCACCCACGATGGCCAGCATCGGGCGTTTGAGTCTGCGCCAGCCCGGCCCGACCCACTCGGGCTTCCACGGCCCGGCGCCCATGCCCGCCATCGGGTCCACTTTCCAGCGGTAGCCGTCCGGCGCCCGTCGACTGCCGTGCCAGCAGAAGTATCGCAACCACTCGGGTGACAGTCGGGGGTTCTGGAGCTTGCGTCGCTTCACCAGCGCGTCGAGCTGTCCATGGGGCTTCCAGTCGGGGCGCGCGTGGGACCGGCGCCGCGCGTCCAGGAACTCGGCGAAGCCCTCCGGCGTACCCGGAAGCGCCTGTGCGGGTTGGCCCGGCGGTGGCTCGAGCTTCTCCGGTGGCCCAAAGCCGTCGAGATTGATCACTTTGCCGCACAGGTGGGGCGCGACCGTCGCCAGGTCGGTGACTTGACCACCCCCGCGGCTGTGCCCAAGAAGGTGCGCTCGCCCGACCTTCTCGAGCACGCGGATCGCGTCGATCACGTCGTGGGGCCAGCTATATCCGTCCGCCCAATCCGAGTCCCCGTGCCCACGCCCGTCGATGGCGATCAGCCGGTAGCGCGCACTGAGCAGCGGCGCCAGTAGATCGAAGCCTCGGCTGTGGTCCCACATGCCGTGCAGCAGAAGCAGGGGCTGTGCGTGCGGGTCACCCCACTCGTGCACGCGCAGCCGAAAGCCCATGGAGTCGAAGTCGTAGCTCCGTTCTGGTCCATGGGCACCGGGATAGCTGGGTTCGTCTTCGATCGGCTCGCCCATCGCGCCGGGCAGTATGCCACTGGTACTGGGGCGCGCCAGCATTGTTTGGCCCTCGAGCCCGTTATGCGCGGTCGACGAAGCGGACCGCTCATGGTGTCAGGTGAAGACGATCTGGGCGCCCTCGCTGATGTCGAAGAAGTCGCCCGCAGTGATCACGTCACGCACCTGGGGCACCAGGTCGTCCCTGGCGCGATCGAACATCTTCATCGCTAGCTCGCAGCCGTACAGATCCACCCCTGACTCCTCCAGGATCTCGAGCATCTCCCGCGGGCCGGGCAGGTCCAGATCCTCCATCCGTTTGGACATCATTCTCGCCGCGAGGTTTTCCATCCCAGGCAGGCCTGCCACCATCGTCGGCATGGGACTGGTTGCGTTGCCCACCAGGTTGACGTGCAGATGATCGACCTTGCTCTGCGTGATCACGTCCAGGCCATAGAACGTGAAAAAGATGCTCGCCTCGATTCCGGACTGGCGGGCAGCGTTGCCAAGGATCAGCGCGGGATAGGCGTCGTCCAGGCCGCCTTTGCTCACGATCAGCGAAACCTTGCGTTCTGTCATTGCGTGCTCCTGCGAACTGGCTAGATGCATCCGACTGGCTTGGGTACTCCGGCGATCTTTGCTGCGCATTTGCCGGGTGCGTTGGGAAACAATGCGTAGATGTCCCGGGTCGAGAGCCCAGACACCTTGGCCATGCGTCGGATGTTGGGTGAGCTGCCGGTCTCGTCGTAGTCGGCGCGGATCGCGTCCACCAACTGCCAGTGCCGATCGTCGAGCTTCGCGATTCCGAGCTCATGTGCGATTGCGACCGCGATTGCAGGCGTCCACTGCTGCGAATCGGCCAGGAAGCCCTCCTGCGTCAGAGCGGCACCGGCGATTGTGCGAGCTTCTTTGGGTGGCGCGTGTGCAGCAGCGCTCACAGCCCCGGTGGTTGCCGGCTTGGCTGTCGGCTTGGCTGTCGGCTTGGTTATCTCCGGCTTGCCGGTAGAGGTGCGCGGAGAGGGGTGCCCGCGCCTCTGGCTCCGGGGCGCGAGGTGCCTGTGCATGCGGGCTCGCCGGTCTGCTTGTTCGGCGCCCTTGCCCAACGCGCGCAGGACGTCGAGCATCACGGCAATGCCCCGCTGCACGTCCTCTTCGCGGGTCGCTCGCACGCTGCCAAGCAACCCGACCGGACGCGCGCTGTCGCCGCGCTCCACGAGCTCGCCTGCCTGCGCGACGACCTTGAGGACATGCGGTTGTGTGAGCGCACGCACCGTGTCCAGGATGCCAACTATGCTGGCAGCCAGGGCGGCGACGTCGCCCGCCGAGTAGCCCTGAACCACGTTGTCGAGCGCGTTCAGCATCTCGCGCCCGAACTTGAAGTAGCCGCGGCGGTCGAGCTCGTCGAGCTCGTCCGTGGCGGCGGCCATCATCTCCTTCAGAATCGGCGCAAACTCGAAGAAGAGCTCATCGCGGCGACGTTGGTGATCGACCAACGTGGACACCTGGGCCGACAGGGCCTCGAGTTTCTGCTCGATGGCGCCATCCGATCGTTCGCTCACGCCTGCCCCCGCTTTCCGGCCATGAGCATGCGGTGATCGAGGGGCAAGTCCTCCCCCGGCAGCAGTTTGTTCCAGTAGGCCCACTTAAATGCGAGCTTGCCCCAGTGGTTGGTGCGGGTCTCCGCGAGCAGCGTGAAGGGGCCGATGCCCGGAAGCGGGAAGCGACCGGGCAGCGGCTCGGTGTCGTAGTTGAAGTCGATCAGCATTGCCTTGCCGTGCCCGGTCTCGATGAAACAGTTTGCGTGCCCGTCAAAGGCCGGCAGGGGTGGTTGACCGGCGATGTACCGGAGCACGTTGTCGGTGAGCACCTCGGACTGGAAGTGGGCCACGGCGCCCGCCTTGGATGCCGGCAAGTCGGTCGCGTCTCCGAGTGCGAACACGTTTGCGTGCGCCTTGCACTGCAACGTGTGATGGTCGGTGGGTACGAAGCCGGCATCGTTTCCAAGTCCCGAGCGCGTGATCACGTCGCTGCCTTGGTGTAGCGGCACGCTCACCAGCAGATCGTATCCCTGCCGTCGATCGTCGTAGGCCTGGAGAACTCGTTGATCGCTGTCTACAGACTCGAGGCCAAAGTCGGGGACCACGGTGATGCCCTTGTCGTTCAGCAGGTCGCCGAGCATGGCGGACGCGATCGGCTTGGTAAAGGCTCCGTCGAGTGGGGTGGCGAAGACGAGCTCGATTTGATCGCGCACGCCTCGGCGACGGAAATGGGCGTCGGCCAGGAAGAGGAACTCCAGCGGGGCCACCGGGCACTTGATCGGATTGTCGACGACATTGACCACCAGGCGGCCACGCTCGAAGCGCGCGAGCGAGTCTCGCAGCGCGACGGCGCCCTCGAGGGTATAGAACTCGTGGGCAGAGCTTCGCCAGCCGGCTTGCATGAGCCCCGGAGTCTGTTCCGGCGCAATGCGACAGCCCGTGGCGATGATGAGCACATCGTAGGCGATGGGATCGTGTTCCACGAGTCGGACATGCTGCGCGTCTGGCTCGACCGCCTCGAGCTCCGCCAGCACGAGTTGCACGTCCGGAGCCAGAAATCGGCGCCGCGGCCGCACCACGTCTTCTGGTCGGTAGTCGCCGAACGGGACGAACAGAAGGCCCGGTTGATACACGTGGTCGTCGTCCCGGTCGACGACCGTGATGCGCCAGCCCTTGGACGGCAGGGCCCGGCGCAGCCGGTTCGCCATGATGGTTCCGGCGGTTCCGGCGCCAAGAATTACGATGCTCTTCACGGTCTTCTACCTGTCTTCCAGGCAAGCCTGCGAGGCGCGAGGGCTCAGCTATCAACCTATGCGCTCGGCGCTCAACGGCCAGTATTGCGTGCAACGTCTCGGTCTTCCCCGGTTGCAAATGCCTGGAGGAAGCGATGAACTCGGGCACCGTGGTTCGATGCAAGGATCCAGGCCCGTGACAGCGGATGCGCCCTGCCCGGTGCTCGTCGTGCATGGCATCTGGGACTCGAAGCTGCGGATGCGTCCACTGCTCGAGGGGCTTCGGTTGCGCGGCTTGCCCAGCGCCTTCACGCTTCGGCCCAACGATGGCAGTGCGCCCATCGAGTCGCTCGCGCGGCAGGTGCGCGATCAGGCGCAGCGGCTATGCGCCGAGCACGGGGTGCCGCATCTTGACCTGGTCGGTTTCAGCATGGGGGCCCTGACCGCGCGCTACTACCTGCAGCGTCTTGGCGGAGTAGACCGTACCCGCCGCTTCGTTTCGATCTCGGGTCCCCAGCAGGGCACCCACATGGCGCGCCTGTCGCGACTTGCTGGGGTGCGACAGATGCGCCCGGGCAGCGCCCTCATCCGGGATCTACAGTCGGACCCAGAGCCCTGGGGTCGCGTTCAGGTGCATTGCATCTACACACCCTTCGATCTGATGATCGTACCCGCCCGCAGCAGTGTCTTGCCCGGCGCGCGTTCTATCCACAGCGTCACCGTCCCGTGGCACCGGCGCATGATCGCCGACAGGCGGGTGCTCGACTTGAC
>JAPPOR010000123.1 GCA_028817905.1 Myxococcales bacterium
CTGCTCCCCGGCACCGCACCCCGCCCCGAAGCAGTCGGGATTGTAGTCTTTTTTGGAGAGGGGCGGTTTTTTGGGAAACCCGGAAATCAGCACGCCCCGTCACCTAGCCAGCCCCTCAAGAAAGGGCGCGATCGAGGACCACGCCGCCCGAGGGTGGGTCGTCAGGGAGAGGTGGGGCGCATCCAACTCGACGAGTCTAGCGTCCGGGGCTGTCGCCACGATCTCGTCGCCGCAGGCTGCAGCCACCACGCGGTCGTTCCGCGATCGGAGGTAGAGGATCGGGACGCGGCAGCGCCGAAGGACTGGCCGCGCATCGACCGCCAGCAGCGCCTGGGTACGCGCCGCCATCGCCTCGGCGCTCACCTGTCGAAACGCCCGGGCCTGAAGCGCTCGCAGTTCAGGCGTCGAGTATCCCGCCACCAGCGCCTTGCCCATGCTCGCCATGGGATACATTTTCATCAGGGAGCCACTGACAAGATGGCGGGTCCATGGCGGTAGCCACCGAACGGGCCTGCGCGCGAACGACCCGACCAACACCAGACCGCGCAGCCCAGGCGTTTCCTCCGCGCCCAGCATCAACGCCAGCGGGCCCGAAAACGACCAGCCCAGCAAGACGAAGTCACCCGTAGCAGGCAGCCCGCGCCGCACCCAGGCGAGCAGGGATTCATAAGTGTTTTCAGCGACTTGCGGGTACTCGACGACCTGCATAGAAACGCCCTGGGGCGCGCACTCGACAAAGGGCCCGAAGAACGCCGCAGTCCCATCCAGGCCAGGCAACATGACGAGGTCCGCGCCCATACTCCCAATCATCGCACATCCAAGCGTCGCGACCTGTCCTCCGGGTACAGACCGGCGCTCGCGTTCATGAGTCCGCTGTCATCGGATTGTCGCCTGCGATATCCACGAGCTGAGGCGAACTCGCATTCGGATGAACGTCGCCGTTCAACGCGCGGCCAAGCGCTCACTCCCATCGATTGCGAGCTTGCCCGCCCCAGCAGACTTCGACGCCATCCGACTCCCTGATCGCGCAAACATGATTGTCACCGACATCCACACTCCGAAAGGCAATGCACTCGGGTAGCCTGACTTTGAAAGTGCTGCTGCATCGGATTTGCCCGTCGGACTGGCGCCCGCAGGTGTACCACCGACCCACGCTAACGCTCGTGAAGACGAAGCCCGCCTCCGACTCCAACGGCGGCGCACTGCTGCCCCAGCACTGCACTTGGCCATCCGCCTCGCGCACGCCGCAAGTGCGATCCAAGCCTGCGCTCAAACTCACAAAAGCCACCCCGGACGGCGCCTCCGTGGCGCGCCAATTGCCCGCGCCCCAGCACTGCGCCTGACCGTCGTCGGCGCGCACTCCACAGGTGTGTCGCCCACCGGCTGCCACGCTCTCGAATACAACATCCTCGGGCGGAACGGATTGCCCACGGTCCCCCTCACCTCCATCTTGCTGCCCCCAGCACTGGGCATGCCCGTCCGCTTCACGCACACCGCACGTGTGGGTACCGCCTGCGCTCAGACTCTTGAACGCGACCCCCGCGGGCGGCGTAGCCTGGCCCGAAGTGTTCCGCCCCCAGCAAAGGGCGTGGCGATCCGAAGCCCGCAGGCCGCAGGTGTGTAAGCCGCCGGCGCTAACGCTGTGAAACACTACGTCCGGCGGCGGCCTGGACTGGCCATCATCGTCGTTGCCCCAGCACTGCACGTGGCCGTCGAACTCGCGTACCCCACACGTATGATTCATGCCAGCACTGAGAGTGTTCCAAGTCACGCCCGAAGGAGGATAGGACTGGCCAAAGTGGTCCAGGCCCCAACAGAGCACCTGGCCGTCAGAGCGCCGGACGCCACAGGTATGGGCCGAAGGGCTTTGGACACCGGCTTGTCGACGCGAAACGCCACCCGCGCTCACATAGTCAAACGCCACTCCAATGGGCGCGCTCGCCTGGCCCCAACTATCGTCCCCCCAACATCGAACTTGCCCGTCGCCCCGATCGATGGCGCAGCTGTGATCGCCCGCCGCGCTCACATGGGAGAAGCGCCCCGTCGGAGCGCTCGCTTGCCCCGCCTCGTTGTCACCCCAGCACCGCACTTGCCCACTGCTATCCAGCGCGCAACTGTGGGCGGTTCCGGCGCTCACACCGACGAACCGACCCTCGGGGGGAAACGTTTGGCCGAGGTCGTCGCGTCCCCAACACTGCACCCGACCGTCCGCTTCGCGTACCCCACAGGTGTGGGTACCACCGGCGCTCACCGCGACAAAGCGAACGCCAGCTGGCGCCGTGGACCGCCCATCCTCATCCGAACCCCAACACTCGACCTCCCCATCCCGTAGACGGATGCCGCAGGCGTGTTCGTTGCCCGCACTCACCGAACGGAAGCGAACGCCGCCCGGTGGGGTAGATGCACCATGCTGATTGAAACCCCAACACATGACCTCGTCGTCAGCGCGTACCCCACAAGTGTAGTTCCCACCGGCGCTAACACTCTTGAAGAGCAGGCCAGCAGGCGGTGCGGATGCTTCACCTTCGCGATTCCGTCCGCCGCCGGCGTGGTTCAACCCCCAGCACTGGACGAGCCCCGATGTGCGCAGCGCGCAGGTGTGGAAGATCCCGGCGCTGACGGCGCTAAAGCCGGGCCGATCGACCACGCCCCCGCCCTCCGTCCCCGCATCCTCATCATCGACCAAACCCTCATCCGGAGGCACGCAGGACATGGGGCGCCCAGCGTCGATGCCCATCACTGCAGCGTCGGCCCACCCACCCGTGAGTAGGTCCCCACTGCTACCGGCCTCGATGGGGCCACGCCCCATCCCATTGGCGTCGGCAGAAGGGCTATTGCTGGCGTCGGTGGCACCGCCCGCATCGCGACAGGAGGGTCCTTCACACGGCGGTCGGTCATCCGGCCGCTCCGTGGACGCGTTCCTACTTTCCCTGTGCGCGCTGTCAGCGCAGCCGAGGCCCACCACCAGCATCAGGGCCCACACCCCCCGCACACGTGCCACCATGACCAGACCCTAGCGCGACCCTGGTCACACGCAACCCCTTCGCGCCGGCCGAGGGAGTCTTGGGGCGCAATCCCAGGTCACCCCCTTGGAGGCTATCGCCCGACGACAACGGGGTTCGCCCGACGTACCGAGCTACCTGGCCCGGAACGTTCATGACATCGACGCCGGATCGCTGGGCCTTGGACTGCACAGGACCGAAGGAGACCCAGGACTACACGCGGAGCGTTCCCGTCGATCGTCGAAAGCCCTGTAAAGCCGAATCCCAGCGCGATCCGACGCCGAAGTCATGAACGTTCCGGGCTAGCGAACTGCGTGGATGTCCGAAGCCTGCAGTTTCTCGCAAACGCTCTGCAGATTTGCGAAAGACGCGCACCGCGACCCCGTGCTTGATCTCCCTGCGTGCATGGAGGCTCGCATGAAGTGCAATCGCGTTGGAAGCCTGCTGGTCGGTACGTTAGCCCTTGGGGCCGCGGCCTGTGGCGGGGATGGGCAATCGGGTACTCACACGATCGAGCGTCCAGGTTTCGAACCATCGATGGGAACGAACGCGGTGGCCGCGGCCGAAAGCGGGACGGGAATCGGAACCAATGTCGACCGCTCCGCGGAGGCTCGCGGCCCTACCCAGATGGATATGGGTGCAGCTCCCCCGGTCACGACGATGACCGGAGCGGAAGACATGGGCGCGCAGCCAACCGACATGACAACACCTGCGGCCAGCAGCGAGGGGTCGCGGCCAGGCGGTGAGATGGGGGCGGCGGCCACGCGTGCGACGATGCCCGGGCCAGAAGACACCGACGACCAGCCCGAGATCATGGAGCGGGGCCCGATACCGGCCCGGGAAGGCGCCGAAGGAAGCGGCGCCAGTGCTACCGATGGTCCTCCAGTGGCCAAATCCGACGACGGCTGCACGCCCGCCCCGGCCGGAGACGTTGCCGACTACGGCGCGCGCGGCCCCTTCGATGTCATGACCGTGAGCAACACCGGACCGAACGGGCAGTACACCCTGATCCGCCCCATCGAGCTGGGCAAGGATGGCTTCCATCATCCACCCGTGTCGTGGGGCAACGGCATCACCACCACCCCATCACTCTACGTCGAACTCCTGAACACGGTGGCCTCCCACGGCTTTGTGGTGATCGCCAGCAACAGCACGGCGGTCACGGCGCAGCTCGTAGGTTCCGGTCTACAATGGCTGATCGAACAAGACGCAAGCGGAGAGTTCCAGGGCGCGCTCGCAATCGACTGTGCAGCCACCATTGGCTACTCGATGGGAGGCGGGGCCGCGGTGGGAGCGAGCAACCACTCCAGCGTGGTCGCAGTCGTATCCTGGCACGGGCTGCAGGCCGCCACCGAGCGTGCGAATGGACCGGTCTTGCTCATCACTTCGACCGACGATGGCTTTGTGACCAAATCCGGATACGTGCAGCCAACCTACGAGCGCTCGTCCACTCAGCCGACGATCATGGCCACGCTTGACAGTCCGGATGCGCCATCTTTCGCCGGCCATCTGATTCCACTGGGCGATGCCGGTCCCGAGCGTGCCCCGGCGGTGGCATGGCTGCGATATTGGGTCTACGGCGACGGCGGAGCGATGCCGTGGTTTTTTGGTCCCGATTGTACCCTGTGCCAATCACCCTGGACCGACATCCGCAAGAAGAACCACGCGTGGGACTAGAATCCTTGACCAGCGATCTTGTTTACAGATGAGTCAAGTTTGGGGAGCTCACCGTTCTTTGTCGGCGCGGTATCAAGGATTCTAGGTCGCACCTGCGGTGCTCCGGGCAGTGATGGACGGCTAGGTTTGCCTCACACAGACTCGTCGCGAGGTCGTCATCTGAACCCGCAAGGTTCCATGCCTCGTCCGGGCTGGGGCGGAGCCCCGCTAACGACCTTGGGTCAGCGTTTTGTAGTCGTTTGAGTCATGTTTGGCCGCGTTGCCTTGATTGGATGCGTCTGGACAAGGTCGCTAGGGTTCGTTCGGTCTTCGGTTGCGGTCTGGCATGGTCACCGTCGTGCGGGCGTCCATCGCGAACTGGCGGGGGGTGACCCCGTAGGCACGTTTGAAGGCCGTTGAAAAATGGCTCTGACTGGAGAAACCGCTGTTCAGGGCGATTTCCGCGATATCGCAGCCGCTGTGCGCCAGCAGGTCTGCCCCCCGCTGCAGCCGGCGTTGCAGCACGTAGCGATGGGGAGACACGCCGAAGGCGCGGCGAAACAAAGTAGAGAAGTGCCGCAACCCGAGCCCGCAGACCGCCGCGAGCTCAGATACCCGTAGGTCGCCCATCAAGCGCTCATCGATGTGGCGCCGTAGCCTATGACGCTGGCTAGCCGACAGCGCGCCACGGACCTGCATCTGCCCGGCGGCCAAGGGTACGCGTTCGAGCGCATAGGTGAGCAGCGCCGTCGATAGGGACTCCGCGAACAGTGCCCCGGTCGGCGCGCCGCGCTCGACCTCCGTGCACATAGCCTGGGCCAGGGCGCAAGCGGTCACGTCAGAGCTTGCCAAACCGTGGATCCCGAGCTGTGGCAGCGCGCCTTCGAGGGTCAATCGCCGCAACCAGGCCTCGGGCAGATGCACCACGACGGCCTTCGCAGACCCCATCACTCGAACCGTCGTGGGCCCCGTGCCCGAGTGGAGCGACATCGCTCCCGGCGAGCTGCGACGGCGAATATAGCGACCCCCAGCGCGCATCACGACCTCAAAGGAGCCCTCGACGATCACCCGCAGCTGGTGCTGACCGGGCGGCGGAGTGACGGGAACGGCGTTCTCGCTCGGCACCGTTTGGTGCAGCTCGAACGGCACCCCGGACCATCCGGTCGCGGCACTGCACAGCAGAGGCTCCCTCTCACCAGCGCCGTCGAAGGACAGTGGGCGTGCTCGGCCAGCCACTTGCATCATGATCCGCGACACATCTACACCTCGCGACACCCTGCCCTACCACCGCACCCCAGGGATGGGGAGGCAGCGCACCGGTGGCGCCCGAACCTGGTCGTCATCGTCAATAGTGGGACGACCGCGTGCACGATAGCAGAGTTCCTCTTCGGCTTCGCCTGGCCGGAGCACAGGTAGGTCATGCTCGCACGACGACTACTACCGCTGCTAGCGACCTCCAGCCTGAGTCGGTAAAATTGCCCAAATGCGGGGGTCGAAACTCTTACTTGTCTGCGCATCCATGTTCCAGCTGGCGGTCGCTTGCTCGCCGACTGCACAGCCAGAGGAGGACATGGACAAGGAGCAGACGCGCGAACCACCTCCGGCTCCCACCGCGGGCATGGACACGGTAGGGCCAAATGTTGCAGAGCCGGAGGGCCCAGCGGAACAGAGCCGGCCTGCTGCCGTCGATCCTACTGCACTCGTTGCCGGTTCAGCGTCCTGGATGGTCGGCCTGCGGGGTTTCCAGGTAGCGGTGGGCACTCTGGCGTATGAGTCCGATGGGGCCCTGGTCGTGGGTGGCGCGATGGAGACGGGCGGCATTGTGGACGGCGAGATGTTGGTCGATGCCGATGAGCTCCAAGCGTTCGTCGCCCGTTTCAACCGAGACGGGGAGCTGCTCAACTCGCTCGTTTGGGGGGGCGCGGGCAGGGATGGGGTCAGGGACGTGGTTCCCCTTGCGGACGGCGACCTCGTGGTCGCCGGCTATCGCAATGCACCCCGCGAAACGGGCTCGAGGTCCACGGCCGAGGCTGACGTGCGCAGACTTTCGACCGACGGCGAGGTGCGCTGGGACATCGCATTCGGTTCGGAAGAGACCGGGGCGGACACCGCTGAGGCGGTTGCGCTAGGGCAGGATGGGACCATCTACGTCGCGGGGCGCCTGGCAGGCGTTGCGACCGCGCAGGGGTTCGACGTTGGCCCGGAAACCTTTGTTGTGGCGCTCAGCCCGGAGTCTGGAGACGTTCTGTGGGGTGTGACGTTGCCAAAATCACTTGTAGATATCGCGACCGGTGAGGATGGCGTATTTGTGCTGATCCACGAGCTCGTCGACACGGATGCGGCGTCGAACCGGCCCGGTGACATGATCGTGGTCAAGCTGGACTTCGAGGGGTCCGAGGTCTGGCGGTACACGACTCGCGGGCGGTTGGCGGAGGATGAGCGGATCAACCCGTTCGGACTGGCGGTCGAGCCCAACGCAGTTGTCGCCTTTGCCGCTCCCTCGCAACCGGGCGCTGTGCCCTTCTTGGCTTCATTTGGCGTGCATCTGAGCCCTGAAGACGGCTCGCTCCAGCATATAGACAACTTGGGGATCAACTACCTGCGCTTTGCCCGTGTAGCACAGACCCCCGACGGGTACCGCATCATTGGGCAGCACCTCATCGCCGACGATTGGCGCACGCGCCTTTGGGCCCTCGACTCGATGTTTCAACCCATCGGTGAGGCCAGCCCCGTGAGTGGCCGTCCCAATGGGCCCTTCGCCATTGCCGCGTCTCCAGAGGGCGCACTCACCCTCGGTGGCCATATTGACTCGGTGCGCCTCGGCGACCCGGAGGCCTCCGTTTCTGCCGCTGGCAACGCTCTTCGCGGCTCTGATGTCTCCTGGATTGTCTCGCTGGACGCACCTCAACGGGAGATGCCAGCAAACCCGTGACTCCAAGGTGGGGCACCGAGACCCGGACAACGGCGACGCACTCGGCTGGCTGGGATGCTACTACTCGGCCGGCCTCGGGCAGGCGACCCCGTGAGCTACCTCCCTGCGTCTGCGTCCTGGGCATGTACCGGCTGGCAAAAGGCCTCGTAGACCTCCTCCTCGCATGCGGGTGGAAACTTGCCAGCGAAGATGGGCGACCTCTCGCAGTCATCGACTAGCAGGCCAGCGTCACTCTGATGGGCCCACCCGACCTTGCAGCCGGACTGCTCGTCATAAACGTCGACCGACCACGTGTCGATGTAGGCCACGTAGCCGCAGCCGCGAATTCTAAGAGCAGTCAACGCCTCTTGTGCGTTGGGATCTACAAAGGTGTCAAAGTAGCGCTCGCCCCCACAATCACCACGAGCGAGCTTGAACGATGCGGCCTCGGTCGCGCCGGGGCGCTCGATCTCGAGCCTCATCCAGGCACCATCGGATGACGGCGAGCCCGGGTTCTGCTCGTCGCAGCCCAGCTCGTTGCCGTAGGTGGTGTCGGGCACGCGATAGGCTGTCCACTGTGGGGCACCCTCTGTCCAGCCCCAGTCGGCATAGGTGCGCGCAGTAGACTCTATCGTGGTCTCGACGCAGAAGGCATCGCCATCGACCATAGTATCGCCATCGACCATGGCATCGCCATCGACCATGGCATCGCCATCGACCATGGCATCGCCATCGGCGTCGTCGTCACCGCACGCCATGAGCGAGGGCCCCGTTGCTAGGCAGGTCAACAGCAAGCAAGCATATGCCGGCCCACGGACAGTGAGCGTCCGACCCCGTGCACGCCAAGCGTCTAGGTCATTCATGAAGCATTCTCCCCTAATATCCCCTTGGGTCGCGGGTCCACCGACGGTGTCACCACGAATGCCCTCAGTCAGCGTAGCGCTCGGATGGACCCTCGCAAGGCGAGTGACGCCGCTGTCCTAGCGGACCGCATGTTCTTGCGACCGAAGCCAAGTCGCAGGGCTCGATGGCCGCGCTGAGAGTACGAGCCCGGGCTTGATATCGCCGTACCTGAAGTATGCGCCCGTTGTCGACTCGGCCGCGCCAGCCATGCTGACCGCATGATCCCCTTGCTCCCGAGCGGTCGCGACGGTAGTTGCGCTGACGCAGCTTTACCTGCACACGCGAAGACGGGGGAGACGGCGGGCGGTTTCAAGGGCGCGCCGCTCTTAGGTGCAATCGGCCCGTGCTTATGCGCCGGCGCCGTATTCACCGCCGTGCGATCTCACTACCCCACCAAGCCATCACGTGGACTCGGGTGCGCTACGCGCCGCCGCGCTCGACCTCGAGACCGTCGGCTTCCCAATACAGGAAACCGCCCTTGAGGAACGCCACCTGCACGCCAGCGTCCTTGAGTTCCTTGGCCGCGTCGCGGGCATCGTCGGTTGTGCGGCTGTACAGCACCCGAATCCGTCCGTCGGCGGGGGCGAGCTCCGCCGCGCGCTGGGAAAGCTCCGAGCGGGCCACGTGGCGTGCCCCCGGAACTCGGTAGCGCGCGTGATCAGAGGCATCACGGATGTCGACGGCCAACGCCTGACCCGACTGAATCAGCTGAAGCAGCTCGGCAGGCTCGAGCTCGTCCGCCGAACGAGGAATCACCGGAGCCAGCATCTGGAGCAGACGCTTCTTGTCGACCAACCCCATCACATGGTCCACGGGCCGCCCCTCGTGAAGTAGCACCAGCATTGGAATGGATTGGACGCCGAAACTGCGAGCGATCACCGGACTTCGCTCGACGTCGATCCGAACGATTTTGACCTTGCCAGACAACTCGGCGGCCAGATCTTCCAGGATTGGCTCCAGCTTCTTGCACGGCTCGCACCAGTCGGCATAAAGATCGACCAACACCGGAAGTTCGCTGCGCAAGACCTGGCCTTCAAAGCTGGCTTCGTCCACCAACTGGATCGCCATCGATTACCGTCCTTTCGCTACACCGGGAGCCGGCGACAGCAGCCCAGTCGCCGTGCCCCGACAGCATGTCCATCCCGCCCCTGGGCCGCAAGGGGTATCGGCATCCACATACACATACACACAATACCTGACAAATTCGGGCCGCCGATGGCTACACTCGGGTTGGGTCGGCTCGCGCATGGGCGATCTGGATCGCAAATTGGACCCGATCGACAGGCGTCTGGAATGTAGCTAAGAAGGGCCGCGTTCCGAGGCGAAGCGCGCGATGGAAGTCACCTGCGACCGGTGCCAGGCGGAGTACGAGTTCGAGGAAGCCCTCGTGGCCGAAGGGGGCACGACCGTCAAGTGCACCAACTGCGGGCACCTCTTTAAGGTACGACGAAGCAAGCGGCCCGACCAAGCAGCCAACAAGCGCGCACACTGGACGGTGCGCGAACGGGAGGGCAACGAGCTCTACTCCAAGTCACTCACTGAGATTGTGCGCCTGATCCGTCGTGGTGAGCTCAGCCCCGACCACGCCATCTCCCATAGCGGCAAGAGCTGGAAGCGACTAGGAGACATCGAAGAACTCGGGCGCCTGTTTCGACAGCGGGACGAGGAGGCTGATCAGAAGAGCTACCCGATGCGTGTGCAGGCCCGGGCTCACCCCATGGCCTCCGGAGGCGGCAAACCACTCGTCCTTCCGACACCCGAAGCTTCGGCGATCTCGACCCTGCCCCCGCCGACTTCGGAAGCTCCCCTTGCCACGATTTTCCACAGGCCGCGGCACAGGAGCGAACGCCCGGACGAATACGCGGGCGCGCTCGAGAGACCGTATACGGCAGAGCGCTTCCCTGGCTTTGAGTCCGAACCCGCCCCAGGGGCGCGCGAAGAAGGGCCCGAGGGCAACGCGCAAGCTCTGGCGCTTGCGCGCCCCGCACCATCCCCATTGGACCCACCGATACGGGCTCGCGAATCACCCCCCGATGACCCGCTGACAAATCCATTGCCCGAGCCGCTATTCGCCGGTGGCCACTATGGTTACGGCGAGATCAGCCGCGCCCGCCGTCGCCGCATGTGGACCTTAGTGCTACTCCTGAGCGCCGGAGCGAGCGCCGCCGGGGTGTGGGGTTGGCCGCGCATTCAGAGCTCGCTTCAACAACCGGCTCCCGCGCAGCCTGGAACCCCAGCACCAACGCCAGCGCAGGAGTTTGTGGAACGGGCGGACCGCGCTTTGTCGAAGTATCGTCCGCGCCAGTTTGAGCTCGCGATCACCGAGTACACCAAGGCGCTTGCATTTCGCGAAGACGATCCGCACCTGTTAAGCTCAATCTCACGGACCTATGCCCGTTGGAGCCAGCAGTTGCGAATCCGGGCTGAATTGATGCGCACAGGCTTGATCACACACGCTTCGGACGAGCTATCGCGGCTCGTGGACGAAAGTGACCGTCTCACCCGGCGCGCCAAACGGACCGCAACCACCGCGGCCCGCAAAAACCCTGGCAACCCGGAGGCCGAGATTGCGCTTTCCGACGCGCTGCGGCTCACCGGCAACCTGGTCGCAGCCCGCTCCGAGTTGGACCGCGCCCGGGCCAACGAAGCCGCAGCCAGCGCAGAGACCCTCCGAGTCGCGGCCCATCTTGCGATCGCCGAAGCCGGCGGCAACCTCGCGGCGGGCCGCGCGCTCGCCGCCAAGGCCGTAGCCCAAGACCCCGAGCAACGGGTGTTTCGCGTTCTGTTCGTGCACATCCTGATCTCGGAGCGGGACCTGGTGACAGCCGAGTACCACCTGCACGCGCTGAAGGGCCAGGCGCCTGGAGACCCGTTGGTGTCGGAGCTCGAGCAAGCGCTGACCCGCGCCCCCGACGTAGATCGCCAGGCGGACGCGACCGAGTCGGAAGCGGCAAACCAGGAACCGACGCGCGACGCGGGCAGCGCCGAGGAGGCAGTCCCGCCCGAACCAGCCGAGCAGGACGATCCCCCCAAAGACGAAGCGGACAACAAAGCCAGGGTGAAATCGCTCGCTGCCCAGGGCGAACGGTTGCTTGAGCGGGGCATGACGACACGCGCGATGCGTGCCTTCGAGGCAGCACTCGAATTGGACCCGGATTCGCTGCGAAGTCAGACCGGACTCGCTTACGTGTACCTCGAGCGCGGACGACTCTTCCAGGCCAGCCGCCTGTTCCGGCGTACCAGCCGGGCCGGGTATCCGGATGCATACATCGGCCTGGGCGCAACGCTCCGAAAACTCAAACGTACCAAGGGTGCCCTGCACGCCTACCGAACCTATGCCAGGCGTTTCCCAAATGGGCGCAGCGTCAGCATCGCCCAACGACAGATCCAGCTGCTCGAGGAACAGCAGGAGAAAGGCACCCCGTGACCCGCACGCGCGAGCGCATTTCGAGAACCTTCGCCACGTCTGGGGGCCAGAACCGATGGAGCACGGTGGCCGTAGCCGCCATCTCGTGCCTGGCCCTAGGCAGCTGCGGAGACAAGCCGAATACCCACCCGATCGTGCACGAACTCGTCCTGGAAGCCCCCCCCCGGAGTCCGGCTCCGCGGGCCTGCTGGGCGGCGCCCGGCTCAGCCACAATGAAGTCCTCGAACTGCTCGGGGACACCGCCACGGAAAAGCGGGTACGCGGCTTGCTTCTCCATGTAGGTTCGATGGGTTCTGCCTTCGCCCGGGTAGCCGAGCTGACACGGGCGATCGCCGCCGTCAAGCAGGCCAACAAGCCGGTGCACTGCCACGTCCGCGAGACCGACAATGCTGGCTACGCGCTGCTAGCAGAAGCGTGCGAACGCATCAGCATGACGCCCGCGGGAGTGCTCAACCTGGTGGGGGTACAGGTCCAAGCCATCTACGCACGCTCACTGCTCGAACGCTTCGGAGTCCATGCCGAGATGCTCCACGCGGGCCGCTACAAGGCCGCCGCCGACATCCTGACCGAGACAGACATGCCGCCCACGACCCGCGAAGCCATGTTGCCCGTGCTGGATGCCCTGCAAGATCAGATCCTAGGCGCGATGGAGCAGGGTCGCTCGATCACGCGAGAACGGGGACAGAGACTGGTAGACGCCGGGCCATACACCGCACACGCAGCCCATCTCGCAGGCCTGGTCGACGACGTGGGCTTCGACGATGAAGCGAGACAGCACCTGCGCAAAGCGACAGACACCGATCGAGTCGAGCGCGTTGGCGAGCGTAAGTCGGGCGAGGTCAGCCTGAGTAGCCTGCTCAAGGCCCTCTCGGGGGAGTCGTCGGAGCGGCCCAAGGAGGCCTATATCCGCCTCGTCGTGCTGGAGGGCACGATCGCCAGCAAGTTGGGCACCATGGGCAACGAAGGTGCCGTGGCGGCGGAATTCGTCCCAGAAATGCGCGCCCTGGCGGACGATGAGGCCTGCAAGGGGGTCGCTCTTAGAATCGATTCACCCGGAGGGTCAGCACTCGCAAGCGACCGAATGTGGCACGCGGTGCGTCGAGTCGCGAAGAAGAAGCCGGTGTTCGTGTCGATCGGTGACATGGCGGCGTCGGGTGGCTTTTACATCGCGTCGGCAGGCACGCGGATCTTCGCGGAGGAAGCTAGCCTCGTTGGCTCCATCGGCGTGGTCGGCGGCAAGGTCTCGGTCGCCGGCACGGCGAGCAAGCTCGGCGTGGGCATCACCCAGCTAAAGCGCGGACAGAACGCTGCCTGGACCTCCCCCCTATCGGATCTGAGCGATAGCGAGCGTGAGGCAATGCGCAACCTGCTCGACTCCGTGTACCGCCTATTTCTGCGCCGAGTGGGGCAAGGCCGCGGTATGTCACACGAGCAGGTCGAGCCGCTGGCCGAGGGGCGGCTGCTGATCGCGACAGAGGCCCTGGCAGGCAAGCTGATCGATGAGCACGGAGGTCTGGAAGAGACCCTTTCGGCCCTGCGGCATGAACTGGGCGTGGACGAGCGCGTGGAGGTCAGCGTGTGGCCGGGGGAGAGCACCGCCCTCGGCCGCCTACTCAGCGGAAACGTCGAAGCGCAAACCGCGACGGTAGAGAACAGGATCGGCCTGAATGGATTGCTGGAGCTGATGGATCCCGAGGGACGCTTCGCCGCGCTCCACACCCTTGTCGCAGGCGAGCCCATGGCTACAGCCCTGCCCTACTCACTCCGCATCAGATAGCCCATCCGCCGCAGCGCTCGTCACCTTGAGGAGTGGCCCGTGGAAGGGGGGACGGGCGGGTGTACTAGGCCACTCTAACCGTGAGATGTTCCACCCCGAGACGAAGCTCACGACTGTCGGGCCGGCGTTC
>JAPPOR010000154.1 GCA_028817905.1 Myxococcales bacterium
GAGTCCCGCTACGGGGCCGCCGGCGCCGCTGCCTGATCGCGAACCCTTGGTGTCGGAGACCTCCCGCTGGTGGGGTAGCAGATGAATTTTTGGCTAACGAAGGGGTTTTCACCCAGCCCGAGGGCGCGCATCATGGCTTGGCCTCCGTGTTCAGCGGACGCATGGCGGGCTTGCGATCGTTTTCGAGGAACCTGTGAGCGGCATGCTCGGTCTCGATTGACCCTGGCGCCGCCCGCGCGCTTCGCCTAGATCACCCTCATGGGCTCGCTGGGGCGCTATCTGGTGATCACGGGGCTGGTGTTGGCCGCCGTCGGCGTGTTGCTCGTCGTGGGCGAGCGCGTCGGTCTCGGCAAGCTGCCGGGTGACATCGTCTGGAAGCGCAAGAACACGACGATCTACATCCCGATCGTCACGTCCGTCCTGCTCAGCGTCGTGCTGACGCTTCTGTTGAACCTGTTTCTGCGGAAGAAGTAGGCGGCTCGCGTCACTCGAGGGATCGAAGCGATGCGTCGATGCGGGCAGCGCGTCGGTGTGGCTTGAGTGAAGATGCCTAGCCCGGATCATGGATGGCTTCGACACCACCTCGCTTGTCC
This sequence comes from Myxococcales bacterium, assembly GCA_028817905.1. Taxonomy (GTDB): domain Bacteria; phylum Myxococcota_A; class Polyangia; order Polyangiales; family JAFGIB01; genus JAPPOR01. Next base: position 594 of record JAPPOR010000154.1, read on the forward strand.
TTCGACTCCACAGCGCTTTGTCCGCCCTAGAAAACACGGGCAGAACTCTCGTTGGTCGTCGAAAGCGCTGTGAAGTCGAATCCCTGCGCGATCCGGCGCCGAAGTCATGAATGCTCCGGGCTAGGCGTACTCCTCGTCCGTTGGAACGTGCGGCTGTTGCGGGGCAACTGGGAGCCTGGGCTCAGCGTGTCTGTGCGCAGACCCAGTTCAGGTACCCCTCGCTGCCCGCCGTGGTGCTGAGCGCCAGGATCTCGGGTGTGTCGTAGGGGTGGTGCTGCTCGAGCCATGCGCACAGCGCGTCCCAGCGCTGTCTTCTGGTCTTGATGACCAGCTGGCTTTCCGTCTCGTCCTCGACTTGGCCATTCCATTCGTAGATGGAGCGCACGGCCGGCACGATATTGACGCAGGCGGCGAGTCGCTGCGCGACCAATTCGCGCGCCAACTTGGCGCCGACTTCTGGCGTGGGAGCGGTACACAGTACGACAAGAACCGGGTCGGGAGGCTCGGACATGCCATCGTGTAGCGCATTGGGCGTGCGCTGCCAATCCGCGCCCACACGAACTCGCTAGAGCAGGAAGTCCCAACGGAGGGAGGTGAAGAGTCGATCGTGGCGGTCCATACCATAGAGGGGACCGAACGTGTCGTCTCCGCCGGCCGGTTGAAACGTGATGTAGCCGATGCTGACCTTGAGGGCATCGCGCAGCTCGTACTCCAGCTCGGCGCGGGCGACCAGGCCCAGGAAGGGCTCGATGCCGAAGGCGGTGAGGGCAGCGCTCAACGAGAGCGTTTCGCGCATGAAGGTTTGGCTGTAGCGTAGCGCAAAGTTGGGGGCTTCTACTGGCGAGAGCAAGGTCCAGCTTGCCCCGGAAGAGGAAGCGAGGGCGTCGTCCCGGTTCGGATTGTCCAGGACCAGCGCCTGGGCGTACTCGAGGCCAAGGGTTGCGTCGGTGATGCCCGAATACGTGATTCCCAGCATGCCGTTGGCCTGCTCGCGCCGAAGGATCGCAATGTTCAGGGCCTGTACCCGTTCGTCGCGCACCATGAGTGGGCGGTCCACATCGAGGCCGAGCTCCCAGCGTAGGATCCAGTTTCCAAGCGGTTTGGCTCCCGCGTGCCCCACCATGGTGTAGCGCGGGTGCCACAGGTCGATGGCTACTTCCCGCTGCGCGAGCGCCTCGGGTCCCGGGAGCTGCGCGATCCCGTTCTTGTGGAGAGTGGACGCTATGTACAGGGCCAGATCGATGCCGGCGCCGGCAAACGACCAGCGACCATAGATCTGACCGGCACCGTCGACGAAGCGACCGGGTACATCGCGGTAGCGCAGCTGGCGTCCCTGCAGCAGGGTGCCCGCCTGGGGGTCCGAGGTGATCAGCGTGCGCAGCGGACTGAACTCCGACAGGGGGGCCGGGCGCAGCCCGGTGAATGACTCGTGGACCACCATCACTTCGAAGCGATGGGACCCGAAGAATAGTCCGGCGCGGGTGGCGAGCACGGCCAGTCGGATATCGTCCAGGTCCGCAAGACCCGGTTCGCGCAGATCGCGGGGGTTCACGATGTCAAGGGGGCTAAGCAATTCGCCTTGACCCCAGGCCACGATCTGGCGCCCAAAGACCACTTCGAAGGCGCCGTAGGAGAGCCCCAGGAAGGTTTCTCCCCCGATCAGCTGACTCTCGTACGCGTCCAGGGTAGCCCGGTCGAACTCCTCGCGTTTGATCAGGTAGGCGAAGTCGAACTCGTAGTGCGCGTCTGCGACGATCCGCGACTCCAGACCGCCCAGCAAGGGGCGCTTGTATCGCAGGCTGAGGTCGATGCTTTGGCGCTGCTTGGCCAGGGGCCGATCGTTGAGCCGCTCGATCCACAGGCCGACCCGGTGGCGCAAGAAACCACCGACACTGAGCTGCCCAACAGGTTCGTCTGGGCCGCTGTCGGCAGCCTCGGCCACCTGTTCAGCGACGCCGCGCGCGTTGGGGGGCGGGGGGTGCGGGGGGGGGGGGGGCGGGCCGG
>JAPPOR010000615.1 GCA_028817905.1 Myxococcales bacterium
GCGACGGCGACGGCGACGGCGATGGTGACGGCGACGGCGACGGCGACGGCGACGGCGATGGCGATGGCGATGAAGACGCTGGCACCGACCCGATGACCGACGCGGGAACCGATGCCGGAGCCGATGCCGGAACCGATGCGAGCCTATGTATGGTGGGCGGCAGCTGCGACAAGCCTTCCTGCACAGACGTCAACACGGTGGAAATCGATGGCGACACCAGGAGCCCCATCACCTTCGGTGGGGGGGCTGACCAAGCCTTGGGCTGCTACAAGATCGTCTATGTCGAGGGCGAGTTCCTGACCCACGACGGAAGCGTCGGTGACGTGAAGTACTCCGTCGGCACGTATCTCTACTCCGACGACCTCACTGCCGGGAACCATGTCGGCAACCGGATCGCCGAAGGCGCAAACCCGGTGCAGGGCGCCGAAGAAACGACCTGGGCTGGTACGGAGGTGGTCTTCCAGCACTGTGGCGGAAAGATCGCAGTGGGCAACGGCGACAACTACCCGGGGGGGTTTTCCGACAACGCAGACGGTTCCCCCAACCCGAGGTGGACGCTACAGGTCTGCACGGATTGACGGCGCTTTTGGCAGGGTGCTGACGTTCTATCATCGATTCCCAAGTACCCTGCCTCGCTACCAGGAACCCCGCCTGTCCAGGGATTGGCCGCCGACGGCGCCGTGCCTAGGTTCCATGAGGCCGGGCAGAAGGCCGTAGTCGTGGGAGGGACCGATGACCATGCAATTCAACACGGTGGTCGTGAGTCTGGAGAGTCCGAAGGTCACTCGCGAGCTCCGGGAAGCAGCCAGGCTGGTCGCACCGGGCGGGCGCATCCACGCGCTGTTGACGACGAAGGAGCGCGACAGCGGCGCCGTGGCCGGCGCCATCGATGCCCTGCGAACGGGTGCCACCCCGCCTCCGGGCGGCGCGAACGTGGCCCTACATGCACGGACGGGTGACCGGGCCGAGGAGACCCTGCGGCTGGCAGTCGAGGCAAACGCGGATCTCCTTATTCTTGGGGCGTACCGGGCGGAATCTGCGCGCGTTGTGGCGCGGGTGATGGCATGGGCCGCGTGCTCGGTACTGGTCCTTGCCCCCAATACCGAACGGACCGAGGCGGAAGGCTTCGTGCCCCTATTCCCAGTGTGTACCGAGTGCACAAGACTCCGTGGTTCCGACGCCACACAATGGTTCTGTGAGCTGCACCGGGACCCCCGCAGACACGCCTTCGCTTCCCTGACTAGCTAGCTAGCAGGAGGAAAGGCCTTTGTGACAGCCTGTCCGGGGGGTAGTCTGCGGCCCCAGAGGGAGCCCATTGATGCGAATTCAGCCCCGAACCGCCGTGCGTGTTGGAGCGGCGTTTGCGGTCCTCCTAGCCTGTACCGCCAGCTCACCTGTGAGGGCCGACCGCTACGGGTTCGAGGCCGCTGTACGCATGGGCTATGGCATCCCATTTGGGGACATTTCTCGCGATACCGGCGAGCTGAGCCGGCGCGTGTCCGGGCAGTTCCCGTTGTGGCTCGATCTGGGCTATCGGGCCGGGCCCTATGTGTTCGCAGGGCTGTATGGCCAGTACGGCTTCGGTTCCGTCGCGAACGACGAAGCACTCGACTACTGCAGCGCGGGCAACAATCCCGACGGCGCAGAGTGCGCCGTCCGGGTCCTACGGGCGGGTGCCCAAGTGCACCTGCACGTCCTGCCCTACCGGTCACTGGACCCCTGGTTCGGCGTCGGCATCGGCTATGAACACTTCGCCTCCCGCAAGGGTGGACTCGTCACGACCATGGCGGGCTTTGAGGCCGTGAACCTGCAGTTTGGGCTCGACCTCAAATCGGCAGGCAACTGGTTTCTCGGTCCGTGGGTTGCGATCGCGCTGGGTCGCTTCACCTCAGGAACCCGCGCCGGGTCCCAGCTTTGCGGGGAGGATGTCTGCACCGACTCCGTCCCCGACGGGCCGATCAGAGACGCGCTGGCCCACCAGTGGTTGATGTTCGGCGTGCGGATCGCGTTCCAGCCGTAGTCCGAACCAATTGCGGGCGGCCGGGCCCGCTAGCCCGCGTCCATCACCAAGGCACGTGGTGAACGTGCAAGTGATCGGCTTGGCACCGTCGGCCGCCCCCGGCAGGACATCACCGTGCCCTAGCCCCGATGGAAAACTCTTTCTCGGCTATTGCCGATTATTGAGCTCTTTCGGAACCGACTGAAACATACGAAAATATTCAATTTATATCCGATTCATGAAGTGCCCTGTGAATACTGTCCGTATTCGATATTTCCAAAACCGTCGTTGCGACCCTGATTTCCGCAGGACACCCTTGGAGAGTGGGGAAACGGGCGGCCGTCGATGTGTTTCGGTTCACGGACTACCGGGCGTTCCTGCGTGCCTACTACGAGCGCAGGAAGTCGCAACGGGGCGGAATCTCGCTGCGCGGGTTTTCGCGCAAGGTCGGATTGAAGTCGCCCAACTACCTCAAGCTCGTCATGGACGGGGACCGCAACCTGTCACCCCAGCTCGCGCTTCGGTTCGCACAGGCCTGCGGTCTGGAGGCCGACTCGGCGGACTACTTCTGCACGCTCGTCGCGTGCAACCAGGCGAAGACCTCCGACGAACGCGCCCTACACCATGCGCGCCTGAAGGGCTTTCGACGCTATCGAGAGACCCATCGGCTGGCCCTCGCCCAGGACGCCTACCACGCCCACTGGTACATCCCCGCGGTGCGCGAGCTGTCGGCCCGTCGGGACTTCTCCGAGGATCCGGCCTGGATCGCCCGTACCCTTCTGCCACCGATCAAAGCGTCCGAGGCGAAGCGCGCGCTGGGCGTGCTGACCAAGCTGGGGCTCATGGTCCGCGATGCGACGGGCCGGCTGCGGCAGGCGGACGCATTGGTCGAGACGGCCCCCGGCCCGCTCAGCCACCAGGTGGTGGGCTATCACCGGGCCATGCTGCGCCTGTCGGCCCGCGCCCTCGAGGACGTGCCACGCGACGAGCGTGAAATCTCCAGTCTGACACTGTGCGTCCGACATGCTGACCTGGCCGCGCTGAAGAGCGAGATCGAGCGGTTCCAGGTCGATCTGCTCCAGCGCTACGGCGACATCCCCGATGCCCAGCGGGTCGTGCAGATCAACATGCAGATGTTTCCACTATCGAGTGGAGAGGAGTGAGTCCCATGTGGTTGGCCTATTCCATCGCACTGCGCACCCTTGCCCGGTGGGTCGTGTTTGTGTTGGCACTGTCAGCGATCGGCGCCTGCGTGGGGACCCGCACCGGCAACCCATACGACGATGGCCCGGATGAGCCGGTCGTCATCCCCACCTATGAGAGCTCATCCCGCTTCTCGCCCGAATGGGCGCTCGGGGGGCAGCTAACGGAAACCGCCAGCGGTGGGGTCGACGCCCAGGCCCCGATGACCTGGACGCTCGAGCCCGAGGGGGGCTACGGGTTCTTGCCAGGCGGCCATCTCGTCGTCGCTGGAGGCCCGGTATTGATGGTGTGGGACGTGGACGATCCCAAAGCGCCGAGCTTGCTGGGCTACATGGAGATCCGCGGTGTCGTCGTTCAGATGCAAGTCATCGGCCAGCGCGCGCTCTTGGCAGCCCAGGAGCGTACCTTGATCGACGCGGACAGCCCTCCAGCCAAACCTGTGCCACCGGAGCAGGGCAAGCTCTTGCTGGTAGACCTGGCCGATCCATCGGCACCTCGGCGCGTCGACGAGGCCCTATTCGAGGGGCAGGTCCTGCGCTTCGACGTGCGCGGCGAACGGGTGTTCGCGCTCTCGAACTCGGCCCGCCAGGATCACACGCACTGCGGTGAGCGGACGCTGATCGAACTCCCAGGTCAAGCCCAGGTGGCCAGCGATCTCGTCGCGAGCGCGTTTGATCTCACGTCGAACGGCTTCAACTTGCACGATCAGCTCCCGGTGCCAGCGGACACCCGCTTCGTCTGGGCATCGGGGGACGCGTACTTCGCCCTCGACGACTTCTTTTCCACCAGTGGCGGCAGCGGCAAGAAGCTGTCGTGGGTGGACTTCTCCAGCGGCGAGCTTGTCGCCCGCGAGCCACTGCCCCAACGGGTCCGCCCGGACGTGGTGGAGCGCCAGGGCGACCTGATCGTCGTGCTGGGAAACCCTCAGCTAGGGGGTGGCCTTGGTGTATGGACTCTCGATGGCGCTGGCGCGGGTGCACTGACCGCGGAGATCCCCGTGCCCGAGGGGACGACCACGGTGGGCATCTCATCTGACCGCCGCTACGCCCGCCTCGGCGGTCGCACCGCGAGCCTGGTCGACCTCAGCGACCCGGCGCAGCCGCGCATCGCGGCCCAACTGCCGGTTGAAGTTGCGGCTACCTTCGAAGCACCCGACGGACTCCTCGGGGTGGGTGTCAGCGCCCGTGACGGGAGGTCCGAACTGGTCCTCACCCTGTGGGACGTGACCGACCTTGCGGCGCCCACCGAGCTCTCCCGCCTTGACACGGGCGCCACGATCGAGAGTGACCTCCGTCGCGCGGGACTGCGGCTATCGAGCGAACACGAACTGCTGCTCTTTGCCTTTCGACCCGCTGGTCAGCCACACCTGGGTGTTGCGAATATCGACAGCACGAACTTTGGCTGGCACAGCCGACAGGCGGCGCGCTCCGGCCTTGTCGGTGCGTTTACGGATGGGGCCGCGGCCTACAGTCTTGGTTGGCAGGGCCTCGAGGTCTTTCCGCTCGTGGAGGGCGCGGACGAGGCGCAGCCGGTCTCGGCCCTGTTGGCGCCTGCCGAGGTCGCGGAGATCGCATTGCGGTGGAACCCCTGGCTCGCACAACAGGGTCGCATGGCGGGTGGCCCGCTCGCCGAGCTCACCACCGAGCGGTTTCAACTCACGTTGCGACAGCGGCCGCTGGATGGGCGTTCGGTGGTGGACTCCGTGCAACGGGATTCCGGCGAGACGAGCACGTTAGTCTTACCGCACCGGGCCGAAGCGCTCCTGCCCGCCGGTGACCGGGTGATCACACTGGGCTTCGACCGCCACTTCGGCTGTGATCTGGCCGCCGGAGGCTTCGAGGAGATCCCGAATCCGGGGATCAATTGCGCCCCCGAGCAGCGACGTGGTGCCAGCGTGCTCGACGTTGCCGGCGCCCAACCCACAATCGAGACAACCGTGCCGTTGAACACGGCGGCCGATCCCAACCTGCCCGCAGGGACGCAATCCCAGGACTACTGGGAGGGCTACCACGATCTCGGCGACGGGCGCGCGGTGTTCTTCGTGCGCCGAACCGAACGCTGCAACTCGCACACTACCTGCGAAGCCCTCGGCGTCCCCGCCTATGAGAGCGTGGGCACGTCGGGGTGTAGTTCCAACCAGGACTGCAGCGATCGGCCAGCGGTGCAGACCTTCGTGAACGGCTCTCGCGCGAGCATGGGTCTGTACGTCCTAGACGCGCGCGGCGGCAACCCCGCCACCCTCTCTCAACAAGCAAGGCTACAGGGACGCTTCCGGTTCTCGGAGACGCTGTCCCACGATGTCGGCTGGCAACTGCTTCGACACGGCGAAGACTTTGCCATCGCGCGTGAGCAGGACGTCTATGGCCCCGATGGAAACTCGATCCTGAATGAACAGGGAGACAGTATCGTTCGCTTCTACCTCCACCCCGTGGACGTGAGCGAAGCGGGCCTTTCAGCCGAGGAAGCAGTCAACATCCCCGGTCGACCCGTAGCGTGGTCTGGAGCGTCGCTTCTGACCCTCGAGCCCGGTTACACCGACTCCGGCGATCCAGCGGTTACGGTCCGACGCTCGGAGCTTCGGGACGGGGGAGCGTTCATCGTCGACCATCTTCCGCTCGGGGGCGGGTTCCGCGAAGCACGGGTAGATGGTGACTATCTGTGGATCCTACGACTGGACGGGCCGGTCTGTGCAGAAGGCACCTCGACCGAGCTGCTGTCCATCCCAGTCCTGGACGATCCTGTGGCCGCCGGTGAGCCCCTACGCCTGCCAGGCTGGTCCTGGAATTTCGAGCCCCCGTCGCAGCCGACGGAGGCCGAGCCAGGCAGCCTGCGATTGCGCGGCGGACCCCAGGCCGACGGCGTACTCACCGTGGACATCAGCACCCCGTCCATGCCGCGCAGCCAACGCTACGTCGCCGGAGTGCCACACTAGCCCGCATATCTCACCAACCGGTGTGATGATCGTGCAAGCGATCGAGTTCACAGGGGTTTCGGTGAGGGAAGGGAATACTCGCTGTATTTTCGACCGAGGCGAAGGCGCTATGGACTCGAGCGGTTGTGCGAGGGCGCGCGAGTTGGTGAGGTATGCGGGCTAGCTGTTCATGGGTAGTGATACAGAGCCAGATAGACCATCACTCCGGTCACCGACACGTAGGCCCAGACCGGCAGTACCTTGCGGCCGATGGCCCTGTGCTTTGCGCGTTCGTCGCGCAGGCCCCGGTAGAGCGTATAGACGACACCCGGCGCAACCAGGGTCGCCAGCAGCACGTGCGAGATCAACAGAACGAAGTACAGCGTGCGAACGACCCCAGTCCCCGAAAACCGCGTGTCGCCGAACATCGCGAAGCGCGTGATATAGCTCGCCAGAAACAGGGTGCTGGTGATGAATGCCGATAGCATCATCCGCTTGTGGCGGGCGATGTCGCGCCGCTTGATCGCGACGAAGCCCAGGACGATGAAGATCGCAGACAGGGAATTGAGGATCGCGTTCAGTGTTGCGAGGAAGAAACCCGTGATCATGGTGGTTCCTCGGTGAGGCCCGCGGCATCACGGGACAACTGCAGTAGGCCGTCATGTTCGCTGCGGTAGTACCCGCGAATCATTCCAGTCCGGTCGACAAGTACGAAGTGGCTACCATGAAACACGTTGGCAGGCTCGTTGGGGTCCCGTTCCATACGTTGACGAAACCCTTCAGAGATGACGCGTTTAACATCACCGATCGGGCCCGTCACGAACGCCCAGTCGTCGAATAGGGCGTCTCGCTCCTCGGCGTAGGCACGCAGAACCTCGGGCGTGTCGGTATCTGGATCAACGGAAAAGGATACGAACCGGACGGCGTGGCCATTGCGCACCAACCCCTGGCGGAGCTCGCCCATCTTGCGAGTTAGCAGGGGACATACGTCCGGGCACGACGTGAAGATGAAGTTGGCAATCCACACGTGTCCGCGCAGGTCGCCGCGGGACAGGGGGCTACCCGTATGACGGGTCAGCGCAAACTCCGGGACCTGCGCGAGCTTGGGGAGGGGCTTGGCCTCAGCCTCACAGCCTGCCACCACCATGCCCATCCACACGAGCATCACGACAGGACGAGCCCAAGCCATGCCCAACACTGCTAGCGCCTTCGGTAACAGAGTCCGACCGACCAGGCCAGGCAGATCGATAGGAACGCCACGAGCACCGCGAGCTCGAGCGCCGCAGAACCGGACATGAGCACGACCCCCTCCGGGAGTGCCTGCCCGTAGATCCCACGCCGTACGAGCGATACGGCGTAGCTCATCGGGTTGAGCCGTTGGATCCATGCAAGCACACCGGCATCGCCCGGAAACATGGCTCCCGATAGGATCCATAGGGGCAAGAGCACCAGGCTCATCACCACGTGATAGCCGGCCGTAGAATCCAACCACCACGCCACCCCGAACCCGAGCACGCACAGGGCGAGGCACGTGACACACAGGCCGGCGAACACGGTCGGCCATGCGATCGCGGTCAACTCGAAACCCGCCAACGGCGACAACAGCAAAAACAGGGACCCTTGAACGAGGGCGATGGTGGCCGCCCCGAGGCACTTGCCGAGCACAACGGACGCGCGTGAGCCCGGGGCCACCAGGACGGCCTGCAGAAACCCGCTGTGCCGGTCTTCGATCACCGACATGGTGGTGAAGATCGCCGTGAACAACACGACCATCACGACCACGCCAGGGAAGAAGTACTCCATGTAGTCCACGCTGTCCGCGCCCGGCAACCGAAACGTCGATGACATGCCCGAACCGATCACCAGCCAGAAGATGAGCGGCTGGACGAGGGCTCCTACGATCCGGCTGCGCTCGCGCACGAAGCGGGTCAGATCGCGCCGAATGAGTACGCCGATGGTGGAAAGCTCTTGCGCGAGCACGGAGCGGTTGGACGCGCGTGCGGATACCTCAGCCATGTCCCGGTGCTCCCCCTGCTTCTTCGCCGTCTGCTGGTTGTTCTGGCCCGGCATCGCCCAATGAGCGCCCGGTAAGCTTGACGAACACGTCCGCCAGGGTCGGCCGGTGCATCGATAGCGATTTGATACGCCCCGTCGGCAATGCCTCCACCAGACGCGGGATCAGCTCGTGACCCTGCTCGCGCTCGATCACGACTGCACCCTTCAGGACCCTCGCCGCAAGCGAGAAGCGCTGCTCGATCTGGGCCGCCAGCTGCTCCGGCTCAGACGCCTCCAGGGTCAGAATGTCCCCGGAGACACGCTGTCTTAGGGCTTCCGGGTCACCCTCTGCGATGATCGCCCCACGATCGACGATCGCGACCCGGTCGCACAACTGGGCTTCTTCGGCGCGATGGGTCGAGAACAACACGGTCAGCCTGCGCGTACGGCGCAACTCGAGGATGCGCTCCCAGGTCTTGCGAAAAGCGGATTCGTCGAGCCCGGTGGTGGGCTCGTCCATGATCAGCAACTCCGGGTCGTGCATGAGCGCGCGCGCCAGTTCCAGGCGCCGCTTCATGCCACCGGACAGCTCGCCGGTCGGGTCCGTGGCGCGCTGGCTCAAATCGGCGAGCCCCAACACTTCGGCCACCCGTCGGTCGGCCTCAGTGCCGACAATGCCGTAGAGGGAGGCACTCAGCTTGAGATTCTCCCGCGCTGTCAGGCGCGGGTCGAGACTCGGTGCCTGGAAAACGACACCCATGCGCTGACGCAGAGGGCGGGCGCCCGGTTCGACGGCCTGGCCGTCGAAGACCAGCTCACCTCCGTCGGGCACAAGCAGACCGGTCAACACCCGCAAGGTGGTGGACTTTCCACACCCATTGGGGCCCAACAGCCCGAACAGCTCGCCGCGCTCAACCTGAAAGGACAGGTCCGCCAGGACCGATCGGCCTGAAAACGCGTGCCTCAGACCGTTGACCGCCAACAGTGGCGCCGCCGAGCCGACCGTCGGGGCCGCGATCGCAGGCCCACCCATCGTGTCCACTACCGACATACTCACTGCGCCACCCCGTCTCGCTGCTCGTCCACCCGGCTCTTACACCAACGCATCGAACATCAATGACATGAAAAGCAGCGGAAGGTAGAACAGCGAGACCAAAAACAGCCTTCGACCCCACGGCTCCCCCGCCTCCGAACGAAATCCCCTCAGGATCACGGCAACATAGGCGAGACCCAGCAAGATCGCAGCGGTGCCATAAAGCGGGCCCGCGACGCCCAACGGCACGAGCCAGGCACTCACCGGCAAGAGCAGCATGGCCCAGCCGAGCGCATGCCACTTGGCCATCCGGTCCCCCCGCACGGCTGGCAGCACCCGAATCCCCGCCCGGACGTACTCGGCCTTGCGGTAGCAGGACAGACCGATCACGTGGGGCATCTGCCACAGGAAAAGGATCCCGAACAGCACCAGCGCACCCGCATCTACCGCAGCGGTGACCGCTGTCCAACCCATCAGCGGGGGCAGCGCGCCGGGCACCGCACCCACGACCATCGCCTCGGGCGATCGCGATTTCATGGGCGTGTACACGCCCACATACAGAAACAACGCAAGGATCCCCAGCAGGCCCGTTGCGGTGTTCACCGACAGGAGCATGGGCAACGACACGGTAGCGAGCGCGAGACCAAAGCCCAGCGCCAAGGGAGGCGGCAAGCGTCCCGCTGGTAGGGCGCGCTTCTCGGTGCGTCGCATGAGCCCGTCGGACTCACGCTCGAGATAGCAGTTCAGGACGTTGGCGGAGCCCACCACCAGGACCATCCCCAGCATCATGAGCAGGATGCGGCCCAACCCGATCGAGCCGGGCGCGATCGCCATGCCCGCAGCGCAGGTGAGGATGACGAGCAGGCTCACCCGCGGTTTGGTCAGGGAAACCAGATCCCGTACGACGGGAAAAACGCCGACAGTGAGCGTAGCTGTGGCCATGACGCAGAGGTTGGTAGGGTCAGGCGCCCCAGAACGACAAGCTGACCCACGTTGGACGGATACCGACGGGACAACAGGCGAGCCCAATACGATGCCCGCGGGGCGCAAAACCGGGGCGGATACTGTAGGAAACCCGGAATCGGGTCAAGCACTCGTCCCGATGGAAAAGCGCCTGCTGGCATCCAACAAGAATGGAAACTTCCCTGCTGGGGACTGTTTCGAACTATCCATTGATAAGTCGTGATGCGAGAAACGCCAGTACAGCGACGGCCAACCCGATGCCGACGCCAGCCAGCACCAGCGGAAGCCGTGAAACGGGCACCACGGGCGGGTCGACGTCGTCGCCATGACCGGTGGTCGAAGAGGCGGAACTAGCCGGGGGCGGATGGCTGGACGGGATCGCGCGCTGGGCCTGCACGGAGGCCTCGCCGCCCAGGCAACGCCTCAGGGCGTCGGCGAGGTCCAGGGTCGTGTCAAACCGTGCGGACTTCTTCTTCTCCAGCGCCCGCCCAATGACCGCCTCGAGCTCGCGGCCAAAGCGCTTGGTCTCAAGACGCTGGTTGAGAGGAATGGGAGGCTCGCGGACATGGGCCTTCATGACGTCGATCGGTTTCTTCGCATCAAACGGCAACTTGCCGGTTAGAAGCTCGTAGAGGATCAGACCTAGCGAGTAGACGTCACTGCGGCGGTCGAGCTCTTCCCCCTGCGTCTGCTCGGGACTCATGAATTCCGGGGTCCCGAACACCATGCCCTGCTTCGTGACGACCATAGAGCCACGCCCCATCTGCTTCTCGCTCACCTTCGCGAGGCCAAAATCGAGCAGCTTGGGAAAGTCCTCAGCGCCCGCCTGGTTGGTGAGGAAGATGTTCTCAGGCTTCAGGTCCCGGTGAACGATGCCCGCCCGATGGGCCTCATCCAGCGCACCGCATACCTGGATCATGATGTTAATTGCGCGGTCCGGCGCCATCGGGCCCTGCTCGCGCACGACATGGGCGAGATTCTTGCCCTCGAGAAAGTCCATCACGAAATAGGATGCCCCATCGGGTAACGTGCCGTACTTGTAGACGCGGGCCGTGTTGGGGTGAGCGAGCTGGCTCATCGCCCGTGCCTCACGGCGAAATCGCGATAGCAGATCATCGCGGTCCGCAAAGCGGGCGTGTAGTACCTTGATGGCGACCAGCCGGTTCATGCTGGGCTGCTCGGCCTTGTACACCGAACCCATACCACCAACGCCGATGCGTCCAACGATCCGATATTCGCCGTTGTCAACGGTCTGGCCGATGAGCGAGTCCGATGTCACGCGGCCGATAGTAGCCTGGAATGGCGTGCGGGAAAGGTCTGATCTCACCTGCCCCGTGCGACGGTGCCTGTCGCCCTCGCCGATCGCGATATTCTACGGGCTCCGCGGCGCGCCATATGGCCTTCGACTTCATGGGGCTTTCGCCTCGATCGCACGACCGGGAACACTGCGAGGGCGCGCCGAAAGGCCTGGGAAGACGACGCCCTGCACGATCCATCGTCGGTTCGGTGAACGGTCCGGGCCAGAGGTCGCCGCTGGTGCCTAGCCCGGATCATTCGTCAACGCCGCGTCGGATCGCGCAGGGATTCGGCTTCACAGGGGTTTCGGTGAGGGAAGGGAATACTCGCTGTATTTTTGACCGAGGCGAAAGCGCTGTGGGCTCTAGCGGTCGTGCGAGGGCGCGCGAGTTGGTGAGATATGCGGGCTAGACCCTTCCCCTATGCAACCTGGCAGAAGGTCCCCAAGCGGGATCATGATCTGGGGCGCCGCATCCGTCGACTGACGCAGGTTGGATACCCGCAGGCCGCCACGATCGTGGCTGAAAGGCTACTGGGCGCGGCTCCTCGACTGAGTTGGGACCCCCCGGCCCGCGCGACCCCTCGGCAGGACGATCAGGTGGGCCTGTGCCTGGCCCCAGCCACGTACGATGGGGGACCGGTTGTCGTGAGCGGCCCCGCTGCCGTGTTTCAAGCGTTGGCCGACGCCACCCTAGGGGGCGAGTGGCCCGCCGCACTGACGGCAGCAGCGGCAACGGTTGATCCCCTGAGCAAGGGTGCGCTGACCTATCTTGCAGCACGCTGCCTGGCCGCCATGGCGGGGACGTTCCAGGTCCTCGGATGCGTGGAGGGGTCGGAGCTGGAGGAGCTGCTGGGCCGCGCCTGCCATATCCGCTGGCCAACCCAACTTGAGCTTGGGAGCGTGCGAGCCCGGCTCGCGTTGTGGATCCCGGAAAGCGACCTGGCCATCGCGCCGGCGGTCCCAGCCAGCACGGCCGCGGCTGAGGCCGGCACGCTTGCGCCCGAGCTCTCTTACATCCCCGTTGCGCTGTCCGCGCGTGCAGGCACGACATCCATTCGAGTCTCCGACCTTCGCTCCCTGCATCCCGGTGATATCGTGCTGCTCGATGACTGTTGGCTCGCTGGCGTGCCGGAACACCTCGAAGGGGGCTGCACCCTGCACCTGGGTGGCCGGAGCGCAGCCAGCTTCGATGCTCGCTTCGATGCCCGCCGACAACCCCGGGCGATCACCGTGGTGGGGCGCCGCCCCGAGGAGCCTGATGTGACAGACGGCAACCAACCAACCGATCACCAAAGCCCCAGGCAACCGAAGGTCACGGACAACGTGCCTATCCAGCTGACGCTCGAGATGGCCCGTTTCTCGATTCCCCTGCAGACCCTGAGCGAACTCCAGGCAGGCGATGTCCTAGGTACACGCACCGACATCGGCACAGCGGTGACCCTGCGAGCAGGCGAGCTGCCGGTGGCACGCGGGGAACTGGTAGACTTTGAGGGCGAAGTGGGCGTCCGGATCACCGAAGTCCTCCTGACGCCCGAAGCGGCCCCATCGCCGAATGAATGATTCGGCCACAGACCCCGAAAGAAGACAGATATGGTTGCAGCATCGATAGTGGCAGGGATGGGACCAGCCCAGCGCTTCACGCGCCGATGGGTCGGCGCGGCGCCGCTCGTCACGCCTGCCCGGCTCGTCGCGCCTGCCCTGCTGGTGCTCGCACAGGCTTGTGCGACGGCACCGGACGCTCGCGAGGAAGCGACGCCTCGCACGTCGCCCAAACAGGCACCTGCGGACGCCGAAGCAAGCGCCGAGACCGCCACCGAGCCGTCGCCGCAAACACCCGCACAACCCAGCCCGGGCGGCAAGCCAACAGCCTCCGCGGACGGTATGCCCCCGCCACTTCCACAGCGTGTCGACGCGGGCACGATTCCTCGCGCCACGCTCGTACAAGTCCTCTCCGCGGGCATCCCACGCTTCCTTCAACGGGTGCCCGTAGAGCGATTCCCCGACAGCGGCAGATTCCTCGGCTGGCGCCTCCTGTCGCTGTTCGAGGACCAGCCCGAGATCGCCCAGCAAAGCGTCGTCCAACCGGGCGACGTCATCGTGAGGGTCAACCGTCATTCGATCGAGCGGCCCGAGCAGTTCGCTTCGGTGTGGCAAAGCCTGGCAGGCGGAAGCGAAATCGTGTTCGACATCCTGCGCGGCGACCAACCGAGCAGCGTGCGCTACCTGATCAGCGACGACAACCTCGGAACCGCTCCGCTGCCGTAGTTCACATCTTCCTGGATGAACTAGCCCGGATCATTCATGAACGCTGCATCGCCTCGCTTGTCCTTCGACTTCACACGGCTTTCGCCGCCCTAGCCAATACGGAGAGTATTCCCGTC
>JAPPOR010000628.1 GCA_028817905.1 Myxococcales bacterium
CCCTATGGGTCACCCCCAGATGCCGGTGGCCGATGCCCACGCGACCCTGGACAATCTACCTCCGGTGGCCCCGCCCCCGGTGCCCGAACAGGCCAAAGCTGCATCGGCCAGCACCGCCGGACCGGCCGTTCCCCACGTGCCGGGCGCGTCCGTGCGCCCTCCCCAGATCACCGTTCAATCACTGGCGGACCTGGCGATCGGCAGCGGACCTTCCAGCCTCTCTGGAATCGCCGACGGCCACACGGAGACGTCGGCCCCCTCGCTGTGGGATGCTCCGACAGCGCCGAGCACCGACTGGATGGACGAGCTGACCTCCAAACGCTCGGCAGCCTATGACATGGAGCCACCGGCAGTAGCCCGCGCACACGGGACGGCGCCCCTCGGACAGGCCCTCCCGAGCATCCCTGATGCGCCCCTGCCAGCGGTTCCGAACGCACCAGTGGGCGCCCCCATGCCTTCGATTCCCGACAACGAAGGCAACAGGGGCAGCGGCGATGGCGTGGCCGATGCAGACGGCCTCGCACAGGATGAAGGCCTGCTTCAACAATCCGGCAACCGCAGCGAGTTGATCGACGCGGCCCTGAAGGTCGGAACCCGCTTCGCCCGCCGTGTGGGGCTCTTCATCGTACAGCAGGGCATGTTGCAGGGAGCGCGCTGCGCCGAGCGAGGCGAGACCCGCGCCCTGGATGGCATCCTGGTCTCGCTCGACACGCCGTGCATGCTCACACGCGTCGTCACGGCCGGCGAGCCCCTCAGAGAAGGTCCGTTCGAGACCCACCTCGACCGGCGGGTGTTGCAGTTCATGTCGGACGACGACGCCGTCGAGGTGGCGCTCTTTCCGATTCGCATTCAAGGGCGCGTCGTCAACGTCCTGTATGCCAGCAACGGCGAACAGCCACTCGGACCGGTAGCCTACGGGGCACTGCTTTCCCTCGCTGACGAGATGGGCGCCTGCTATGAGCGCATCATCCTGGCACGCAAGCGGGCATAGCTAGCGACCTTGAGTCAGCGTTCTGTGGGCGTCTGCGTCAAGTTTGGTCGCGTTACCTTGATTGGAAGCGCTTAGACAAGGTCGCTATGGCAAACGTGACGTGGAAAGGTCGTTCTCCGCATGGGAGCTACCTGGGATCAATACCTCACGTAGCGGGTTCGCGCGAACAGCCAGAGCGCCTCACGGGTAGCTGCGTCCACGAGCATCACCCCTTTCACAAAGGTTTCGTCGTCCTCGAACTGAACCTCATAGCGCTCCAAGCCACCCGCCAGACTGGACACCGAGCCGGCTACCATGGTCGCCGCCTCGCCATCAGCCTCGTGTCCCGGCCCTATGCGTGTTTCCGTGCGAAAGTCCGACGGAGAGGCCGTCGAGCCACGAGGGTCGCGCCGGGTGACGGTCGCCCGGTCCGACCCGATGCCGGAAAGCTTCACGGCTTCCACAGCTCCCACGTCGCAAGGCGCAGGACCGAGCTGGTAGAGTGCCGTCGCGAACTCAAGGCTTGCGAAGAGCCGTGAACGGGGCGACCTGGGTGGGGACTGTTCGGCGACGGCTTTGACGCCAGCAACCATCGCATTGGCGCGCTTGAGCACCCTGGCCAGATCCGCATGGGCGGCCCGCAGGGGCTCGCTCTGCAACTCTGCAGAAGTCGCGATCAGAGCCGCAGCCTGCGCACCGGAAGATGCCATCGCAACCCGACAGGGTTGTTCCGGAGGAGCGACGTCGAGACGATCGGGTTCTCGCGCGTGGAGTTCGGCCTTCCCAGCAGGAGGTGGGCTCGAAGGGCCAGGTTCGCTGCCCCGGGGACGGACCGGAGCCTGGCCCGTGGAGCCGCTGCAGGCCAGCAGACCTGCCCAGAGTATCAGCCAGCAAGGGAGGGGAAAGGGTGGCGAGAGTCCTGTGGAGTCGAAGGACGAACGAGGTGGCTCGAGGTCATGAATCATCCTGGCTAGCCTATGTTGATCTGAATCACGGTATGCACCCCGATGGAAGCACTGCGCAAATCGCCGCAGATGCCTTCCCATCGGGCGGGCCCGCCCTGAGTTGCTGGCTAGCTCGTCAATTCGCCTTTGACATGCATCGGGCCCCCCGAGGCACGTCTCAGCTCAACTCTTCGCTGCGTTCAAGGGCAAGCTTGAGCGCCGCAGCGAGTTCCGCGCGTGGGGGACCCTTCGACGAGTAGATCGCGCCTACTGCATCGGCCTCATCGGTTACCAGCGTGAACTGGCGCGTCATGGGGCTCATCATGAACATGGTACGAATGATCGGGCGAACGAGCGAGACCATCAATGAACTGCCCACCGGATAGATCACGAAACGCCGCAGGGAAGGCGACAGGCGCAGCAACTCCCGCCGAGCGTAGTCGCGTGCGCCGGGACCCTGGCTCTCTCCATCCATGCGAATGGCACTCAAGACGGATATCCCGTGGGGGTGCTCCTTGATCGCGCCCTCGATCGTTCGGATCCATCGCACCAAACGACTCTGAGTCGGTGATCCCGCCCACACACTGATCAGCAGACCATCGAAGTCGACTACGACCATGCGATCTTCAACCACGACTCGGGCCTGATCGAGTGTTCGATGCACGACATTTAATGGTAAGCG
>JAPPOR010000985.1 GCA_028817905.1 Myxococcales bacterium
CTAGGGTATCAGTTGAGTCCGGCCACGCTCGCCATGTGGGCGATGCGACGCTCGAAGGTGCGTTCGAAGCTGTGTTCGCGGGCGAAGGCCACCGCGGTTCGGGACCATGGGTAGAGCTGCTCACGTCGTTGGGCAATGCGCTCGATGAGGTCTGCAAGAGCCTGGACATCTCCCACCTTCACCGCCTGACCCGCGTTGACCCTCTCGAGTAGGCCGGCGAAGGCTTCGTTCGCATAGCCGACGATCGGCACGCCGCAGGCCATCGTCTCCAGGTACGTGCACGAAGGGTCGCCCTGCAAGTGACAGCATACGAACAGGTCCACCTCGTCGCGGATGCGCGGCATGAGCTCGCTGGCGAAGTCGACCGCACCGCACAGCTGAACACGATCGCTCAGGTTGGCCTCGTCGATCACCGCTTGCATACTCTGGCGACGATCCCCGTCCCCGAAGATCTGGAACTCAAAGTCCACCCCGCGCTCCGCCAGCACGACCGCTACCGCCACAAGGTCGTCGACACCCTTGATCGATACAAGGCGTCCTGAGAAGCCCAGGCGCAGGCGTCCGTTGCGCTGTTGTGCGAGTCGCCGCTCGACCGCTGCGTCGCTTGCGATAATGGTGTCGTCCGAGCGCGTGTCAAAGTACAGTAGCGCGTTGTCGGTGAGTGAACGGTATGCGTCATAGGTCGGGGTGCCATTGCACTGAACGCCGCGCCCGCGCCTGATGGCTTGCCGCTGCTTCCGTTCTTGGTTCAGTTCCCATGCCGCGCGTCGCGCCAGCCGGACGGGTCGCCGCTCTTCTGACCGTGCGATATCGAGACGCGTTCGAATCGAGAGCTCACAGACGTAGACGACCGGCACGTCCATCTCTGTACCCAGGGTACTGATGTGGTTTTGTAGGTACCCCGCGCTACCTAGACGACCGGCCCGTCCATCTCTGTACCCAGGGTACTGATGTGGTTTTGTAGGTACCCCGCGCTCGCCATCACCACCGCTGCGTCCGAAAGCGCCGGTCGCAGCGACGCAGCATCCAGGTGGGACACCTGCACCTCGAAACCACATTCGCCAGAGCGCACGGTTGTCGGATCCAGGTCCGTGTTCGGCGCTTCGCGTGGCGGACAAACGCAACGAATCGGACCGTCCCAAAGCTCCGCGTAGCGGGCCATGCCGTCAACAAACTTGGCCGTCATTCCGATCGAACCGTCGGCATGTAGGTCTGCCTCGGCGTTTGTGACCACTACCAGCGCTTGATGGTCCTTTGGTGTGTTCATCGAGGCTCAATAGATAGCACACAGCTTGGGCGACGTGAAACCACACGCACTGTTGCGGGCCGTCTCGACGATGGCGTAGCGCGCGAGCGCATGCGAAGATGTAATCGTCGTTTGAACCTATCCTTACGTGCCCAACAACGGGGGAGCAGGTGGCTATCAAGGACAATCGCGCATGGACAGTGATCGTGATGCGCCCAGGTCAGGAGACGCGCAGCTACGCGGTCGGCAAGTTGCGCCGGTTCAGCGTAGCGTCTGCTGTGGCCATGTCGCCCATCGCGATGTTGGTTCTCGGTTACCACTGGGGCACCGAGGACAAGTTTCAGGCCGCGGAGGCAGCGCTGATCTCGATGCTTGGAAGCGATTCCGGTGGGCGAGCCACAGCCAGCGAACGCCCATCGCCCCGTGCGCCCGTGAAAGCGTCGGGGGTGCAGACCGTAGCAGTTGCTGCCAAGGTTGGACCGGCCCAAGACGTGGCCCCCCAGGAGTTGGGCGATGTCGGGCTCGAGGGTGACGGCGCCGCTCCGGACCTGGCGGTGGCTGGCATGACCGATGACGGCAAGGAAGACCTTGAGCTCACCCTGCAGCTTGACAATGGTCTTGGGCAGGTCGTCGAGATTCGACCCTTCAACTCCGACGGAAAGCCGCTCCGCGGCGCCTTCTCGCAAGTGCGCGACGCGATGGCCTGTGGGGATGGTCGCGCAGCCATGCCCAATGCGCGCCTGGTACGCTTGCTCGTCGACGCCCACAAGCGCTTCGGTACACCCGTGCGCATTCTGGGCGGCCACTGTGGTGCCCACGACGACCAACTGGAGGCGACCGTGCATCACACGCAGGGGCGCGCTGCCGACATTCGTTTGAAGGGTGTTTCCACAGCCCGCCTCAGTGGTTGGCTGCGGGAACGGGAACAGGTCCCCGGCGGTTTGGGCCGCTACGCTCGCAAGGGTTTCGTACACGTTGACCTGCGTCCGGGCGAGCCCGTGGCCTGGGAAGCGCAGACCCCCAAGGGCCAGCGGGCCAAGGCCAGGCCCGGGCGTGCGAAGAAGCGGCCCGCGCCCAAGCCTACCGCCGATGGCGCGGACGATCGGGCCGAAGCGAGCGAACAAACGGCTCCGCCCGAGCCGGCAGTGGACGATGCCGACGGACCGAAGGCGGAAAACCGCTCCGCCGGTGCGTCCGGTGCGAAACCAGGTTCCCCGACGGCCCGGGCCAAGACGCTGACGCCGACCGCCCGAACCGAGGCTGCCCCTTCTGCCGCGCCAGCGAAGTAGCTATTCATCGAGGAAAGGGCGCGTGTCCTTTTCGAGGAGACCACCTTCGGGCTAG
>JAPPOR010000432.1 GCA_028817905.1 Myxococcales bacterium
GCTAGTGTCGGTCCAGCCGGCCCACCACGACGTGGGTCACTGCCATCGCGAGGAGGTGGTAGACCTCATCCATCAGGAGACCGAACGACACGGCGGCAACCACCACGATCGCCAGATCGATCGCCATCAATCCCAGCAGTGCTCCCATGCGCCGACGGGGGCTGCTGTCGCGGTGGCGCATGCGCTGCCAGGCGACGGTGATGCACATCAGGGCGATGAACAAGAACTGGCCCAGGGGCCGCGCGGGCCGACTTCCCTGCTGGCGCAGCAAGGCGCTCGCTCCCTCCACGTGCAGGCTCATCCCATAGCTGGCAACGGACGCGCAGGACCAAGGAGCAGCGCCCGTACAGCGCACCACATTGTGCTGGTCCCGCTCGCCCCGTTGCTCACCCACGATCACCACCTTGCCCCGCAGGCTCTCCACCGCCGGCCCTTCAAACAAGTCCTCGAAGGGAATCACGCCGCGATCCCCGCGGGCGAGCTCACGAGGAAACAGATCCACGACTTGCCTGAAGGCCTCATCGCCCTCGCCCAGCAATCCACATCGTGATCGGGTCGAGCGGGGGGGTAGCGAGTCGGCGAAGGTCACCTGGCGCGCCGGCCCCTCGCCGCCACCCAGGAGCAGTGTGCGATCAGGCCGATCGACGAGGATGCTCGGCGTAGCCTGGCTGGCTGCAAAGGCGGCCAACGGCAAGCCGGCCCGGTGCGGCCGCCCCTCGTGGGCACTGAACAGCAGCTGGTAGACCGCCCAGCCCTCTTTCTCCAGGCCTACGCAGGGGCTCGCGACTCGCCCGGGAGCGTACCGCTCGCCCCATGGCGCCGGTTCCTGCAGAGCCCGTAGCAGACTCGGTTCAGTGTTGGGCTCACCCCGGTCGTTTTGCCCAGTGGCGGTGAAGATGACCGCGGTGCCGCGTCGACGGGCATGTGCGATCGCCTCGGCGAGCGCCTGGGTCCCCTCGAACACCAGGGGAGACGGGTTCGCTTGCTCACTGAACGCAACATCGAAGGCGACCACCCGGACACCCGCATCCACCATCCGCTTCAATGCCTCGGCCTGCAAGATACGCCATCGGGCAGACATGGATCCCAGGCGAAACATGCCTCTCTTCTCGTCCCTAAAGCGCCCGTTCGTCCGCGGGTCGATCACGACAACGCCCAACCGCTCGTGGAGCCCGCGCGGCAACGCGGTGTTCCGGGCCGCTACGGCCAGCCGCTTCGCGCGGGTGTTGATGCCCAAGCTGGCGTCAAGCAGCCCAGACCCGACGAGGACCGAGAGCAGCGGCAGAAGCAAGAGCAGTGCGCGGGGGCCAATGAACAGGGCACGCAGGCGGCGCACGATGCGTGCGTCGCGTTCCGTCTGCAGCGCCTGCTGCTGAGCGACCACGCTCGCATCCAAGAACGCACGCACCTTGTCCAGATCGATCCCATAGCGCTTGGCCTGGGCGGCGGTGGGCCTTGCGCGTGCCATCCAGTCGGCGGCCCTGGACAGCTCGGGGTCGCGCCACAACCCCGCCTCCCCATCGGCGTACCGCTGCTCGGCATCGCGCAGCTCACCGAGGCGTTGTGCGAGCTCGAGCTCCCGATCACACCAGCCCCGCAGTCGCCCCCACAACCGCATCAACGCTTCGTGGGAGATGTCCATGACCGAGTCCGGGCCGAGCGGCGCTGCAACCGGCTGAACCACGACAAAGCCCCGGCCCGCCCCACTGAAACGCGACACCACCCGGGCCAGGGTTGGCAGGTCCGTGTCCGCCACCGCCAGCACCTCGGCCACCCGGCAGGGCCGTCGCACGCCGCGGCCGGTATCGCCCCTCTCGGTGAGGGCGCGGAATAGCCCCTCGGTCACCTCCACGCCGCGCTCGCCAAGCTCGGCACGCACCTCCGACAGGACCTCGTCCGCGTGCGTGGACAGGGCGTTGGCCATGGCGCCCGAGCGCTGGTAGTGGACCAGCTGTAACTGATCTCCGGGGTCAGCCTCCTGCCTCCAAAGATCAAAGCTGCGCATCAAGGCATGCTGCAGGACGGGCAACTGATCGGTCATGTCGCCCGCATCGTTGAGCAGGCGCTGCACCAGGGCCGGTGCGATAGCCGCGTGGCTCACAGCCATCGGCCCCCGGATGACCCGCTCGCGCTGGTCGCGGTTGAGTAGGGGCAGCAGGTACTGCCCTTCGTTGATGGCCTCCGGCAGCCCCGTGAACTGGACACAATCGCCGATAAAATCCGAGCGCATGGTCAGCATCACATAGATCGGAATGCCAACCTGCTCGGTGGCCCTCAGCAAGAGCTGCACGAAGGCGGTGGCCGGATCGCTCAGCCGGCCCCGCTCCTGGCTCAACGCGCGAAAACGGAACAGCTCCTCGAACTGGTCCACGATCAGGAGCAGGTTTTCCTCGCTGGACAGTTGCAGCCCCCGACAGGCTTCAACCAGACCGTACTGGCTGCGGCGCAACTGGGCCTCCAAGAGCGACCGTTCCAGCTCCGCCTCATCCCCCTCGAGGCCTGCCGTACGCTGCTCGGTGGGCTCCGCGGCCGCGTTCTCGAGGGCCTCTTCGTCCTGACAGGCAACCTGCAACGCGCGCGCCAGGTGTCCTATCGGGTCGTCACCGGGTCGCATCTGAGCGATTCGCCAGGAGGAACGCACGACAACCCCCTGCCCGTCGTGGACACGGGTACGATAGCCGCGCCGCAAGCGGGGTAGGATGCCGGCGAACACCAGCGAGGACTTGCCGCTGCCCGAAGTGCCGACCACGGCGATCAAGCGCTGGATGCTGAGCTTCCCGAGGAGCGCTTCGGTGTGCTCTTCGCGACCGAAGAACAGGTGCCCCTCATCCGCCCCGAACGGTCTCAGACCGGGAAAGGGGTTTTCTACCGACGAGAGCCCGGCGGCGCCGGGCCCCAGCGGGACAGGAGGCTGGCCGAGTTCGGGCGAGGCATCGGGTGCGTGAGGTCTCGGCATGGAATGAATCCGGCGTCACCCGGCGATGCTGTCAGCCTCAGGATCGGACGGGGTTCTGAGGAGTGCCACGAAGGGCTCCAGATCCTGGACCGGCTCCCGCTGTCCCTCCAGCTTCGGGAAGTGGACCCGGTAGCGCTTCTTGAGGCCTTCCACGGGGGGTGCCACATAGACGACATGTCCGCCCATGGGACCTTCCCTGCGATGCCCCAGGGCCTTACGAACGTCATCGATCTGTGCCCGCACCCAGCTGACCTTGCTCTGGCCGTGGTAAATCAGGCAGCCGTCGCACTCCCCGAGCCACCGCTGGTGCAGCGCCTCCCGCTCCGACTCGGTCTCCTCCTCTTGGAGCTCGAGCGAGGAGATGACGTCGAAGCCGTGAGAACCCAGCGCCCGCTCAACCTCTTCCACGTCGTCACCCTCAGCGTCGGCCGAAATCACATAGACCTTTTTGACGGCCAGCACGGGCTGAGAGAGGCCTCCAGGCGCCAGCAAGTGGGCGTCTCGCTCTACCGCCTGGCGCGCCCGCTCCTCCCGCTGCCTTCGCAACTCGTCCAGCGCCCGCAACTTGCTCAGGATGCGGTCCTTGAGCTCCTCCTCGCTGCCCTCGAGCAGTTCGTCCAGGGGCCCCAACGTCGGGTCGCCCCGAAGCTCTTCCAGTAGGCGCTGCTGACGCCCATTGGCACCGGTTGCCTCTGGAGCGATCCACAGAATACGGGCCAGGGGCTCAGTTTCGGCGCGCTGAGCGGCCATGCGCTTGACCTGCTCGAGCTGCAGCACCGGATACGAAGCTTCACCATCCTCGGGCGTCACCCCGTACTTGTCACCCAGCATGTGCACGCTCAAGCAAACTCCGTCAATCGCCTGCGACAGCTCCGTTTCGAAGGCATCGGCCTCCTCACTCCAGGCCACACTCGGCAGGGCCACGTGGTCGCGGGCCGACAGTTCCCGCACGATCCCCTCCCGCACGGCCTTGATGTCCCCAGCGGTAGTGGCTACCAGCACGGACTGCCTTGGAGCCGCATCGGCGCCCTCGGATGTGGGGGGTTCGGGCGCCTTCGACGTGCGGACAACCGGCTGCGAGGTGGCCGGCGCAATCTCCGGCGCTGACGAGGACCGGTCCGAACCCAGCTGGCCTACCAACCTGCCCACGTCCTGCGCCAGGTCCTCCAGGGTCGCCATGAACAATGGTTTCAGGGCCGGGTCGTAAATCTCATATTCGCGGAAGCGACCGCCAGCCTCCTCCTGTTGGAAGAACTCGTAGCCAAGCTTGCCCTCCATCTGCGGGAACAGATCACCTCGCTCGACCGGCGTCTTGACGCACATGAACAACCGGGACCGATCGCCCACCTTGAGACCCCGACTGGCCGCAAAGTGGTCGACCTCGTGACGACAGTAGTCTGACTTCAGGTACCGGGGCGTCACCACAGAGACCATGACCGTGGCATGCTCGCAAGCGGTCGCGATGGTTTCGTCGAAGTGGTGGTTTCCGCTCAAACGCTTGCGGTCCCACCACACCGCTGCCTGACGGCCCAGGAGCTGGCCAAGCCGCTTCTGCAGCGCCCGCTGGAAGATCGAGATCCAGCCGGTCTGCTCCTCCAGCAGCGTCTCATTGTCCACATGGGCATAGCTGACAAATACGTCGTGGCTAGGCATGGCGGGCGCCCCCGGTCATCGAGACGCATCCTACCACCCCGCAAGCCGAGGTGGGTGCTAGCCCGCATCCATCACCAAGGCACGTGACGATCGTGCAAGTGATCGGCTTCGCAGGGCTTTCGGTGAAGGAGGCTATACTCGCTGTATTTTCGACTGAAGCGAAAGCCCTGCGGAGTCGAGCAGTTGTGCGAGGGCGCGTGATTTGGTGATGGATGCGGGCTAGGCACCCGGGATTGCCCATTGCTGGCGCGAGTCCTCTGCCCCCGGGGCCAGGGGCCACGCAAACGGAAAGCCGTCCGACCAACGGAGTGTCCCTAGAAAGAGACCGACAAAGAGGCGCCACAGCCATCCAGGGAACAGGCTGCTCCCGTCTTCAGGTCGCCTGTGGCATGGGACGACTCTTCCGCCGACCCCGACAACAACCACCAGGTGGCGCCCGCCCCCACCGCGACCGCGCCCGCCACGAGCAGCACGTTGGAGGCCAGCATCATGGTCTCCCCCCTGTCTTTGACCACTTCCAGCTCGACATTGCACACGCGCTCTGGGCAGTTACGTTCCAGTTCACCGCCCGCTGCATTGGTAAGCAAACCCGTCATGGTACCGGCGATCAGCGCAGCGCCTCCCGCGGCCAGCGTGACGACCGGCCCGAGGGGCACATCCAGCGGCGCGGGCCTGACCGGCTCCGGTAGGCCGGGCTCGTCGGGGCTTTCCTGCTTCGCACGCAGGCGCGTGTCGACCCTCTGGTGAAGAGTGCGCGCGCTCTTTTCATGCGGATTGTGGTGGCCAGCGAGCTTCTTGAATTGGGCCAGCTCCTGCAACGCCAAATCCCAATCCTCGAGCTGATAGTGAGCTTGGGCCAGGTGGTAGACAATGTTGGGGAACGGAGCCAGCTGTTTGGCCTGTTGGAACTTGGCCCGGGCGCCTCGCCAGTCTTCCTCATACGCCAGGGCCAACCCCTCATCGAGCAACCTCAAGGCAGCCTGCGCGTTGCTTGTATTCGCGCCAACCGACGGCTCGCTGGACTCCGAAATCTGCGCCGCCGCGCCGGGTCCAGGCGCGGCCGGAGCGACCGGGGGCGGAACGACCTCCTGTGCAGCAGCCCGATGGACCGGCCCCTGGCCCCAGCAGACGTACAGGCACAGCACGATCGCCATACGCATGCTGGGTCGGGCTGGCAGGACTCGCGCCGGCGCCCGTACCGCCAGCACCCGGGAATCATGCGTGTCGTTCATGGTGCTTGCTCCAGGGCAGGGGTCTCCGCGGGACGGGCACCGGTACCCGACGTCGCTTCAGGGGGAACCGCCCGCGAAGCACCTGGGTCGGGCGCTGCTTGGACGCCCCCCCCGGCGGGCACACCGCTCGGTCGGTCCTGCGCGGATGGCGAAGGGATCACCCCGGCAGCAGCTGGATAGATCAGCGTAATCTGTACCGTCTCACCCCGAGCGAGGGGTTGCCGAGGCAAGGGCGACTGGCTCACGACACGGGGCTCGGATAGATCCCGCCGGGGCACCGGTGAGACGAGTTTTCTGGTCTCGACGGCGAACCCGGCTTGATAGAGCGCCTCGCGCGCACGCCCCCAGGACTCGCCGGTCACGTCCGGCACTGGGATCGGCACGGTGCTCGACCCAGACGCCACCTTGGATCGCGAGGGCTTGGGCGCCGAGCCAATCGTTAGGTTCACCTCCGGCCTATCCTTGCGCCCCGCGGGCTGAAGCACCGTGGACTCGGCCACCGGGTCCTGAAGCAGGACCTTTCCCCCTTCTGACGCGTCCCACACCGTGACCTTGCCGACCTTGAGTTCCTGTTTGTTCAACACCTCGCGGGCGGCGTCGACGGACATGCCCACCACGTTCGGAACCAGCGTACCCCGCTTGACGACCGTCAACTGCACCGTCGGCGTGGCCTCCGCCGAGTAACTGCCAGGACTGGGCGATTGCCGAATCACCCGACCCGCCTGTCCCGATGAGGAGGGAGCGGGCGCCTCGTAGTAGACCTCGTAGTTCACGCTCGCGGCCATCAGCTTGTCCTTCGCCTCCTGTTCCTCGAGCAAGCGCACATCAGGAACCTCCACGTGCGCAGCCGTGGGGGAGTCGAAACCCTCGTAGAACTCGTCTGTAAGGGCCGCCAGCTCGTGGCGATCGATAGCGTCCTTCTTGGGCGAGTCCCGGGTGTCTTGCACCGTCGCGCGCTGGCCGCGCCCCAACTGGACCGGCGACCAGCGAGCCCGCTTGCCCTTGTTGAGCGTGACCCGGCCCTCAATGACGGTTACCTTCACTCCGTGCTGCGTCACCTCCACGTGGTACTTCGTGCCCTCGGAGGTGGCATCCACCCAGTTGCCCTCGTCCCTCGCGTCCCCGTCTGCACCAACCGGACCTTTTGAAGCACTCGCATTATCGGAGGCCGGCACCTTGGCCTTGACGTCCACCGGACCACTGACGAACAGCGAACCGAGCCAGGTCCACAGGGAACCGAGCTGAACCCGAGTCTTGGGGTAAAGCACCGCCTTGCCACCATTGGCAAAGGTCACGATGGCTCGGGTGTTGGGACCGGTCTCGAGCCTGTCGTGCCGCGCAAGCTCGATCGCTTGGGACCGGGCGTCGTCCGATGAACGGTTCTGCTCTTGGTGCTCCCCGGACGCGAGCGTCATGGTCTGCCCGTTGACCGTGACACTCGGCTGCACCTGCGACTGCTTACTGCTAGGCAAGAACTCCAGCACCGCGAAGGCCGGACAGCTGGACGCACAGCCCCACAGACTCGCACTCGATACCAGCAGCGCGGAGATCAGCCAGCTGTGAAAACCTGTTGCGCTGCGCCTGGCGCCATCACGCTGCATCGCAAGCCCCTCCTCACACGCATGTGCTGTGCGCACGCGTTCTGGTGCCACAGGGCGCTCAGACGTAACACAGCTGCCCTCAGGGCGGCAAGCTAGAGCCCTTGCAGCAGTGCACGCAGCTCCCCGGGGACGAACGCTTCAGGAAGATCAGCGCTCCGCCGGGGCAGGCTGGAACGCGATGCACGGTCAGGCAGCTTCGCTACCACCCGGGTGGGCTTGCGCTCGTGGTAGCTTAGGCGCGCTGACAGGGCTGGTAGCGCGACGATGGCGTCGCCTTCCCGCTTGAGCGATAGCGCCGCGTCCTTCGGCTCAAGCATCATCCAGCGACCGTGGTCCGCAGCGCGCGGGCGCAGCAACTGCTTGAACAAGCGCTCGACACGTGATCGCAGTGCCACCATGCGTACCGCCTGGCGATCGAAGTCGGCAGCAGCCTTGCGGATGCGTGGCATCAGCTCCGCGTCCATCTGCTTTTGCACCTGCGGTGCGATCGATGACTTGGCGACACACAGTTTGAACCCACCCCCGGTACAGATCTTGCCCCCGGGAGGTGGCCCGTGCCTCGGCGGCTCCACAGCCGTCTTCAGGGACAGCTCCCAACGGCGCGAGATCTCGATCTGTGTGCGCAGCTTCAAACGCAGGCGAAGGGGCTTGCGCTTCGTGCCCCAAGCTTCGTCCCGTGCGACTCGCAGCCACTTGCCGCCGAAGGGATTCTTGAGCCGCGCATGAAAGCGCGCCGCGTATCGGACGGGCACTTCCACACGCAAGGTCGACCCGGAGAACCGCACCTTGACCGGGTCGCGCCAGATCTCGTAGCGCGCCTCGATTGCGGGACTCCGCCCTGGGCGCGTCCACTGCCGGTAGCCTTGTTTCTCGTGTTTTGGCAGCACCGCATCGATGAGCTCCTCGATCGTCGCAAGAGGTACCCGCACCGGCAGCTCGAACGTTCCCTCGACCGGAGGCGGAAGTGGCGGCCGTGTGGGCGGCGCAACGGAATCGTCCGAATGCGGGGACTCGGAGCCACTGCTTTCCCCCGAGCTCCGGGTCGGTTCCGGCCCGCCACCGCACGCCGACGCAAGCATCGCCAATGGGACCAGTAGGTGCCTCCACATCCCCGGAACCTAGCCCGGATTGTTCATGAACTCTGCATCACCTCGCTTGTTCTTCGACTTCACAGGGCTTTTCCCGGCCTTTCCTGCGCTGATAGAGCGCGCAGAGCTTGGTTCCGAGAAGCTCGTCGATGGCGAAGCTCGCGACGTCCGCCCGGCCACGGAACCACTGGCTGTCGACCTCGAACGGGACACGCACAAGCCCGGGCTCCGCCTGCCGATGATTCCGGTCACGGTTCGTATCTTCGCGTACACCGAGCCCGTCGACATGAGACGTGGCTTTGATGGCCTGGCATTGATCGCGCGGGACAAGCTTTGCCAGGACCCCAAGTCCGGCGTGCTGCTGATCCGGGCTCGAGCACAGATATCCGGGCTAGCTAGCAGGCGCAAGGTCGGGGGCGCGATCGGTCCCCAGCTTCGGAAGGAACCAGATCGGCCCCAACACGTAAACCATGTTGGCTCCCCACCAAAGCCAAGAGAACTCTCGACGGATCGCCCAAAAGGAGATCGCCATCAGTCCCGCACAGAACGTCAAGGCGAGCGAAAACGCCGCCAGCCCGCGCCACGAAAGGCCAGCCCTGCGCCGATACACCGCGACCAGGCCGGTCGCTGACAGCACGATGTCCATCGGAAGGAAGGACCAGTTCCACGCGACCATCAGCGGTGCCTCATAGTCCGCGTACAGGTGCTCATCCGGAAGATCGGCCGCGCCAAGCGCGCGGATGCAGGCAAGCGCCCAGTACAGGAGCATCTGCAGGTCGATCACCAACAAGTACGTGCTCAGCAGGCGCGGAGGAGTCTGACTGTCGGGCATGTTTTTACATAACAATTGTTATTTAACCTGTCAAGAAGCGCGAAGACGCGCGATATACGTCTCGAGAAGCGCCAGCTGGCGGCGGCGCGGTAACCGGCCAGGATCGAGCATCGCTTGTAGCCCCAGTCCGTCAATGAACGCCGCGAGCGCCTCTGCCTCCTCCGCAGATCGCGCGACTTCGGCCAGTTCGCCACGCTCGACCGCGATGCTCAGGACTCTTCGCACCGCCCCGATGTATTCGCGATAGCGGGCACGATGCTCGCCGGCTAGCTGCGGGCTGGCGTTCGCTCCGCCCCAAAACGCCAGCCAGATCGACCACTCCTGTCGACGCACGGCGTCTAATGGCAATGCCTCGGCTAAAAAACGCGAGAGAATTCCCGGTGTGTCAGGCCCATTCAACACAGCCCGCATGCGCGCCGCCGTCCGCTCCTGGGCGCAGCGCAAGGCGGCGATGAGGATCGCGTCCTTGTTGGCGAAGTAGTGCACCAGCATGCCAGTAGTACAGCCCGCCGTCTCCGCAACCGAGCGCATCGTTGTTCCAGCGACACCCTCACGGGCCAGGGTCTCCAAAGCAGCCTGCGCAAGCTCGTTCTGCCTCTCTTCGTGATCGACGACTTTTGGCACAGCATCCACCCAGCGCCCAGCTCGGGGCGTCCCATCTCTTCGTTCAGCGTGCAGCTTACCCGAAGGGGGTACCCGAAAGCTCGTCGTACCGATATCCGCAGCTAAGGCGACGGATATCGGCCGCGCATGGTGAGCCGAATGCCGGCCCACCTGTCAGGAAGCGACTGGGCAGGGCAACCTCTCGAGTACATAGAAGAGGTTGAAGCCGAAGAAGGAGGTCGTGCGTTGCTTGAGACGGCACAGGCCAGGTCTGAGGAGCACCCGCTCCATGAAGTCCTCGAAGGCCTCGTGGTCGAAGCCCAGATGCGGGCCGTAGCCTTCGGGTGTCCTCCCCGAAACCTTATCGCGGCAACGCCCAGAAAATCACAACCGAGCGAGCGGGCGAGCGGGCGAGCAGAACAGACACTCGCTTGCTCATGGTCGCGCGCATACGTGCCCGCGTTCCAGGGAGCGATAGGCCCGAAGGGAGCCGGGCAGACACCTCGGCGGCACGAGCTGCACGATCGAGAGCCGCGCCTTCGGGTGCGATGAGCAATCGAACCTTCACTCGTGCTCTGGCCGCCAGCCGCGTGTGGCGACGATGCAGCCCACCGACCCGAGGCAGGGAGGCCATGTTGCCGTCGTTGATCGATTCAGGAGGGCGGCCTTCGGGCGGGTCCTTATCGCGTGCCGTCTCATTTCTCGAGCCACTACGCGGCCGCCCGGTGGTAGTGATTGAGCAGGCCGCCAAGGCGCTGTTTGCGCTGGACGTTCGCGTTGCCGTTGGCCGGTATCGCAGGTACTCAATGGTGGCAAAGTGGCGTCGGTCGACCCAGCCGCAGACCGTGAGGAGCAGAAACTGCAACGCAGGAGACGTCATCGACGTAGACCCTATCGCGATCGCGGCTGGCCCCAAGAAGCGATGCGAAACCGCAGACATCTGGATGCCAATTGGAAATTGAGACAGGACGGGCTAGAGGCGCAGCTAGACGTGCCGCGGCCTCAGCTGAGCGCGATCGCCAGCGTACAGGCGAGCACGTAGGCGCTGATGCTCGCAAAGAAGCGCTGGACCGTGGCTGTCGTCGGCTTGCCGCCTACGGCCAGGACCGGTAGGAGAGCTGCCAGTGCGCAGGCTGCTGCGCCAACCGTGTCCACCCCCGCCGCCCACAGGGCGGCGGGCGGAACCAAGAGGCAAACCGCCAGCGCGGCCGTTAGTCTTTGATGTAGGCGACTGAGCTTGATCCCCCGTCGAAGGGCCAACACATACAGCGTCTGCGTGCCCTCGCGGTGATCGGACCGAATATCCTTGTAGTCCTTGAAGACGTTGAATAGCGAAAAGCCTCCAAATACTAGCAGGCTGCCCCACAGGAACGCGGGTGGCAGTGGCTTGTCGTGCATGGGGTCGATGTAGGCACCCACTGAGAAGGCACCCCAGCCCCAAAGCCCCTCGATCTTGTAGTTGGTGGGGAAGAACCGCTTACCGCGATAGAATCGGGCATGGTAGGCCACCGAGCCGACCCAGCATAGTGCCAGCATCAGGCCGAGGCGTTCCACGACGGACAGTACGCTTAGCACGCCCAGCGCTCCGACGGCGACGAAGAAGGCCGAGTCGGCGCTCCGAGAGTCGCCACCTTCATCGGCCGCGTCGTTCTGAACGAGCGCCATCACAGCGAGTTGCCCGACGGCCGCGGCACCGAACACGACCAACCAGAAGCTCACCGTAGCTGTCCGCCCGCTGGGTTCGAGGAAGCGAAAGTACGTCGAGCCCAGGCCCACCAGCAGCACAAAGGGAAGCGCGTGCAGTAAGCGAGCTGCAAGCCTTCGCGCGAGCCGAGGCCGAGCGCCCAGGAACGCCGCCTGCGCGATGGCCAACTGAATGAGGTTCAGCGTGGCCGTACCGATTGATGGCAGGGTCGCCAGGTTCTCCGGAAGTAGGCCAAGCACGGCCCGGGAAAGGGAGAAGGACATGGTGGAGAGGACCATCACCACGAGGTAGGCCGCCGCCGCGGCAGCCGCCGTTTTCAGCCACGAATCGGTGACCTCCGCCACGTAGATGGCGACCAGCACGATCGTGAACCAAAGAACGATGCCCTCACCCACTGACGCGAACGCCGGGTCGAATAGCGACCAATGCCAGCTCGAGAAGTCGGCCAGGACGTAGCGGTAGTAACCAGAGCCAACTCCCCCCAGCAGTGCGTCGAGAATGGGCGGAAAGATGCCGGCGAAGACGCCGACAACGACCACGCCTTGCACCCGTTCCGGTGGCTGCCGAGTGGCGCTTGCGACGACCAAGCTGTACAGGCAGAAAGCGTGCAAATAGAAGGTTGCACTGTTGAGCAGACTCGCCATCGTGTAGCTAGTCGGATGGCCTGCCATCATGAGCTCGAGCAGCGGTCTTGCGAGGGCCACGAAGCCGATGACCGTTAGCGCCGCCTCAAAGCGATAGGTGCGACTACGGGTGCGGATCAACGCCCGTAGCCAACGACTCACCACAGTCGTACCTGACCCGCTCATGTGTAGGTTTGTGCTCGATGCGCCGGGGACCCTTCCCGCAAGCTCGATGCTATCCATTCTGACGGTGGATCTTTGTGGCCTAACTGAGGAAGGCATATCCGTTGTTCGCATGGTGGAGGCCAATCTACGCCAGGGTTGCTGTGAGGCAGTGCGGGCCCAGTGTCAATCGCGGCGTGCCGCGGGCTTTCTGTTGGCTGAATGCTTAGACGCTTCGAAGCGTCGCGAACATGCATTCGAGGCCTAAGATGACCTGGCTGGGCTTTTCTGCATGTAGCAGCTCCAGTTCTGGGTGTGCGTACAGCTTTCCTAGGAGACGCCAGGGTTGGCTATTTGGGTCCTGCTTTGGACATTTGGGTCCCGTTGGGCGTGTAGCGCTAGGGTCCACCTTCACTCGCTTCTCCTGGCATGCTACGGGCGCGAGGGGGCAAGCGGGAACTCCGGCTCCGGGCTGAGCGTTGCCTCATGCGCGCAGGTTTGCGTAGTCGGTTCCAGCGCGTGTGTGTCGGCGGTGCACAGATAGAAGAAGTAGTCACAACAACGTCCAAAAGTGGAGGGTAGACCTATGGAGGGAAGGAAGTCGTTGTTCAAATGGGGCGTGCGCGCACGCCTGGTGACTGCGGGATTGCTTGTGGTCGGGGGATCGCTAGGCTGGGCTGCTGTCGGCAACAGTCAGAATACCTCCTGTTGGCCCCTCAACGCGTGTCTGACTCATCACACCGATTCGAGCGCTTGTGGTGACAACGCGAATGCCTGCGGATTCAAGCTGATCGATATCCCGAGGGGCAGCGTCGTCGGATGGGTGGATGGCGGCTGGGGTCCGGACAGGCTCGTGGCCTGCGTCAGACGCCAGGTCCCCGAGGGCGCGCCGAACGATGTCAGATACATAGATGATTGGTCGGGAGGTTTGACGGACTGGGTGAAGGGAGACGTCGTATTGGCGCCCGATGGGAAGATCACGGAAGACTATGCCATCTGTAGCGGCGGAGGAGGCGAGACGCGGATGTTCGCCACGGAAGACATTCAATGCGGTAGCGGCTGGGAGGAGGTGACGATTCAGCCCCTTGTTGATTGGCAGAACCACATCTTCAGCGCTTCCCACCTTTCCGGCAACAGCTCGCTCCAGTTGACGATGCCTGGAGGGTACGGCGCTGCTGTGTGTGGCAGCTCGGGACCCGAAGATTTCTCTGTGTTCGGCGCCCAGGCCGTGCTCTCGGGCGGCGGGGAAAATGACCTGCTGCGGGCCGACTACCCCAACTCCTTTCTGGAAGGGGGCGCTGGGGAAGACACATTTGGGGG